>DVOP01000130.1 GCA_018713465.1 Candidatus Alectryocaccobium stercorigallinarum | reverse complement strand
ATAGAAGCTATATCGTTCTCAATATTAAATGTATATAAATACCCATTCTCATCTGTTACATTGCCGTTCAGATAATTGCTATTATTATCCACCACATAAACATTATTAATACTTACGGATCCGTTTCCAAGATTCTCTAACACATGTCTGCCGATATAGCAGCCTGACGCTTCATCATACTCCGGATAAATATTGAAAACATTATTCATATCCGTTGAATCAACAAATTCAACGTCAATATCACGTATGCCGCTGTCAGCGTCATATGCATATATCCTGACTTCAACTGTATCGCCTGCGCTAAGCGTCTGCCCCTGCTGTACAAGCTCGATTTTTTCTATAACGGGCTTATTAAAATCACTGCCTGCCGACACATCTTCTTCAGGCTGCTGCACATCGTCAGTCTCAACAGCCCCTGTTTCTGCTGCTTCCTCAGCAAAGACCGACGGCACCATTCCCGCTGTCAAAGCCGCAGCTAAAGCCAGCACACTGAGTTTTTTAAAAAAACTTCCGCTCTTTTTCAACTAATTGTCCCTTCTTTCTTAAATGATCCCACGTTTTTCAGACATACTAAAAAAGCGCCTGTTATCCAAATTACAATTAAAATATACTCTTTTTAAGCACTTATTGTCAACTTAAAATAGCGTACAAAAAAACCTCCCGGATTTTGTACTATCCGCGAGGTTTCCGAATACTATTTTAAATTGAAATTCACGCTTGATTTATTCCACCTTCGGCAGCTTAGCAAACGACTCCTCAAGCTCCGCATCGGTCGGGATATAATCCGTCATTTCCCCGTCATTATATTTAGCGTACGCTGTAAGATCGAAATATCCTGTTCCGGTAAGTCCGAATACGATAGTCTTCTCTTCGCCGATCTCCTTGCATTTAAGCGCTTCATCGATAGCCGCGCGTATCGCGTGCGAGCTTTCCGGAGCCGGAAGCGTTCCTTCGGCTCTCGCGAACATTTCAGCCGCTTCGAATACGCTTGTCTGCTCTACGCTTACCGCTTCCATATATCCGTCGTGGTAAAGCTGCGAAAGCACGGGGCTCATTCCGTGGAACCTTAAGCCTCCGGCATGGTTCGCCGACGGAATAAAGCCGCTTCCCAAAGTATACATCTTAGCGAGCGGGCATATCATACCTGTATCGCAGAAGTCATACGCAAATTTTCCTCTCGTAAAGCTCGGACATGAAGCCGGCTCAACGGCGATTATCCTGTAATCTGCCTCTCCTCTTAACTTTTCTCCCATGAACGGCGAAATAAGTCCGCCGAGGTTAGAACCGCCTCCCGCGCAGCCGATTATGATATCCGGCCTGATTCCGTATTTATCGAGCGCTATTTTTGTTTCAAGACCGATTATCGACTGGTGCAGAAGCACCTGATTCAGCACGCTTCCCAAAACATATCTGTATCCTTCGGTTTTCGTAGCGACTTCTACCGCCTCTGATATAGCGCAGCCAAGGCTTCCCGTTGTTCCGGGGTGCTCGGCGAGTATCTTTCTTCCAACTTCTGTCGTTTCTGACGGCGACGGCACTACCGACGCTCCGTAAGTCCTCATTACCTCGCGCCTGAACGGTTTCTGCTCATATGAGACCTTTACCATATAAACCTTACAGTCAAGACCGAAATAAGTGCACGCCATCGAAAGCGCTGTGCCCCACTGGCCTGCGCCCGTCTCCGTAGTTACGCCCTTAAGCCCCTGCTTCTTAGCGTAATATGCCTGCGCTATCGCGGAATTGAGCTTGTGGCTTCCGCTCGTATTGTTGCCCTCGAATTTATAATATATCTTCGCCGGCGTCTGGAGCTTTTCCTCTAAGAAATACGCCCTTACAAGCGGCGACGGCCTGTACATCTTATAAAATCTGATTATTTCCTCCGGTATATCTATATACGGCGTAACGTCGTCAAGCTCCTGCTCTATAAGCTCGTCGCAGAATACCGGAGCAAGGTCGGCATGACCCATCGGCTTTCCCGTAGCAGGATTCAAAAGCGGCTCCGGTTTTTTCTTCATATCCGCGCGCACATTATACCACTGCGTAGGCATTTCGTTTTCTTCCAAATATATTTTATAAGGTATTTTATTGTCAGACATCGTAAGTCTCCTTTCAGTTATTTCTCTATAATCAGGCTTATTGCTCATGATTTCATAATTTAAAATTACTTTTCTGCCTTCGTCCGTTCTCTCGCATCCTGCATTTGCTCTTTCCGCGCCTGTTCTTCTGCGCGCATTTCTTCATATTCGTCCGTCGAGGTAGGGAGCTCCTGCTTTACAAGGGAATTTTCGGCTATTTTCTTTACTACATAATAGATCCATGCGAATACCGGCACGCCGATAAACGTTCCGACGATACCAAGCGTACCGCCGAATAGAAGTATCGAAACGATGACCCACATCGGTGAAAGTCCCGTCGAATGTCCGAGTATCTTCGGTCCCATAATATTTCCGTCGAACTGTACGAGCGCTATCATAAATATGATATAATACAGCGCCTGCCACGGGTCTACCAAAACTATGAGCGCGGCTCCTAAGATAGTGCCGATGTACGGCCCGAAGAACGGGATTATATTCGCTATGCCGACAAGCACGCTGACAAGCGTCGCATACGGAAGTCTGATTATCATCATTCCGACAAAGCAGAGCACGCCCATAAGGATAGCCTCAAGTATCTTCGCACCGAAAAATCCGGAAAAGATACGCGCGCCCTCGTCTATGATATCCATTATATATGCGCCCCATTTCTTCTTAAAGAGCGCCATGCACAGCTTCTCTATCTGTGCGAAAAGCTTTTCCTTGCTGAGCAGCAGGTAGACCGAAAGTATAAGCCCTATTATCATATTGAAAAGCACGTTGACCGCGGACATTATACCGGAGGTCACCGCGTTGAATATATCCGTTCCGGCGCCCATGTTGTTCATTACCCATTTAGAGATGTTTGTAGTTATCTCCTGAATAAACGGATATACCCTCTCTGTCCAGATCTCACTGTCTGAAAAACCCTGAATCCAGCTGTTAAAGCCGTTTACCATACCTCTGAACGACGGTATTATCTTTTCGAAAGTAACGCCGACCTGCGGTATGACGATGACTATTACGCCGATTATTATAAACAAAGTAACGGCAAGCGTCAGCGCAACGCCTATTCCTCTTATCAGCTCGCGCCTCGGATTTTCAGGCGTGGAAAGCTTCTTGGCCAAAAGATTTTCAAAGCCCTTTAGCATGGGCGACATTATGCCCGAAAAAACTATTCCGAATAGGAACGCCTGCAGGCTTGTCACTGCGATATTGATAGACGAAAAAATATTCGTGCTCTGCAGCAGAAGAATGATCAAAAGAATGCCAATGATCAATCCGATAATAATAAACGCCCTGAATGTTTTTGTCTTTTTATTCTGAAGCACGACCATTCCTCCCCTCGAGAAACGCTGCATTATATATGGTGATATTACCTACTATAGTTTATTCCATAATCTCTTTTTCCGCAAGGGTCAAACATGCGAAGCAATTTTGTTGTTATTGCACATCAGATAGCCGTATTACTTTTTATTTGTGCTGTATTTTTTATCTTGTGCATGATTTTTCATTATGATAAAATCTTTTAGATACATAAAGATATGGAATATCTATTGCGGAGGGAAAGCAATGCCAAAAAGAACAGACATTAACAAAGTGCTTATTATCGGTTCCGGCCCGATCATCATCGGTCAGGCGTGCGAATTCGATTATTCAGGAACACAGGCGTGTAAAGCCCTTAGAAAATTAGGCTATGAGATCGTGCTCGTAAACTCGAATCCGGCTACTATCATGACGGATCCGGAAATGGCAGACGTAACCTATATCGAACCTTTAAACGTACACCGTCTTGAACAGATAATCGCAAAAGAGCGTCCGGACGCGCTGCTTCCGAACCTCGGCGGACAGTCAGGACTTAATCTTTGCTCCGAGCTGAACAAAGCCGGAATATTGGACAAATACAACGTGAAAGTCATCGGCGTGCAGGTAGACGCTATCGAACGCGGCGAAGACAGGATCGAATTTAAAGAAACTATGGAATCTCTCGGGATCGAAATGGCAAGAAGCCAGGTCGCTTACAGCGTTGAAGAAGGCCTTGAGATCGCCGACAGATTAGGCTATCCGGTCGTTCTCCGTCCCGCTTATACAATGGGCGGCGCAGGCGGCGGACTCGTATACAACAGAGACGAACTCAAAGTCGTTATGGCGAGAGGTCTTCAGGCCAGCCTTGTAGGACAGGTCCTTGTTGAGGAATCAGTCATCGGCTGGGAAGAGCTTGAGCTCGAAGTAGTCCGCGACTGCGAAGGAAATATGATAACGGTTTGCTTCATCGAAAACATCGACCCGATGGGCGTTCATACCGGAGATTCTTTCTGCGCGGCTCCTATGCTTACTATCTCAAAAGACGTTCAGAGAAGACTTCAGGAAGCTGCATATAAAATAGTAGACTCCGTTCAGGTAATCGGCGGAACAAACGTACAGTTCGCGCACGATCCCGTATCAGACAGGATAATCGTTATCGAGATCAATCCGCGTACATCGCGTTCATCAGCCCTTGCTTCAAAAGCGACAGGCTTCCCGATTGCGTTCGTATCAGCGCTTTTGGCTTGCGGACTTACTCTTAAGGACATCGAATGCGGCGAACACGGAACTCTCGATAAATATGTTCCGGGCGGCGACTATGTTGTTATCAAATTCGCGCGCTGGGCGTTTGAAAAATTCAAAGGCGTTGAAGACAAGCTCGGCACTCAGATGAGAGCCGTAGGCGAAGTAATGAGTATCGGAAAGAACTTCAAGGAAGCTTTCCAGAAAGCTATCCGCAGCCTTGAAAACGGACGCTATGGTCTCGGCCACGCCAAGAACTTCGATTCTCTTTCGACAGATGAACTCCTCAAAAAGCTCATCTATCCCTCAAGCGAAAGATATTTTGTTATATATGAAGCGTTAAGAAAAGGCGTTGATATCGAAAAGCTTTATGAGCTTACGCATATCAAACGCGACTTCCTTGTTCAGATAAAAGAATTAGTCGACGAAGAAGAAGCACTTATGCAGCACAAAGGCTCTCTTCCGGAAGACGCGGCGCTTATACAGGCTAAAAAGGACGGATTCTCGGATAAATATTTAAGCCAGATACTTGAAGTTCCGGAAGCCGATATCCGCAATAAGCGTCTTGCCCTCGGCGTTAAAGAGCACTGGCAGGGTATCCACGTAAGCGGAACAAAAGACAGCGCATACTATTATTCGACATACAACGGCGAGGATAAGAATCCTGTTTCAAACAACAAGAAGATAATGATCCTCGGCGGCGGCCCAAACCGTATCGGCCAGGGTATCGAATTCGACTACTGCTGCGTTCACGCTGCAATGGCGCTCAAGAAATTAGGTTTTGAAACTATCATCGTAAACTGCAACCCCGAAACGGTTTCAACAGACTATGATACATCTGACAAGCTCTATTTCGAGCCGCTTACTCTGGAAGACGTATTAAGCATATACGAAGAGGAAAAACCGCTCGGAGTTATCGCGCAGTTCGGAGGCCAGACCCCGCTCAACCTCGCGTCAGACCTTGAAAAGAACGGCGTTAAGATACTCGGAACATCTCCGGCAGTCATCGACCTCGCCGAAGACAGAGACCATTTCAGGGCTATGATGGATAAGCTTGGTATCCCAATGCCTGAATCCGGAATGGCGACCACAGTTGAAGAAGCACAGGATATCGCCGGCAAGATCGGCTATCCGGTAATGGTCCGCCCCTCATACGTACTCGGCGGCCGCGGTATGGAAGTCGTATACGACGACGAGGCAATGGCAGACTATATGAAGGCTGCCGTAGGCGTAACTCCTGACCGTCCGATACTTATCGACCGCTTCCTCAACAACGCACTCGAATGCGAAGCAGACGCTATCTGCGACGGAGCGCACGCTTTCGTTCCGGCTGTTATGGAACATATCGAGCTTGCCGGAATACACTCGGGCGATTCTGCATGTATAATACCGTCGGTACATATCTCGGCCGAAAACGTAGCTACGATAAAAGAGTACACACGCAAGATCGCCGAAGAAATGCATGTACGCGGACTTATGAACATGCAGTATGCTATAGAAAACGGAAAGGTATTCGTGCTTGAAGCAAACCCGAGAGCGTCGCGTACGGTTCCGCTCGTATCAAAGGTATGCAATATCCGCATGGTTCCGCTCGCTACAGAAATAATAACAAACGAGCTTACAGGAAATCCGTCTCCGGTTCCTTCGCTTAAAGAGAAGAACATACCGTACTACGGCGTAAAAGAGGCGGCGTTCCCGTTTAATATGTTCCCGGAGGTCGACCCGATCTTAGGACCGGAAATGCGTTCAACAGGCGAGGTTTTAGGTCTTGCTCCTACATACGGCGAAGCGTTCATAAAATCGCAGGAGGGCGTACAGTCGTCGCTCCCGACAAAAGGAACTGTCCTTATCTCCGTAAACCGCAATGACAAGCCGCGCGTTGTAGAACTCGCGAAGAAATTCCATAAGCTCGGCTTCAATCTTCTTGCGACAGGAACCACATGCGATATGATCGAAGCAGCCGGAATACCTGTAAAGAAGATAAAGAAGCTGTATGAGGGCCGCCCGAACATTCTGGACGCTATCTCAAACGGCAAGATCCAGATGATCGTCAACACGCCTTCAGGCAAGGAAAGCGCACACAACGACAGCTATCTGCGCAAAGGAGCTATCAAGTCTAAGATACCTTATATGACAACAATGGCTGCCGCATTTGCCGCTGCAGACGGGCTTCTTACAATAAAAAATGCTCCCGAGGGAAATATCAAATCTCTGCAGGAGCTGCATGCAAGCATTAAGGATAAATAATAAAAAAATCGAGTAAGGAAGATTTCATCTCCCTACTTAATTACTGCGATGCAGTACAAGCTCACAGCAAAACTGTCCGCTGTACTTAGCCGTCAAATCTCGCTCGTATAAGCACAGCGGCTGCTTGACGGCCTTATCGCAAAAGATATCGCCCGGCATTTACACGCCGGGCGGTTTGGTTTCAACAAATATAATTGGCGCCGCAAACCGGCGCCATCGAAGATTACTTCACCCTTCAGATTTCAAACAAGGTTTCTCTTATTAACGATATCAGGATTACAGTCATGGACATAAAGATAAATCAGTCACAAAAACTTATGCAGCACATATCGCCGGAATATCTTCAGACTCTTAACATACTCCAAATGAGCAGCATTGAACTGACGGAATATATAAACAGCGCAATCATAGAAAATCCCGTTCTTGATATGGACTCTTCCGGCAGTCTGTCAGTGACTTCTGATTTGCTTGCTTCCGTTTCCTGGCTATCAAAATATCCTATGCTCAGATCTTCTTTTTCCGACGATACCGACGGAAAAAAATATATGGAATCTCTCCCGTCAAAAAGCCATGAAACACTGCAGACTTACCTGTTGGAGCAGATCAGACCCGGCGCCCTTCCTTCGGAAATCGAAGAAGCAGTAAGGATAATCGTATATGAACTCAATAACAACGGATATCTCGAAGAAGCTCCCGAAGAATACGCCGCCAGATACAACCTGCCTGTCAAAACCGCCGTGACGGCGGTTTCGTTTATAAAAACACTTGAACCGGCCGGCGTTGGCGCGCGCAGCCTTTCCGAGCAGCTTTCGCTTCAGCTTGGACGCCTCGGCTCATATCCGCTTGCGCAGCTTATCGTGCAGGACTTCCTTTCCGACATGGCAAGCGGCAACTTCAGCAAAATATCCAAAAACACCGGAGCGTCACGCGAGGATATCCTTGAGGCATGCGCCGTCATCCGTTCTTTAGACCCGCGCCCCTGCGCGGCTTTCGGCCGTTACGAATCCGCCATACATATGACTCCGGACGTTATCATCGATACCGAGGGCGGCAGCATCAGGGTCATCGATCTTGCGAATACAGGCCCCGCCGTGCATCTGAATACCTTTTACTGCCAGATGCTCGAAACAAGCAACGACCCAGAGCTTATGGGCTACTTAAGCAAGAAGATATCCGCGGCTAAAAAGCTTATTTACGATATCGAAAACCGCCAGTCGTCGATGATATCGTGCGCAAAAAGCATCGCAGAGCGCCAGAAGAAGTTCTTCTTCACCGATTCAAACGACCTTGCGCCGTTAAAATACAGCGACATAGCGGCCGACACCGGCGTTTACGAATCTACGATAAGCCGCATCGTCCGGCGCAAATACATACTGTGCTCAAAAGGGCTTTTCTCCTTTAAGCACTTTTTCAGCAAGTCCATCACAAACACCTCCGGAGAGGATATCTCCGTCCAGCGGATAAAGGCTTCGATAGCAAGGCTTATAAAATCAGAAAACCCAAACGCGCCGCTGTCCGATCAGGCTATCGCCGACACGCTTAAGGAGCAGAACATAATCGTCGCCCGCCGCACCGTCGCCAAATACCGCGAGGAACTCGGCATACCGTCTACTAAAATAAGGCGCAGCAGGTAAAGATACAAAAAGCGAAGCGGCTTAAAGCCGCTCCGCCATTTCATAAATAAGCTTTTCTGTTTTGTCCCAGCCGAGGCACGCGTCGGTTATCGATTTACCGTAGCAGCCTCCGCCGACTTTCTGGTTTCCGTCTTCGATATAGCTTTCCACCATAAAGCCTTTGACAAGTTCTTCTATATCTTTATTGTATCTGCAGCTGTGCAGGACTTCTTCTATTATCCTCGGCTGTTCAAACGGGTCTTTGCCCGAATTCGCATGGTTCGTATCTATGATAACAGCCTGATTCTTAAGTCCTCTTTCATCATAAAATTCTTTAAGGCGCACAAGGTCTTCATAGTGATAGTTCGGCACGGACGTACCCTGTTTTGTGGAATATCCTCTGAGTATAGCGTGCGCATACGGATTGCCCTGCGAATGTACCGCCCAGCCTCTGTATATAAAGCTGTGATGGTGCTGCGCCGCATATATCGCGTTGAACATAACCGAAAGCACGCCGCTTGTAGGGTTCTTCATGCCGACCGGAACGTCGATCCCACTCGCTGTAAGGCGGTGTTCCTGATTTTCCACCGAGCGCGCTCCGACCGCTACATATGCGAGCAGATCGTCGAGATACCTGTAGTTTCCCGGATAAAGCATTTCATCAGCGCATGAAAATCCGGTTTCCTTGACCGCCCTCATATGGAGCTCGCGCGTCGCGATTATCCCTTTGAAAATATCCGGCTTCTTTTCCGGATCAGGCTGGTGAACGAGTCCCTTATATCCTTCACCTGTAGTCCTCGGCTTATTCGTATATATCCTCGGCACGATAAACAGCTTATCTTTCACGTCTTCCTGCACCTTGCACAAGCGCGAAACATAATCTATCACGCTGTCCTCGTTGTCAGCCGAACAGGGTCCGATTATGAGTACCTTCCGTTTATCCTCGCCTGAAAATATTTTTTTCAGCTCTTTATCCCGTCTGTCGATATTTTCTTTCATGGTTTCGGTCAAAGGATACATCTTTTTGACTTCCATCGGGATAGTAAGCTTCTTTTCAAAAATCATGTTCATCATGCTATCTTACCTCTTTTAATCTGCTGTTCTATACTGCGAACGCTGTTCGATTTGCGTTATAATCTGTTCACTTCCTGAAATCCGACCGGTATTTTCCAATACCATGTCAGTCAAAATATGCCCTGCGCTTCGTTGAAAGCCTCATCTTGTCTTTAAGCCCTTCGATATCGTCGTCCGCAAGCATATTTCTCATTTCCTTGAGTTCTTTTTCAAACATGTCTATCTCTTTGATAAGGATATCTTTGTTTAAAAGGAACAATTCGCTCCACATGTTTTCGTTTATTCTGGCTATTCGTGTAAGATCCCGGAATGAGTCACCCGTGTAATCGACCAGGTGTTGATTATCCGTACATGTCATAAGCGCTACCGCGATCACATGCGTAAGCTGCGAAAGGAAGCCTATCATCTTGTCGTGCTCTTCCGGCGTCAGCACGGATATCTTTCTAAATCCAAGTATTTTACCGAGCGACTTGCACCACTCGATTGCCGTTTCTGTATTTTTCTCTGTCGGCGTTACGATATAGTTCGCGTTCCTGAATATCGAGTCGTCGCTGTTCTCAACCCCGTATACCTCGCGTCCGGCCATCGGGTGCGCCGCGATATATTCCACATCTCCGCGCAGCATTTCCTGTATATCATAAACCACGCACGATTTCACGCCCGTAACGTCTGTGATAAGCGCGCCCGGCTTTAAAAACTTCTGATAGTCGCGTATCCATTCCTTGAAAACTCCCGGATACAGCGCAAAAATCACCGCGTCCGCGTCTTTTACGAATTCCTCTTTTACCTCAGAAATACCTCTATCAATAATTCCGTTTTCAAGCGCATAATCTATGCTCGACTGCTTGCTGTCTATCGCCATTATATGATATCCAAGCCTTTTAAGCGCGCGTGCGTAGCTGCCGCCCATAAGCCCCAAACCGACTATCAATATGTTGCTCTTACTTATCCATTCCACTTGTATACCTCTGTTCAACGCATTGCGTTTCTTTATAATTTACGTTTAAGAAAGTTTTCTTTACGCACTTATTTTAGTTCTACATTTATTCCTAATTTCTTGATTTTATCAAAGAAATCCGGAAAGCTCTTGTTTACCGCCTGCGCCCCGTCTATAACGCCTCCCGTCACGGAAGCTAAGACCGAAAGCGCCATCACTATACGGTGATCGTTGTGTCCGTTAAGCTCTTCCACGGGACTTCTCAAAGTTCCTTTATGAACGGTTATGCTGTCTTCTTCAACCTCCGCCCTGATCCCGAACTTTTCAAGCTCCTGTTTCATCGCTTCTCCGCGGTCGCTTTCTTTTATCTTAAGTCTCTTCGTGCCTGTAAAGAACGCGCCGTTTTTTAAAGCCGCCGCTGCCATAAGCACCGGTCCAAGATCCGGACAATCCGAAATATCTATATTCGGCGTCCCGCTTTTTATCTGATCAAATAAAGCTTTGTATATTTTATCTCCCTGAAGGCTGTCATCTTTCAACCCTATGACTTTTACGTCTCCGCCAGCAAGGTTAAAAGCTTCTAAAAACGCCGCGTTTGAATAATCTCCTTCAACCGCCGTTTCCTGCGGCATATATCGCTGGCCGCTCTTTATTACAAGCGTGTTTTCATCACGCCAGACCGCTTCAACGCCGAACTCTTTAAGCGCCTGCACGGTCATATCTATATACGGTCTGCTTTCCACCGGCGGGATTATCGCAATCGCGCTGCTGCCGCCTGTTTTTGGAAGAGCAAACAAAAGTCCGCTTATAAACTGGCTACTTATATTCCCGGGAATACGGTATTCTCCGCTTTGCAGTCTGCCCTGTACGCATATGCAGTCTGCGGTTTCTTCCGTTTTTCCGTTTTTTCCGGCAGAGCCTGCCGCCTTGCGTTTTTCTCTTTCAAAAACAAATCCGTGCTCCGCGCACATATCTTCATATACGCCAAGCGGTCTTTTCATAAGCGTTTCGCTGCCGGTAAAAATAATCTCTTTTCCGGTCAGGAGCGCTATCGGAACAAAAAACCTTAGCGTGCTTCCGCATTCGCGGCAGTTCAGTACGGTTCCGTTTTTTACGTTTTGCAGATCCACTCCGCGTATGACTACCGTTTCGTTTTCATATTTATATTCCGCGCCTAAAGCTTCAAGGCAGTCCAGCGTCGCAAGCACGTCCTGCGACGGCGCAATGCCTTTTACCGTGCTTTCACCCTCTGAAAGTCCCGCACATATCAGCATACGGTGCGCCATGCTTTTTGACGGCGGCGCTGCGGCAACTCCTGCCGCCTTTGATGGTTTAATAACTGCTTTCATATATCGTATCCTTTGTTCACAGCCTCAACCGTTAGTCGTCATAATTTTCAATCAGAAAATCCATCGCCTCGACATATCCCATAAGTCCATGTCCCGCAATAGTCTTCACGCAGGCCTGACGTATATAGCTTATCTGCCTGAAATCCTCGCGCGACGCCACATCTGATATATGCACTTCGACCGTCGGAATGCTAACAGCCTTTACCGCGTCCAGCAGCGCTACGCTCGTATGCGTATATCCGCCCGGATTTATTATTATACCGTTTACTTTTCTGAACGCCTGCTGTATCTTGTCGATCAGGTCACCTTCGTGGTTTGACTGATATATTTCAACCTCTACATTTTTCGCGGCCGCATGCACTTCGATAAGGCCGCAGAGATCCGTGTAAGAATCTCCGCCGTAAATGCCGGGTTCGCGAATACCGAGCATATTTATATTCGGACCGTTTATTACTAATAATTTCATGGCTTCCCTTTCAGTTTATTTTCAGTATAAAAGTATAATTTAGAAACATTGATATTTTCTTACAGCCAGCTCCGCAGTCTTAATTTTTATTAAAAGTAATCCGCCGCGAATGTTATATCACTTTTAAAACTCATTCACTAATCTATATACCGCGTCTCCGGCCTCTTCATATCCGCAGTCCGCCTTAAAATGTATATCCGCCGCCGCCGAATAAATCGGATACCGGATCCTGTATAATTCTTTTATCTTTTCTTTCGCGTCAAACGTCGGTCTGTCGTCTGTCGGTATCAGCGTATCCGGATTTCGGTCCAGAAATACGATTATCCCGTTCGTTTTAAGCGCCTCGACATTTTCTTTTCTTAAGACCGCGCCTCCGCCTGTCGCGATTATCACGCCGTTTTCTTTTGAAATTTCCGCTATGACCTCAGATTCTATATCACGAAAAGCCTTTTCTCCCCTTTTAGCAAAAATCTCAGAGATCGGAACGCTTTCGCGCTCTATTATCACATCGTCGCTGTCTATAAGCTTCCTTCCTGTTATCTCGGCAAGCCTCTTACCGGCGGTTGTTTTTCCGGAAGACGGAAGTCCGATAAGAACAATATTGCGCTTCCGCGCTAAAAGCCGTCCGTATATTTTATCGATAAGGTCTTCTTCCAAGATCTGATCCGTAAATATCTCAGCCGCCAAAACCGCCTGCGCGACAAGCATATATAGTCCTCCCTGTGCTTTCGCGCCAAGCTCTTTCGCCTGCTGTACAAGCATTGACGAAAGCGGATTGTATATCGCGTCGACTACGCCCTCAATATTACTGAATCTTTCAAGGTCGACCGGCCTTTTGTATGTATCGGGAAACATTCCGCACGGCGTGGTGTTTATGATAATATCCGCATCGGCGTGCTTTTCATACATTTCTTCATATGATATGCTTCCCTCTTTCGCGACACGGCTGACTTTATGTATCTCTTTCGCGTCCATGCTCTTTGCCACGGCGAAAGCCGTCCTGCTCGTTCCGCCGGTCCCTAAGATCAGCACTTTTTTCCCGGAAAGCTCGAGGCCCATTTTGTCTATAAGAGAAAGCATACCGCCGAAATCCGTATTATCTCCGAAAAGCTTTCCCTCGCGGTTCACTATCGTATTTACCGCGCCGATCGCCTCCGCTCTTTCGCTTATCTCGTCGAGATAAGGTATGACCGTCTGCTTATACGGTATCGTCACGTTTATGGCCTTAAAATCCTTCTGTTTCATGAAAGAATCGATATCTTCTTTCGCCACTTCGTGCAGTTCGTATTCATATAACCCTATATCTTCATGTATTATTTTTGAAAAGCTGTGAGGCAGATGTTCGCCTATCAATCCGTACTGCATTTATATCTCCTGTCAATTTTCATTTACCCGCTAAATAATCCGTGCCAAATCTGCCCGCAAGCATATCACAGAGCACAAGCGCCGTTACGCTGTCAACGACCACCCTCGCGCGGTGGATTATCGCCGGGTCGTGGCGTCCCTGTATCTGGAGCACCGCGTTTTCATTCTTTATAAAATCAACTGTCTCCTGCTTCTTATATATTGAAGCCGTCGGTTTAACAGCGCATCTGAAAAGGATCGGCATTCCGTTTGTTATGCCGCCGTTTACGCCGCCGTTATTATTCGAAAGCGTCTCGATTTTTCCGTCTTCTATACGCAGAGGGTCGTTAAAATCACTGCCGTGCGCGTTTACAAGGTCGAATCCGGCTCCGAATTCTACTCCTTTAACCGCAGGAATGCTGAACAGCGCATGCGATAAAATCCCCTCGACCGTATCGAACCACGGTTCTCCTACTCCTTTCGGAAAACCCGTGACCGCTGTTTCAAGGACTCCTCCGACGCTGTCTCCGTCAGCAGCCGCGTCTTCGATCATCCTTATCATTTCAGCTTCTTTGTTTTTATCAAGAACGGCAAACCCCATTTTGTTCAATGCCGCTATATCCTCGTCCATATCCTCAAACGGCCTGTCGTGGATATTTCCGAGACTGCATATGTGTGTTCCTATATTGATACCGAGATTTTTAAGCGCCGATATCGCGATCGCGCCTCCTGCTACAAGTCCCGCCGTTATGCGTCCGCTGAAATGTCCGCCGCCCCTGTAATCTTCGAATCCGTGATATTTGCAGTACGCGGTATAATCAGCATGTCCGGGTCTTGCCAGCGCCCTTGTCGCGGAATAATCCTTGCTCCTCGTATCTTCATTCGGGATAACAATACAGATAGGCGTTCCGGTCGTTTTTCTGTTAAACACGCCGCTTACGATACGAAACCTGTCCTGTTCTTTTCTTGCGGTCGATATCCTTCCGACCGGACGGCGAAGCGTCAGCTGATCCGCTATGAACTTTTCATCGACTTCTATACCCGGCGCCATTCCGTCAATAACGACTCCAATCTCCGCCCCGTGGCTTTCTCCGAAAATAGTTACGGCCACGCTCTGCCCAAATGTATTTTTCATGTTCCCTCCTGAACCTCGTTATTTGTACGTTAATTTATATAAAAATTCACTTATAAAATTTATTTATGATGTCTTTAAGCTCTTCTATCCTTGTATCTTCTATCTCATATGTCCCGGCTTTATATACTTTGATAAGCGAAACCTTTCCGTTCGCACTTTTTTTATCGTGCGTTACCGCCGCGTATACCTTTTCCGGATCGGCTTTGCATGCCGTTGGAAGCGAAAGCTTCTCAAGTACCGGTATCAGCCTTTCCCTTACCTCGTCCGAACACATCGGCAACATTCCAAGCGCTACGGCTTCGCCGTGATAAAGATCTTCCTGCGTCACTTCTATTCCATGGCCTATCGTATGCCCGAAATTCAATATCTTTCTTAATCCCTGTTCTTTTTCGTCCTGCTCTACGACCGATTTCTTGATCTTCAGCGACTTTTCGATTATCGTCTCAAGATTTTCCTCAATATCCTTATGTTCAAATATATCAAACAATTCCGCGTCAGAAGTGAGCGACATCTTCACGGCTTCTGCAAGCCCGTTTGAAAGCTGTCTTTTCGGCAGCGTCTTTAAAGTATCCGGATCTATGAGCACTTTTTTCGGCTGATAAAAAGCCCCGACGATATTTTTTATCCCGTCCAGATTTACCGCTGTCTTTCCTCCGATGGAAGAATCAACCTGCGACAAAAGCGTCGTCGGTATATTGTAAAAATCCACGCCGCGCATATAGCTTGCGGCTACGAACCCCGCGAGATCTCCGACAACTCCGCCGCCCACGGCAACAACGCAGTCTTTTCTTGTGAATCCGGCGCGCAGCATTTTTATAAGAAGTCTTTCGAAAACTTCAATGCTCTTGCTTTCCTCTCCCGGATCTACAACACAGATAAGAGGCTCTTTGCTGTTTTTTGCGACCGCCCCCGCATAAGCCGAAGGCACTCCTGTATCCGTAACTATCAGAACCTTGCGTTCCAGCTTCAGCAGCTCTCCCGCGCGCTGCAGCGCTCCTCTTTCAAGCACAATATCATAACTGTCTTTTCCCAAATCAAGCGGTATTATCATATCTATTCTCCCGGTTTTATAAACTTCTCTGCACTTTGTACCGTCCGGCTATCTTAACGCTTTCGCACCAGAATGAAAGCCTTGCCAGCATTTCTTTTCCGTATTCGCCGTCCACATCGCCTTCGGCTTCCACATAGAAATAATAATTCCACGCGAGGCTCTTCATCGGACGGCTTCTTAAAATACTCATGTTGAAACCGTAGTCGCCTATGATGGTAAGCGCCTTAGCCAGTCCGCCGGCGATATTAGGAACGGTAAACAACAAAATGAATCCGTCTTTTTCACTGCCGTCTTTTTTTATGTCTTCTTTTTTCTTAAATATCGCAAATCTTGTAGTATTATCCTTGCTGTCATTTATGTCGGCTTCTATTACGTCAAGTCCGTACAGCCGCGCCGTTTCAAGACTTGCGATGGCCGCAGTATGAACATCGTTCTGCTTAGCTACTGCCGCCGCCGCTCTTGCGGTATTAACGGCCGCCTCGGTCTCAAAATCATGTTCTGCTATATAGCCCTCGCACTGCCCAAGCGCCTGCGGGTGGCTTATTACCTTTTTGATATCAGAAATTTTAGCCCCCGGCACGCCTAAAAGATTCTGCGTTATATGCATTTCATAAACTTCGTCTATCTCAAGCTCTCCCGAGAACATCAGATCCGTGACCTGTCCGACCTCTCCCGCAAAGCTGTTTTCGATCGGAATGACCGCCGCAGAACATTCGCCCGATACGACCGAGCAGTAGGCCTCTCTAAAACCTTTATACGCTTTTAATTCCTCGTTCGGATATATCTGCTTTGCCGCTATGTGCGCGAAAGCCCCTTCAATGCCGCTGTACGCTATTTTCATAATATCTCCCCGCCATGTTTTCACGCCGCCGCGCGGCGCTTTTCCTTAAAAAATTTAAAGCGGCTTGTCCGAAAACAAAGCCGCTTTGATATCTTTTTATAATATCTGCACTTTACGCCCGGACAACACCTTTATTTTTTGCCACAGAAATAATAGCCCGCAAAAAAGCGAACCTGCGTAAAGCCGAAAAATGAACTTGCCGAAATCATTTTATTGTTTTGTAAGTTCATCCGAAGTTCCTCCGTTTACAGTCTTTATGACCGTAAAAAATTGTAACACCTATTTTTTTTGATGTCAACGAAAAATGCTTTATCCGCCTAAAGTGTTTATTTATCTTTCTTTGAAATTTGCTTTTTTATGTATTTTTTTATCTTATTTTTGCAATGCCCGCACGCGGCTCCGGCTCCGGTAGCCTTTTTAACTTCTTTATAGCAAGAAGCGCCCTTCTTCAGCGCTTCTTTGACATCCTTTTTCGTTATCTTTCTGCACGGGCAAAGATATTTGCCGCTCATTATAATACCAGCGACGGAGCTGTATAAACTCTCGCGCCGTATTCCGCGTCAAGATTGTAAAGTCCCTTCGGATCTCCCGCGAACAGATCATAACGCTTGATCATCTCGTTGCAGTTGTCCTCTTCCTCGCACTGCTCTTTTACGAACCAATCCAAGAACTGCATTGTACGGAAATCCTTAACGCTGTATGCCGCGTCGTAGATATTGTGGATCGACTGTGTCACATAACGCTCATGCGCAAGGCTCGCGTCAAGCGGATCCTTGAATGTTTTTAATTCCTTATCCGGTTTATTTATAGTCCCTAAAACAACTTCCTCGTCGTTAAGCTGCAGATACTGGATAAACAGCATTGCGTGGTCGCGTTCTTCCTGCGCCTGAACTTTGAACCAGTTTGAAAATCCGTTTAATTCGGCGTCTTTATAGAAATTCGAAAAATCAAGGTACAGATAAGCTGAATAAAATTCTTTGGTTACCTGTTCGTTCAACAGTTCCACTACTTTCTTGTCTAACATGTTTTGTACCTCCTTAGTTAGTCTTTGCTTACACTGATTATATTACTTTTTATGATTTATACAAGCGATTTCATCATTTCTTTACAAAACGCTTTCAGCATTTCCTTAAAAAAGCTCTTTAGGTTTCCAACCAAGCGCCTGCCTCCGACTGTATTTTATTTCGCCTGTTTTATACAAGCGCAGCCTTCCACGCCGCAGCGAGCCTTTCAACCGACCATGCAGCGTTTGCCGGACTCGTAGACGGCAGCTTTACCGCTTCTCTTCCGGTCACGGGTTTGATGTATTTATTGTACAGCTCCCATGATTTCGCGCCGTTGCAGCATATCTTCTTTATATTCGCTTTTGCTAAAATTCTGCTTAAATCGTTGGCTTTGACATCTTTAATAGAGGAATCCGAAGATCCCTCTATGTCGCACTGTGCTATAACGTCCCAAACGGCTATGTGATTCTTAAGCAAAAACGCTCTCTTTTCGTCTATGCTTTCCGGCACGTTATCGCCTGTCACATTTGCCATCACCTTCCAAAAACGGTTCTGCGGATGTCCGTAAAAAAACATCTGCTCCCGCGATTTTACGGACGGGAACGAGCCGAGTATAAGTATTTCGGATTTTTCATCGAAAACCGGCTCTATCGGATGCGATATCCTCATTTGAGAAGCGCCTCCAACTGCTCTTTCGGCATGTATCCTACAGCCTTGTTAACCTGCTCTCCGTTCTTGAACACAAGCAGCGTCGGAATGCTGCTGATCCCGAATCTGATCGCAAGACGCTGTTCCTCATCTACGTTTACCTTTCCGACTTTTATCTTGCCTTCATTCTCTTTTGCGATCTCCTCTACGACCGGAGCGATCATCTTACACGGTCCGCACCATGTCGCCCAGAAATCAACAAGCACCGGTATATCTGATTTTAAAACTTCTTCGTCAAAATTCGCGTCTGTAAGTGTAATTTCCGCCATTTTTATCCCTCTTTTCTTTTATTTATGTTTGTAATACAGCATGCAGTGGCAAAAGCCCTCGAACTCCGGATCGGCTATCTGATCGCGGAACTCCTTGCACATGCACTTTGTGTCCTCTGTTTTTTCAAGCCTGCACGGGCAATATCCGCCCTTTGCCTTTAAGCCTTCTTTTACTGTTTTTACAACTTCCTCATCAGGATTCAGTGTTATCTTCATGGCTTGCGCTTCCTTTCTTTATAACAACGTCATTTTCTTTCTTCTCTTCCCGTTTTTCCTTTATTTTATCTTTAATATGAACTATGAGCTCGACTAACGCCTCGTTTGCTATCTGTCCCATAATGTGCCTCCAATTGAATTTTATTTCGACAATAACAGCATTAAAAC
>DVOP01000129.1 GCA_018713465.1 Candidatus Alectryocaccobium stercorigallinarum | reverse complement strand
GAGACAAAAAGAAGTTCTTGAGATGCCAAATCTTATAGAGGTCCAAAAGGACTCGTATAACTGGTTTCTTAAAGAAGGACTCAAAGAAATATTTGAAGATATTTCACCGATAGAAGACTATGGTGGAAAGCTGAGTCTTGAATTTCTTGATTTCACCCTGTGCAGGGACGACGTTAAATATTCTATAGATGAATGTAAACAGCGCGACACTACATATGCCGCGCCTCTTAAAGCGAAAGTAAGACTGTTCAACAGGGAAAAAGACGAAATAACAGAGCATGAGATATTCATGGGAGATCTCCCGCTTATGACGGAGACCGGTACGTTCGTTATCAACGGAGCAGAGCGAGTTATCGTCAGCCAGCTTGTACGTTCGCCGGGAATTTATTTCGCGACTTCTTTCGATAAATTAGGAAAGAAGCTGTTTGCGGCTACGCTCATTCCTAACAGAGGAGCATGGCTTGAGTATGAAACAGATTCAAACGATGTTTTCTATGTAAGGGTAGACAGGACGAGAAAAGTCCCGATAACCGTACTTATCCGCGCGCTCGGAATAGGCACTAACGCCCAGATACGCGAGCTTTTCGGAGAGGAGCCGAAGATAGAGGCTACTCTTCTTAAGGACGTTGCGACAAACTATCAGGAAGGTCTTCTTGAGCTTTATAAAAAGATCAGACCAGGTGAGCCGCTTGCGGTTGAAAGCGCTGAAAGCCTTATCAACGCCATGTTCTTCGATCCGAGGAGATATGACCTCGCGAAAGTAGGACGTTATAAATTCAATAAAAAACTCGCTTTCAGGAACCGTATAGTCGGAGCGGTGCTGGCCGAGGACGTGGTAAACATGGAGACCGGCGAAATAGTCGCTTCAAAGGGCGATACGATAACGAAAGAGCTTGCGGACGATATCCAGTATTCCACGGTACCGCATATATTTGTAGACGTTGAGGGCAGAAGCGTAAAGATACTTTCAAACCTTATGGTAGATATCACGCGCTTTGTAGACGTCGACCCCGGGGAAGTACATGTTACGGAAGAAGTTTATTATCCCGTATTAAAGGAGATACTCGACGAATATACCGAGACCGATGATATCAAAGAAGCTATAACCGCAAGGATACACGAGCTTATTCCGAAGCATATAACAAAAGAAGATATCCTTGCTTCGATAAACTACAATATCCATCTTGAATACGGCCTTGGAAACGACGATGATATCGACCACCTCGGAAACAGACGTATCCGCTGCGTGGGAGAGCTTCTTCAGAACCAGTACCGTATAGGCCTTTCAAGACTTGAAAGAGTAGTGCGCGAGCGTATGACTACCCAGGACGCGGACAACATCACTCCGCAGTCCCTTATAAACATAAAACCCGTTACGGCGGCGGTAAAAGAATTCTTCGGTTCTTCGCAGCTGTCGCAGTTCATGGATCAGAACAACCCGCTCGGCGAGCTTACGCATAAGCGCCGTTTGTCGGCTCTTGGTCCCGGAGGACTTTCAAGAGACAGGGCAGGCTTCGAGGTCCGCGACGTACACTACACGCATTACGGAAGAATGTGCCCGATAGAGACCCCTGAAGGACCCAACATCGGACTTATCAACTCGCTTGCGTCATACGCGCGTATAAACCAGTACGGATTTATCGAAGCTCCGTACAGAAGAATAGATAAAACGGATCCTCTCAACCCGAGGGTTACGAACGAAGTCGTATACATGACTGCGGACGAAGAGGATAATTACCATGTAGCTCAGGCTAACGAGCCGCTCGACGAAGAGGGACATTTCATTCATAAGATAGTCTCAGGACGTTACAGAGCAGAGACTCAGGAATATGAGCGCAGACTGTTCGATTATATGGACGTGTCTCCGAAGATGGTATTCTCTATCGCTACGGCGCTTATACCGTTCCTGCAGAACGACGACGCGAACCGCGCGCTCATGGGCTCAAACATGCAGCGTCAGGCAGTGCCGCTCCTTTTCACGGAAACGCCGGTAGTAGGTACCGGAATGGAGGAAAAGGCCGCTGTTGACTCGGGCGTATGCGTTATAGCCAAGAACGACGGCGTAGTAACATACGTTTCTTCAAAAGAAATACAGATAAAGACCGATTCGGGCGAAAGAGAAGTATACCGCCTGATGAAGTTCATGCGCAGCAACCAGAGCAACTGCTATAACCAGAGACCTATCGTAAACAAGGGCGACAGGGTAAAAGCAGGAGATGTTATAGCCGACGGTCCGTCTACATCAAACGGCGAGCTCGCACTCGGAAAGAACCCGCTTATCGGATTTATGACATGGGAAGGCTACAACTACGAGGATGCCGTTCTCATAAGCGAAAGACTCGTTGAGGAAGATGTTTATACGTCTATCCACATCGAGGAATACGAATCAGAGGCGAGAGATACGAAGCTCGGGCCGGAAGAGATAACAAAGGACGTTCCGGGTGTCGGAGACGACGCGCTTAAAGACCTCGATGAAAGAGGTATAATAAGGATCGGCGCGACCGTAAGAGCCGGCGATATACTTGTCGGAAAGGTTACTCCCAAGGGAGAAACAGAGCTTACAGCGGAGGAAAGGCTGCTCCGCGCGATCTTCGGTGAAAAGGCAAGAGAAGTACGTGATACATCTCTTAAGGTTCCGCACGGAGAATACGGCGTTGTAGTCGACGCTAAGGTATTCACAAGAGAAAACGGCGACGAGCTTTCACCGGGCGTAAACGAGTCTGTAAGGATCTATATTGCCCAGAAGCGTAAGATATCCGTCGGCGATAAGATGGCCGGACGTCACGGAAACAAGGGTGTCGTTTCAAGAGTGCTTCCGGTAGAGGATATGCCGTTCCTGCCGAACGGACGTCCGCTCGACATAGTTCTTAACCCGCTGGGCGTTCCGAGCCGAATGAACATCGGACAGGTCCTTGAGATACACTTGAGCCTTGCGGCAAAAGCTCTCGGATTCGAAGTCGCTACGCCGGTATTCGACGGAGCGAACGAGATAGATATCGCAGATACTCTTACTCTCGCGAACGACTATGTAAATCTTTCATGGGAAGAATTCACTGCAAAGCACAAAGACGAGCTTCTTCCCGAGGTTTATGATTATCTTGATAAAAATAAAGATCACCGCGCGCTCTGGAAGGGCGTTCCGATCTCCGAAGACGGAAAAGTCCTTTTAAGAGACGGACGTACAGGTGAGTATTTTGACAGCCCGACAACTATCGGACATATGCATTATCTGAAGCTTCATCATCTGGTTGACGATAAGATACATGCGCGTTCAACAGGCCCCTATTCGCTTGTTACGCAGCAGCCGCTCGGCGGAAAAGCCCAGTTCGGCGGCCAGCGTTTCGGAGAGATGGAGGTTTGGGCTCTCGAGGCGTACGGCGCATCGTATACGCTTCAGGAGATCCTTACTATGAAGTCGGATGATATAATCGGACGTGTTAAGACTTACGAAGCTATCATCAAAGGAGAAAATATACCGGAGCCGGGAATTCCGGAATCCTTCAAGGTATTGCTTAAGGAAATGCAGTCGCTCGGTCTTGATGTAAGAGTGCTGCGCGACGACAATACCGAGGTCGAGATAATGGAAACAGCCGAGTACGGCGAAACGGATCTCCGCTCCGTAATAGAAGGAGACAGATTTGACAGACGTCATGAGGAGAATTCCTTTGAGAAATTCGGATATTCCAAACAGGAATTCCAGGGAGAAGAGCTTGTAGACGTCGTAGATGAAGCTCCGGAAGAGGAGATGGATACGGACGATTTCCTTGATGAACTTGAGTAATGTGGTTTCGATAAAAACGGAAAGGGGTATATAATGCCTGAAAATACAAACAACGCTTCCAATTATCAGCCATTGAGTTTTGACGCTATACGTATCGGCCTTGCTTCACCGGAGAAGATAAGAGAGTGGTCTCACGGTGAAGTAAAGAAACCGGAAACGATAAATTACAGGACTTTAAAACCGGAAAAAGACGGTCTGTTTTGTGAGCGTATTTTCGGACCGGCAAGAGACTGGGAATGCCACTGCGGAAAATACAAGAAGATCCGTTATAAAGGCGTTATCTGCGACCGCTGCGGCGTCGAGGTAACGAAATCAAGCGTGCGCCGCGAGCGTATGGGTCATATCGAGCTTGCCGCTCCGGTATCTCATATATGGTATTTCAAGGGTATCCCGTCAAGAATGGGCCTTATACTTGATATATCTCCGAGAACGCTTGAAAAGGTATTATATTTTGCGAACTATATAGTCCTTGATCCGGGCGAGACATCGCTTCAGTACAAGCAGGTGCTTTCCGAGAAAGAATATCAGGACGAATATGATAAATATGCCGATGAAAACGGAGAAGTTCCGTTCAGAGTAGGAATGGGCGCGGAGGCTATAAGAGAGCTTCTTTGCGCTATAGATCTGGACAAGGAATCGGAAGAGCTCAACAGAGCGCTTGATGAGGCTACAGGACAGAAGAAGACGAGGATAATAAAAAGACTCGAAGTGGTAGAGGCTTTCAGGGAATCAGGAAACCGCCCGGAGTGGATGGTAATGACCGTTATCCCGGTAATACCTCCGGACTTAAGACCTATGGTACAGCTGGACGGCGGACGATTCGCTACGTCTGACCTCAACGACCTTTACCGCCGTATAATAAACAGAAACAACCGTTTAAAGAGACTTCTTGAGCTCGGCGCGCCGGAAATAATCGTGCGCAACGAGAAACGTATGCTTCAGGAAGCAGTCGACGCGCTTATCGATAACGGACGCCGCGGACGTGCGGTAACAGGTCCCGGAAACAGGGCGCTCAAGTCTCTTTCAGACCTGCTTAAAGGTAAATCGGGACGTTTCCGTCAGAACCTTTTGGGAAAACGTGTCGATTATTCAGGACGTTCGGTTATCGTCGTAGGACCGGAACTGAAAATATATCAGTGCGGTCTTCCGAAAGAAATGGCTATCGAGCTTTTCAAGCCTTTCGTTATGAAAGAGCTCGTTGCGAACGGAATGGCCCATAATATTAAAAACGCTAAAAAGATGGTTGAGAAAATGCAGCCGGAAGTATGGGATCTCCTTGAGAAAGTCATCAAAGAGCACCCAGTAATGCTTAACCGTGCACCTACGCTTCACCGTCTTGGAATACAGGCGTTCGAGCCTATCCTTGTAGAAGGAAAAGCCATAAAGCTTCACCCGCTCGTATGTACCGCGTTCAACGCGGACTTCGACGGAGACCAGATGGCCGTGCACGTACCGCTTTCGGTAGAAGCTCAGGCTGAATGCCGCTTTATGCTTTTATCGCCGAACAACCTTTTGAAGCCGTCGGACGGCGGTCCGGTAGCGGTTCCGTCCCAGGATATGGTCCTTGGTATTTATTACCTTACACAGGAGCGTCCGGGAGACAAGGGCGAGGGAAGTATCTTCAAGAACATAAACGAAGCTATCCTCGCTTATGAAAACGGATATATAACGCTTCAGGCTAAAATAAAGACACGCGTCACAAAGACGCTTGAAGACGGAAGATCGGTTACGGATATAATCGAAACGACGCTTGGAAGACTTCTTTTCAACGAGATAATACCTCAGGATCTTGGATTTGTTGACAGGAGCATACCTGGAAACGAACTCAAACCGGAGATAGATTTCCTTGTAGCGAAGAAGCAGCTGAAAAAGATCCTTGAAAAAGTAATAGACGTACACGGAGCCACAGTTACGGCCGAAGTCCTTGACGCTATCAAGGCTATGGGTTACAAATATTCTACTCAGGCCGCAATGACGGTTTCGATATCAGATATGACGGTACCGGCTCAGAAAAAAGAGCTTATTGAAAGAGCTCAGGAGCAGGTTGACAGGATAACGAGAAACTACCGCCGAGGTATCATAACCGACGAAGAGCGTTATAAAGAAGTCGTTGAAACATGGAAGCAGACCGACGACGAGCTTACAAAAGACCTTCTCGAGGGTCTCGATAAGTACAACAACATCTTTATGATGGCTGATTCGGGAGCCCGTGGTTCTGATAAGCAGATAAAACAGCTTGCGGGTATGCGTGGACTTATGGCCGATACAACGGGTCATACTATCGAGCTTCCTATCAAGTCCAACTTCCGTGAGGGACTTGACGTTCTGGAATACTTTATGTCGGCGCACGGCGCCCGTAAGGGACTTTCGGATACGGCGCTCCGTACGGCCGACTCAGGTTACCTTACAAGACGAATGGTCGACGTATCCCAGGAGCTTATTATCAGAGAGACAGACTGCTGCGAGGGCAAGGACGAGATCGTAGGTATCGACGTCCATGCGTTCACCGACGGAAAAGAAGAGATAGAATCTCTTAAAGAGAGGATAACCGGCAGAGTCTCATGTGAAGAAATAAGAGACAAGGACGGAAACGTTATCGTCAAGAAGAATCAGATGATAGATTCTTCAAAGGCTGAGAAGATAGTTACAAAGACAGACGACGGAACAGGAAATCCTGTAAAGAAGATCCGTATTCGTTCTATACTTACATGCCGTTCGCATATTGGTATATGCGCTAAGTGCTACGGCGCTAACATGGCTACAGGAAAACCTGTACAGGTAGGAGAGTCTGTAGGTATCATCGCGGCTCAGTCTATCGGAGAACCCGGAACACAGCTTACAATGCGTACTTTCCATACCGGCGGCGTTGCCGGCGGAGATATCACACAGGGTCTTCCCCGTGTCGAGGAGCTTTTCGAGGCGCGTAAGCCGAAGGGTCTTGCTATCATCACTGAGATCAAGGGCGTAGCTACTATAAAAGATACTAAGAAAAAACGTGAGATAACCGTCGAGGATACAGAAGAGAATATTTCAAAAACTTATCTTATACCGTACGGTTCACGTATTAAAGTCACTGACGGACAGGTGCTTGAAGCCGGAGACGAGCTCACGGAAGGTAGCGTAAATCCGCATGATATCCTGCGTATCAAAGGCACTGAAGCGGTTCAGGATTATATGCTCAGAGAGGTCCAGAGAGTTTACAGGCTTCAGGGTGTTGAGATCGCCGATAAGCATATCGAGGTCATCGTGCGTCAAATGCTTAAGAAAGTCCGCGTAGAGCAGAACGGCGATACTAAGCTTATGCCGGGAACTCTCGTAGATGTGCTTGACTTTGAAGATATTAATAAAGAAATGGAAGAGCAGGGCAAGACGCCTGCGGAAGGCAAACGCGTTCTTTTAGGTATCACAAAGGCGTCGCTTGCAACGGATTCGTTCCTTTCAGCCGCGTCGTTCCAGGAGACTACAAAAGTCCTTACGGACGCAGCTATCAAGGGTAAAGTCGATCATCTTAACGGCTTAAAAGAGAATGTTATCATTGGTAAGCTTATTCCTGCGGGAACAGGAATGAAGTGCTATCACAATATCCATTTGAACACTGACAACGAGGTAGACGAAGAAGACGATTTTGATATTGATGAGGAGCTTTTAGATAACAGTGTCTCTGATAGCGTTCAGGAAAACGAAGCTGCCGATGAGGCAGAAGAGATTTCCGATGAAACGGCTGTACCGGAGACAGAAACAGTGGTATGATGAAATACGGAGCGATCCGTGATATCATATATAAATAAAGCGTAATTAAAAACCATCGCTATTGCTGTATCAGGAGTATTACTATGAGTAACAAAAGAGGCAAAAGGGAAATAGGAGAAATACTTGGACCCTATCTGCTTACTGTTATCATCGCAGCAAGTGCGATGGTTTTTCTGATACTTGTATGGCTTCTTGTAGGAGACAACTACAGCCGTAACACGAACGGCAACAACGTATCAGCACAGACAGAGCAGACCGGGGCAGTCCAGCAGACAACGGGGCAGACTGCGGCAGGCAGTCAGGAACAGCAGCCTCAGACGCAAACGCAGCCGACCGAGGCGCTTGGTCAGACGATAACCGAGCCTGAGATCGCAGACGGCAGCGGAAGGGCCGGCGTGATGACGCTTTCGGAGGACATGTCGTCGGTTTCGTCAAAAGCCGGACTGTATTCAAATAATATAGGGACATGGTACGCTCCCGAGGACGGATATTGTTATTACAACGGTTGGGCTACACTAGACGGGAACAGGTATCATTTTGATTTAGCCGGATATATGGATACGGGCTGGACCGCCATAGGCGGACAGGGTTGTTATTTCGGCGATTCGGGCATATATGATCCTGACAAGGACGGTTCAATGCTAATTGCGCTGACATTCGACGACGGTCCGTCAAAATACACGTCGGAAATATTGGATATATTAGAGCAGAACAACGCACAGGCAACATTCATGATGGTGGGAACGCAGGTTGAAAAATTCGGCGATATAGTTCCAAGAATGCTGCAGCTGGGAAATACCATAGGAAACCATTCGTATGACCATGCCGATATGCTGTCTTTGTCTACAGACGGCGTAGTGAATGAGTTTGCCAGCGTTGATACACTGCTTGAGCAGTACGGAACGACGTCTAAGGTAGTGAGATTTCCGTACGGAAGCTATACAAAGGAATTGGCATCGGCGACAGGAAAGCCGCATATATATTGGGACGTCGATTCAAGAGATTGGGAAAGCAGGAATACTTCGGCTATTTTAGAAGTGATAAACAGCGAAGTTGAACCGGGCGCCATAATCTTAATGCACGATATTTACGCAGAAACTTTAGAAGCGGTCCGTACCCTTGTTCCGACGCTTATAGAGCGGGGCTATGAGTTTGTCAATATAGAAGATTTAGCCGCGTCAAAGGGTTATGAGCTTAAGAACGGCGTGACGTATTTCAGCTTCTGTCAGGGAAGCATAGAGGGAGGAAAGGTTACGGATGAATGAATATGAGATAACGTGTCCGGTATACCTTATATCCGGATTTCTGGACAGCGGCAAGACCTCTTTTATCAACTTCACGGTCGGCGAGGAATATTTTGAAATTGACGGCCTGACGCTTCTTTTGATCTGTGAACAGGGCGAAGAGGAGTATGACGAACAATATCTTCTGAACCATAACACGGTCCCGGAGTATATTGAAAATAAAGAGGATCTCAATTTAGACAAATTAAAAGAATTACGAAGAAAATACAGGCCGGAAAGAGTTTTGATAGAATATAATTCTTTCTGGAGCGTTAAAGATGTGGAAGAGATGGAAATGCCGAGAGGCTGGGGGATCGTTCAGGAGATCGTCTTAGCCGACGCGAGCACTTTCCTTACATATATGAACAATATGAAATCTCTGTTTATGGAGATGGCGCGCAACGCCGATATGCTCACGTTCAACAGGTGCACAGAGGATCTTCCGCTGGCGAATTTCAGAAGAAGCGTTAAAGTGGCGAATCCGGCGTGCGAGATATTGTTTGAGGACAAAAACGGAGACGTGGTGGACATATTCGAAAATGCGCTTCCGTATGACGTCAACGCGGATATAATAAATATCGAGGACGAGGATTTCGGTATATTCTTCGTCGACGCGCGCGACAACCCTGAAACATATAACGGAAAAACAGTAAGGATTCACGGACAGGTATATAAAAACCGTGATCCGAGATCGGACGTATTCGTGCCGGGCAGAATGGCTATGACATGCTGCGCGGACGATATGCAGTTCATAGGATTTTTATGTAAGAGCAAGCAGGCCGGAAGGCTTAAAGCCGGAGGCTGGGTAAATGTCACTGCCGAGATACGCTTTGAGCGGGCGCACGAATATAACGACGAGGTCGGACCCGTGCTGTACGCTACGAAGATCGAGGAGGCTGAGCCCGCAGCGGTGGAATGGGTTGCTTTTACCTGATAGCGTTCAGCAGATTAAATATTTTCTCGGGGACCGTTTTCACTTAGTCCTCGCGTAGCAGTACTAACCTCAAATTTTGCTGCGCTTATTTTCGGTAAGTACTGACGCTGCGGATGTCCCCTGCGAAATTATTTAATCTGTATTTCACATCAGGCAATTCGCTGAGTCGGGTGAGAACGAATGTGTATTTAGAAAAACAAGATATTTGAAAACAGGAAGAATATAGATGTATTTGATAGTCGGTTTGGGGAATCCTGAGCGGAAATACGATAAAACGAAGCACAATGTGGGATTCGACGCGGTCGATGAAATAATAGATGAATTTGATATCCCTTCGTCGGGTATCTCGATGAAGGGAATGTATGGGAAAGGCTTTATATCCGGAGAAAAGGTGATGGTTATGAAGCCTTTGACATATATGAACTTAAGCGGCCATGCCGTTAAGGCGTATATCGATTATTATAATATAGATCCTGCGTCGGAGCTTATAGTTATATATGACGACGTGGATCTGCCTGCGGGGCAAATGCGTATAAGAAAAAAGGGAAGCGCCGGCAGCCATAACGGAATGAAAAATATAATCCAGCTGCTCGGCGATAATAATTTCGTGCGCATACGCGTCGGTATAGGGCCTAAGCCTGAAAGATGGGATCTGGCGGATTATGTTCTGGCGCCTTTTTCAAGGGAGGACAGACAGAAAATAGACGGGATAATAGAAGAGATCCCGCAGGTCATAAAAAAGATAATAGAAGACGGGGCGGATCTGGCTATGACGGCATTTAACAAAAAGCCGGCCCGCGTTTTAAATGAGGCATAAGGGAAATAACATATGAATGTACTCATGCAGCCTCTCGAGGAAATGAGCAGTTTTAAGGAAGTAAGGGAGCTGCTCAGAAAAAAGACGGGAATGCTCAAAGTTACCGGGTGTCTTGAGTCGCAGAAGGTGAATTTCGCCGCAGGACTCGTTCCTGAGGGATACAGTTCGCTTGCCGTCTGCGAGAACGATATGAAAGCCCGCGAGATGTTTGAGGACTGGCAGCTGTATGACGGGGACGTAATGCTTTATCCTGCGAGGGATATGGTATTTTACAAGGCTGCCGTGCGGGGCAATCCGATCGAGCGTGACCGAATGAAAGTAATACGCGCGCTTTATGAGCAAAAGAAAGTTACCATAGTTACCTGTACAGGTGGCTGCATGGACTTTCTTTTGCCTTTTGATATGCTCAAAAATAATATAATAACACTCTCCGTCGGCGATGAAACGGATATGGAGGAGCTTATCAAAAAGCTTGTAAACGCCGGATATGAACGGTGCGCGCAGGTAGAACTTCCGGGTCAGATCTCTGTACGCGGAGGCATAATAGACATATTTGACCTTACGCAGGATAATCCGTACAGGATAGAATTCTGGGGCGACGAGATAGATTCGATAAGAAGCTTTGAAAGCGACAGCCAGCGCTCAATAGAAGAGCTGGATATCGTAGAGATCTTCCCGGCGACAGAGGAGCTAGGCTCAGAAAGCGAAGATTTTTATAAACAGCTTACGTCGTCATTCATCGATTACATGCCTGAAAACACGGTGTTTTTTTTAGACGACCCTGCGCGTATAACAGAAAACGCGAAGGCGCTGTGCACTGAGTTTTATAACGCCGCCGAGGGACGTATCGAAGCCGGGCAGATGAACGCTGCCGAGGCGCAAAGAATGCTTAAGCCGGAGGAAATGTACGCGAAGTTTTCGAAGAAGAAAACGGTCGTGCTTGCTTCGATAAACAGCAGCGGCGATATACCGCTTAAGTATGTAAAAAGCATAGATATGACGGTCAGGTCCGTTATGTCTTACAATAACCAGTATGACATGCTCGTAAAGTACCTTAAGAGCTGGAAAAAATCAAAATACAGGGTCGTACTGCTGTGCGCCTCAAGGACAAGAGGAAGAAGACTTGCGGGCGATTTGCTTGAGGAAGGGCTCAACGTATTTTTCAGCGAAGATAAGGACCGTCAGCTTGAGCCGTCGGAAACGATGGTGCTGTACGGAAACGCGAGGAAAGGCTTTGAATATCCGCTTGAGAAATTTATCCTGATAACCGAATCGGACATGTTCGGGCAGAAAAAGAAGAATAAAAGACATGAAAAGCGTTATGACGGAAAGAGTATAGCGGGATTTTCACAGCTTGCCGTAGGCGATTATGTCGTGCATGAGTTCCATGGCCTCGGAATATATAAAGGCATAGAAAAGATAGTGCGCGACGGAACGTCGAAGGATTATATAAAAATAGAGTACGCAAAGGGCGACGTGCTGTATGTCCAGGCGTCGCAGATAAGCACGCTGCAGAAATACGGCAGCTCAAAGAGCCACAGCTCGCTTAAGCTTAATTCATTAACGAACAACGAATGGAAAAAGACCAAGAGCAGGGTCAGAAGCGCGGTAAAGGACATTGCTGCGGAGCTGGTGAAGCTGTATTCCGAAAGGCAGAATTCGCCCGGCTATGTATACGGACCCGATACGGTATGGCAGACCGAGTTTGAAGAAATGTTCCCGTTCGAGGAGACGAGCGACCAGCTTACGGCGATAGAAGAGATAAAGCATGATATGGAAACGCCCGGGATAATGGACAGGATACTGTGCGGCGACGTTGGCTACGGAAAGACCGAGGTCGCTATTAGGGCGGCGTTTAAAGCCGTTCAGGAGAGCAAACAGGTCGTTGTGCTTGTGCCTACGACCATACTCGCGCAGCAGCACTATATCACGTTCCAGCAGCGTATGAAAGATTTTCCGGTCCGTATCGACCTTCTGTGCAGGTTCAGGACTCCGGCGCAGCAGAAAAAGACTATCGCGGATCTGAAAAAGGGCATGGTCGATATCGTCATCGGAACCCACAGAGTGCTATCCAAAGATGTGGAATATAAAGACTTAGGGCTGCTTATAGTAGATGAAGAGCAGCGCTTCGGAGTGACGCATAAGGAAAAGATAAAACAGCTTAAGTCTAAGGTCGACGTGCTGACCTTGTCGGCGACGCCCATACCGAGGACCCTGCATATGGGCCTTATCGGCATACGCGATATGAGCGTGCTTGAGGAGCCGCCGGAAAGCAGGCTTCCGATACAGACTTATGTTATGGAGTACGACGCCGAGATAGTGCGCGAAGCTATAAACAGGGAGCTTGCGCGCGGCGGGCAGGTTTATTATGTTTTCAACCGCGTCGCGGGAATACAGGAGATGGCGTACCGTATCTCGCAGATGGTGCCTGACGCTGTAGTGGAATTTGCCCACGGGCAGATGAGGGAACGCGACCTTGAACAGGTTATGTACCGGTTTATAAATAAGGAAACTGACGTGCTTGTGTCGACGACTATCATAGAGACGGGAATGGATATTTCGAATGTGAATACGATGATAGTCCACGACGCGGACAGATTCGGACTCTCGCAGCTCTACCAGCTTAGAGGCCGTATCGGACGCGCTGACAGGACGGCGTACGCGTTTTTGATGTACCAGCGCAATAAGCTGCTCAAGGAGGAAGCCGAAAAGAGACTTTCAGCGATACGGGAATTTACAGATCTTGGAAGCGGTATAAAGATAGCCATGCGCGATCTTGAGATCAGAGGCGCGGGCAATCTTTTAGGGGCCGAGCAGAGCGGACATATGGACGACGTCGGTTACGACCTGTACTGTAAAATGCTCACTGAGGCGGTAAACGAGGAAAAGGGCGTTGAAGAAGCGGCGTCTTTCGAAACGGTAATAGATATAAACATAAACGCGTATATACCGGACACATACATAGTCAATGAGCGCCAGCGCCTTGAGATATATAAAAAGATAGGTACCGTCGAAAATGAAAACGATAAGGACGATATGCTGGAGGAGCTTATAGACAGGTTCGGCACACCTATGGAAAGCGTACAGAACCTGCTTAGGGTCTCGCTTTTGAAGGCGCAGGCCCACAGGCTTTATATAACAGAGATAAAGCAGCTTGCAGACGAGCTTAAGCTGACGTTTTATGAGGAAGCGAAGATAAATACGGAGGGTATCCCGAAGCTGGTCGAAAAGTACGGCGGAAGGCTAAAGCTGTATGTCAAAGACAGCACGTATTTTATTTATTCAATGCCGGTGATAAATAAAAAGAAACCGCAGGTTTTAGAGGAACTAGCGGAACTTCTGAAGGATTTCTCAGAGTATATTTAAAACATAAGAGGAAAGCGTGAGCATATGGAAGAAAATAAAGAGTTTTTGCGGACGGAGCCGCTTGGAAAATTATTGTTTAAGCTGGCGCTGCCGACGGTAGTAGCGCAGCTTATAAACATGCTCTATAACATCGTTGACAGAATGTATATAGGCCATATAGAAGATATCGGAGCGACGGCTCTGACTGGAGTCGGAGTTTGTATGCCGCTTATCATGATAGTTTCGGCGTTCGCGGCGCTTGTCGGATACGGCGGGGCGCCCAGAGCCTCGATATTTATGGGCAAAAAGGATAACGAATCGGCGGAAAGGACGCTCGGTAACTGTTTCGCGCTCCAGATAATCATTTCAGTTATACTTACGGCGATACTTCTTATATGGAACCGCGATCTGCTGATGGCTTTCGGAGCGAGCGAAAACACTATAGGATACGCTGTCAACTATATGAACATATACGCGCTCGGAACGATTTTTGTTCAGCTTACGCTCGGAATGAACTCGTTCATCACCGCGCAGGGATTCGCGAAAGTAGGTATGCTTTCGGTTCTGATAGGAGCGGTATCAAATATAATACTCGATCCGATATTTATTTTTGTTTTCAATATGGACGTGCGCGGAGCGGCGCTTGCTACGATAATTTCTCAGGCGATATCTTGCGTTTGGGTAGTAAGCTTCCTGTGCGGTAAAAAGACGTTTTTGAAAATAAAAAGGGAAAATCTGCTGTTGTCTTCAAAAATAATCATGCCGTGCCTCGCGCTCGGAGTAGCGACGTTTATAATGCAGGCAAGCGAAAGCGTTATATCCGTGTGTTTTAACAGTTCGCTTCAGACTTACGGAGGAGATATAGCGGTAGGCGCTATGACTATTCTTACAAGCGTAATGCAGTTCGCAATGCTTCCGCTTCAGGGATTAGGGCAGGGTGCGCAGCCGATAACGAGCTATAATTACGGAGCGGGAGATACCGACAGGGTACGCGCGACATTCAAGCTTTTGCTTAAGGTCAGCTTGTGTTATTCCGTTGCACTATGGCTGCTTGTCATGCTGTTTCCGGGAGCGTTCGCGTCTATGTTCACGTCCGACGCCCGGCTGATGGAATATACGCAGACGGCGCTTCGCATTTACATGGGCTCGATGTTCCTGTTCGGAATACAGATGGCGTGCCAGATGACGTTCAATGCGCTTGGAAGGGCAAAGGAGTCGATAATAGTCGCGGTCACGAGGAAGTTCATACTTCTTATCCCGCTAATTTATATAATGCCGAATATTTTAAGCTCGGATAAAGCCATTGCCGTTTATACGGCAGAACCGATAGCCGACGCGATAGCCGTTACGTTTACGGCGATATTGTTCGCGGTGCAGTTTAAGAAAATACTTGCCAAAATGCCAAAAAAGAAAACGGCGTGAAAATTTGAAACGGAGGTCTGTTAGTGCAGTATATAGTTTCGCTGCTTGAGGGGATAATAACATTCATATCACCGTGCCTTTTGCCTATGCTTCCAATCTATGTCTCGTATTTTGCGGGAGGCGGAGAGCGAAGCACGGCAAAAACGGTTCGGAACGCTTTAGGGTTTGTAGCCGGCTTTACGATAGTATTCGTTATATTGGGAGCGCTGGCCGGAACTGTTGGAAGCTTTTTGCATGAACATCAGACGGCTGTAAATATAGTGTCGGGCGTTATAGTTATATTCTTCGGGCTGAATTTTTTAGGAGTATTTAAGCTTGCCATTTTCAGGGGCAGCAGCCGCAGCGTGAACACCGCCGATATGGGTTTCTTTTCGGCAATGCTGTTCGGATTTATATTCGCGTGGGGCTGGACTCCGTGCGTAGGGGCTTTTTTGGGTTCGGCTCTTATGCTGGCTTCACAGCAGGGACATGTGCTTGAAGGAATGGGAATGCTGTTAGTTTATTCGCTCGGTCTTGGCATACCGTTTTTAATAAGCGCTGTGCTGATAGATTATCTCAAGTCGGCGTTTGACTGGATAAAGAAACACTACAATGTGATAAATATAGTATGCGGAGCATTTCTGATATTAGTCGGAGTCCTTATGGCTACGGGTACATTCGGAAAGATGATGGCGCTGCTTGGATAATTACGGAAAGGAGAATATCCGGCCGGTTTATATGAGGTTGGATAATTTATTTATATGAAGAGTAAAAAGAAGCTCATAGTATTGCTGGCAGTTCTCGCGGCCGTTATAGCCGCGGCCGCCGTGTTATATAATAAACTCGGGCAGCAGGTCGAAAGAGAGCAGATAGTTGTAAACGAATCTTCCGCAGAGAGCATAGATACCGGTACTGACGAAGATTCGGCCGACGCGAACGGTTCAGGTGATACGGCTGATGAAAACGAGGAATCGGATAATTCCAGCGTAAAGGCTCCCGATTTTATGGTCTATGATATAGACGGGAACGCCGTAAAGCTTTCGGATTTTTCAGGAAAGCCGGTCGTGGTCAATTTCTGGGCGAGCTGGTGCGGGCCGTGTAAGAGTGAGATGCCGGATTTCAACGAGAAATATCTCGAACTTGGAGACGAGATACAGTTCTTGATGGTAAATATGACAGACGGTTCGCGGGAGACTGTCGATACGGCGTCGGAATTTATCGAGGAGCAGGGTTATGAATTTCCGGTATATTTTGACAGTGATATTGACGCGGCGACAAAATACGGCGTATATTCAATACCGACGACTTATTTTATAGACGCGGACGGAAACGCCGTTGGAAGGGCTTCGGGAATGATAAGCGAGGAGACGCTGCAGACCGGAATAGATTTGATAAATGCGGCGGGATAAAGAATCTGCTTGTCGGGAAGGTAGTTGTTGAGGAGATAACGGGGAAACAAAACCGGAAAAACGGGTAAAAATAAAGAGGAAAACAGTATGGATCAAAACAGATTTATGACAGAAGCTATCAAAGAAGCATATGAAGGCATAAAAAATAAACACGGCGGACCTTTTGGAAGCGTGATCGTAAAAGACGGAAAGATCATCGGCAGAGGCCATAACAGAGTGATTGTAAATCATGATGCGACATGCCACGGTGAAATGGAAGCTATTAGGGACGCTTCAAAGAATACAGGTGATTTTGATCTTTCGGGAGCTGTTCTCTATACTACGGCAGCTCCGTGCCCTATGTGCAAAGGCGCCATTCTTTGGTCGAATATTTCTAAAGTTTATTATGGCTGTACGATTAGTGATACTGATGATATTGGCTTTCGAGATGAAACTTTCTATGAAAAATGGAACGACGGTGGCGACGGAAATTACGGGACGCAGCTGGACAGAGAAAAATGCCTGGAGCTTTTTGAAGATTATAAAAAGAGCGAACATAGTTTATATTGAATATGCAAGAAGGACTCTGAGTTTCAGAGCCCTTTTTTCGTGTAGATACCGGAGTCAATGGAATATCTTGATTCGGAATTAAATTTAAAAATATATAAAAAAATTCCGAAATCGGAATAAAACTCGACATTTCTATAAAAATGTATTATAATC
>DVOP01000128.1 GCA_018713465.1 Candidatus Alectryocaccobium stercorigallinarum | reverse complement strand
TAATATGTAACGAATCAATATACTTTCAGGTTTTCTCTATCAAATTCCAACTGCTTCTTTTACAAAATCGATTGACCAGTCGTCAAGAACCGCCTGATAATCTTCTGTTGTTACGTCAGGACCTACAAGACTCATAATAAGATCATCTGAATAAAGCTGTACATCCGGATTATCAACATATTCTGAGAAGATCTCCATATCCTCTGAGCTTGTGATAAGAAGCGGAGCAAGTGTCATAACCGCAACTCCGTCAGCACCGATATTATTTCCCATTACCGCATTTACGAGAGCAAGGAATGACATAAGACATTCTGATGTATATCCGCCGCAAGAAAGAGCAAGTGTTCCGTTATCGAACGCTTCCTGGTTTCCTTCAAAAGTATCAAATGCCGCAAGGACTGCGTCACTTCCCGCGCTTTCAATAGCTGAAATTGCAGCTTCACCCGTTCCTGCTGTTCCTGAAACTGCAAGAATAGCTTCTGTTTCAGGATAAACTGTAAGGAAGTTTGTAACCGCGTCAACAACACCTGCTGAATTGCCGCTTTCGATCTGTGATGTTCCAAGAATTTCAATTCCGTATTCAGCACAGCCATCTTCAAATCCGGCATTTCTGTCTATCATCATAGCATCTGTCGGGTCGCCTGAAAGCATGCAAACTTTTGTTATTCCTCTGTCTGCTAAAACTTCAACCATGTCGTAGCATACATCATAGCTGTTGTCATATATACGTGTTACAAAATAAGGATTCGCTTCACATGCCGCAAGTACATCATCATCTACGATGTCACGGTTTGAAGTCGCCCAGTAAACGCCTGCCTCAGCGCAAAGATTACCGCACTGAAGGTTTGCTGCTGTATCCATCGGGATAAAATAAATTCCGTTGCAGCCTGCACTTATAAGGTTCTCGCAGTCTGTAAGCTCATCTGCCGTTGTAAGCGAACCAAGCGCCCATTCAATCTCAACGCCGAGAAGCTCAGCCGCATGATTAGCCCAGGAATAGAAGGTTCCGCCCATCGGATCAGTATTTCCATACCAGATCATACCTATTTTTACAGGATCTCCATCAGGAGTAGTTACAGGTATTGAAACCTCGCCGCTTGCAGTGCTTGAGTCAGACGTTGAAGCTGCCTCACTCTCTTCTGAGCTGCTCTCCTGAGACGACTCTTCAACACTTTCAGATGTTGATGCTGAGTTTGAGCTTGACGCGCTGCTGCCGCCACCACATCCAACTAAGGAAATGAGCATAGAAGCAGCTATTGCCAATGCAAGTATCTTTTTCTTCATTTTTTGTATCCTCCTTTATTACTACAATATATTTATGGTTAATATCCCTTACAGCCAGTAAGGAATTATCCATCTTGTTGCTTAAGCTGTATAATGGTGGAGCAATTGGTATATCGTCTTCCTTTCTTGGACTTCGCGTCCGTTAATTAGACTGATAACCAGCTCCTCATTCGCAGCGTTCGTTTTATGCAGGTTGAACTGCCCCCCTTGGTACGTTCGTGTCACACCACAGTAGATTGAATAGGCAATGAGTAAAACTGGTACTTATCCATTGCAATAATCTTAAGGAGTGACAGATTTATGAACGCAGTAGGTATCGATGTTTCTAAAGGTAAAAGTATGGTTGCAATTATGCGTCCCTTCGGTGAGATTGTTTCCACACCCTTTGAAATCAATCACACAACTAGTGACATCAAATTACTTGTAGAACTTATCAACTCTATTGAAGGCGAATCCAGAATCGTTATGGAGCATACAGGACGTTATTATGAAGTCCTTGCCCATCAACTTTCTGATGCAAACCTTTTCGTCAGTGCTATTAACCCAAAACTTATTAAGGATTTTGATAACGATTCCCTTCGTAAAGTCAAATCTGATAAATCTGATGCCGTTAAGATTGCCCGATATGCACTTGACAAGTGGCAAAATCTTAAACAGTATAGTGTTATGGATGAATTACGCAACCAACTTAAAACCATGAACCGTCAATTCGGCTTTTACATGAAACATAAGACAGCTATGAAAAATAATCTTATTAGCATCCTTGACCAAACCTATCCTGGTGTTAATGCTTACTTTGACAGTCCTGCCCGTAGTGACGGCAGCCAGAAATGGGTTGATTTTGTATCTACATACTGGCATGTGGACTGTGTACGTAAAATGTCCCAAAATGCTTTTACAGAGCATTATCAAAACTGGTGCAAACGCAAGAAGTACAACTTCAGTCAGTCAAAAGCTGAGGAACTCTATGGGAAAGCAAAGGAGCTTGTTCCTGTACTTCCAAAGGATGATATTACAAAGCTTATTATCAAACAAGCCGTTGACCAACTTAATAGTGCATCTGCAACCGTTGAGTCACTACGCATTCTCATGAATAAAACTGCATCCAAACTTCCTGAATATCCTATCGTTATGGCAATGAAAGGTGTTGGTCCTTCACTTGGTCCTCAACTAATGGCTGAGATTGGTGATGTTTCCCGTTTCACTCACAAAGGGGCTATTACTGCTTTTGCCGGTGTAGACCCTGGAGTAAATGAATCTGGATCTTATGAACAAAAGAGTGTTCCAACCTCCAAACGAGGTTCCGCAGAACTCCGTAAGACTCTTTTTCAGATAATGGATGTTTTAATCAAAACCAAGCCTCAGGACGATCCTGTTTATAAGTTTCTCGATAAGAAACGAGCCCAGGGCAAGCCTTATTATGTTTACATGACCGCTGGAGCTAATAAATTTTTACGAATTTACTATGGTCGCGTAAAAGAATATCTTGCATCATTTCCAGAAACCTAATTATCTACTATAATTTTCAGACCAGCACAGGTGTGGTGGTCTAATTTTGATACCCATTTTTCAACCTGTATAAAATTTTCAATGTTCATCAATTTAGCCTTGACTTTTTATTTGCAGGCTAGTTTATATATTTCACGGCATATCCGTGATGAGGTGCTTTTTATTTTTCTAAAGATTTATATTTATGAATTTTTATGCGTAATAGTCAAGCCCTTTTATACCGAGGTTCTGCTGAAGCGAGCAGTCGAGCACGTATGTGATTCCGTTTCCGCTTGAAGCTCTGCTTGCCAGGTAATCATACCAGCCCTGATTGTCGTAGTAGGTTACAAGATCATTTACGCCCATTTCAGATGTAAACGGCAGGAGGGTAGTCTCTATAAGGAGATATTCTCCTGAGCCGTTCCAGGTTTCTACGGCAACCTGCGCGTGGCCGGGTGTTAAGATTATCAGCGGGTGCATTCCGGTCGAAAGCAGGGCGCTTGCCATGAGTATAGAGGTTTCAATGCATATGCCCGAGCCGCTTGAAAGCACCGCGTCAGGCATGAGTACGCGCTGTGTTCCTGAAAACGAGTATGAACCGTTATTGTATCTGACTCCGGCTTCGCTTATGGCTCTTTGTATGGCCCAGGCCTGCCATGCGGCGATATTCATATCGCCTGACTCAAATCCGTATGACGGCTGATATCCGGGAAGCATAGCGTAATTTTCACCAAAGGTTCGGCCCAGAATTTCGGTTGCAAGTCTTCGAAGCTGGAGAACACTGTCGGATTCCGCCGTTATCCATGCAAGAATGTTATTGCAGTCGGTTGTGCCGAACTCATTGCTCATGTATGAAATATCATAAATGCTTTCAATGGTTACAGGCTGTGTTTCCTGAACAATAATATCTCCTGTAGCGGCATCAGTCAATGAAAATTTAAACTGGGTTGTTCTTGATGTATTTAAATCCATCGGCTCGGATGCAACGGAAGGCTTTATCATATAAAGTGTTTCATTTGGCGTTACAGTTATTTTTTGTTCATAGACCTGGGTAAGGCCCTCTATTTCCGCTGATATAAGGACGTCGCGTGTGCCGGTATCTGTAGATATTGACATGTTCAGAGCCGAATCTATATTGGGATACAGGTTAGGCATTATATCGTCGGTCATTTCGTATGATATGTTTATATCAGAGCCGTCTGTGCCGTCGAAGCCGTTTATAAGGCAGTCAAGAATATGTGACTGATGAAGAAGTGCGCTTTCCTCGTGTGCAGTCAGCATATTATAATAATTTTGGAATATAATCTGATAGCGGCTTATGAGCGATTCGCCTGTGAAGTACGCGAGGACGTCTTCTATTCCTTCGTTCGGCATTGCTTTGACAAAGGCCTTGAGCGATTCGTAATAATATACCATCGAGTCGTTGAATTTAGACCATATGTCGCTGACCGCCGCGGGAGCTTCAAGCTCATACAGCTGGCTTCCGGAGGACGCCCATATTTCATATGCTTTTTGGAAATATTCGGCGTTGTTCTGACCGTCATAATCATTGCCCGCGCTTACGTAATTTTCAAGCATAGCGTTTGACGATGTGATGAAATCAGTCAAGCTTATTATCTCATCCATACAGCTGTTGAAAATCTCTGAGTATTCCTCAGAATCAGGAGCAGATGCGTTTACTTTGTCTCTTGATGAAGCAAATTCTGAATTAATATCTTCGCAGATAACGGCGAGATCCATATATGAATAGCTGGAATCGTAAAGATAATTAATCAGCTCGTTTATATTGTCCTGGATATCGGTGATATATTCCGATACGCCTGAATAGTCTTCTGTTTTAAAAGAGCTGTTTTCTAACTCCTGCTCCTCGTCATGTACTGATGTTGAAGCGGATCCGTTTCCGGTTTCGTCAAGCGGTTTTGTTGATTCGGGCGCTGAACCGGATACTGCCGGAACAGCCTCCGGCTCATTTGTGTTTCCGCAGCCTGCGAAGCACGAAGCTGTGATCGCCATAGCAAGCAGTAAGCTTATTTTTCTTTTCATTTTTTAACTCCTCTCATGTGGTTGTTTTTCTGTCTTTACTACATAGACAGGACAGGTTAAAAAAAAGTTTTATAAAAAATAATTTTTTAAAAAAAATTTTTTTGAATCTTTCCGCGGCGGGATATATACTTGATTTGAACATAAATTTATTCGTGATAAAGCAGTCATTTTTATAATGTAGAGAAATATAAAACTTTTTCATGCTTTCGACTGTCTTAGTATTGAAAGGTGGTGAGAAAGCTGAATGAGGTACTCATATGGTTCATACGTCTGATAAGGAGGGACGAAGCAAATTTTGAGGAAGACAGCAAAGTAAAAAGGAAAATATACAGGCGTGTGAGAAAAAAAAGAAAAACAGACAAGGAGAAAAGGACATGAATTTTACAGAGGCAGTTAAGCTGGCAAGAGCCGGAAAGGAATCGGGCTACATATATTTATATAACGCCACATATAAAAGCAAGTTTTATCTTGCCATGCAGTATATGAAAAATGAAGACGACGCGCAGGACGTTATTCAGGAAGCGTATATGAAGGCGTTCGACAAGCTTGATACGCTTGAGGACGCTGAGGCGTTTCCGGCGTGGCTTGGCAGGATAGTAGCGAATACCGCGAAAAACGAGCTTGCGAAGAAAAATCCGGCGCTTTTTTCGGATATGGTTTCGGACGATGAAGAGCTGGACTTTGAGGAAAGTATAGAGGACGAAAATATAGACAATCAGCCGGAGCTTTCGTATACGAGGCAGGAGACTCAGGAGCTTGTGCGCGAGATGATAAATTCTCTCTCTGACGAGCAAAGGCTCTGCGTGCTTATGTTCCATATAGAGGGGCAGTCGATAAAGGATATCGCCGAGACGCTGAAATGTTCAGAAAACACGGTCAAATCGCGTCTTAATTATGGAAGAAAGAATCTTAAAAGCAAGGCGGAGGAGCTGCAGAAGAAAGGGTACAAGCTCTTCGGTATCGCTCCGGTATTCCTGCTTATCGGCCTGCTTCGAAGGGAAGAGACCGTTATGGCAGCGGAAGGCTTTTTCGACGGCGCGAGCGCGGTTTCTCAGGTAAATATCTTGAAATTCGCGAGATTTAAGATATCGCAGAACGCGGGAGAGGCAGCTGCGGGCGGCTCAGCTAAAAGCGGAGCAGAGGCTGTAACAGGAGGCTCTTCTGAAGGTGGAGCAGGAACAGGAAGCACGGCGCAGAGCGGGATTTCAGGCGCTGCCACGGCGGATCAGACGGCTAAGACAGCGGCGGCCGCGAAAGCTGCAGCAGGCGCTTCCGCAAAAACAGCGGCAGGAGGAATATTGTCGGGTGCCGCAGGCAAGATAGCGCTTGGGATAATAATAGCCGCGGCGGCTGGAACGGGAATAGGTATTTTCGCGGCGAAGACATACAACGATAATCTTCAGAATGAAACGGCGTATGAATCTGTTTATGAACAGGAAGCAGAAAGCGCTTCGGAAACAGAAGATATCATTCCGACGGAAACGCCCGAAGCAACTCCTACGCCGGAGGCGACGCAGACTCCCGAGCCTGAATCGGAAGATGAAAAGCTTCTTGAAAAAATCAAGCAAGAGTATATGATTACAATACAAAATGCAGGCGTATATGAATTTGCTGAGCATGGATCAGCAGTTCCGACAGGAAATTACCGATATGCTCTTGTAATGATGGAGCCTGACGACAGATTTCCGCTTCTTCTTGTTGAACAGGAGGTGGCCGACGGGATGTATTATGTATTGGACATAGGCAAATATGATGAAGAAACCGGTATGATAAGTATGATCACAACGGATATTCAGGATGGGGTTTCCGGAGGATATTACCGATCGGCAATTGGAATACCAAACAGCGGTTACGGGATATTACGCACGGAGGTAATGGACGGAAGCGGAAACACGCAGATATCGCAGTATACCCTTAATGTAGATAATACATTGAGAGGCGAAACTGTCTGGAGCGGCAGGATGGATCAGATTCCGTCAGAATATACGGCAAGTGAGATAACGTGGTACGACTGGACGGATATGTCCGGGCTCGATGGGCTCGAAGATATGATAAATTTGTCAGGCAATCCATCGGAAACATCCCCGGAAAGCGGCGGCAGTACACAGGAACAGTCAACTCCCGGCACGGCAGATGAGTCTCCAGCGGAAACGGCGCTTCCGACAGACGGGAACAGGTACGTGTTCACCGGAACGATAAATACATACAGCCATGACGAGGTGCTTGCGCTGCAGGGTATTTCCGATCCGAATCCGGGTTCCGACATGGGAGAGACATACTCGCTTATCGTACTTGATACGCCGCAGAGCATGGATCTGATGTCGGGAGGAGGAGACGGCTTAAGAAGCGGGACCGTAAGTATTATAGATGTGACCGATGTATCGGGCATTGAGCAGTACATCGGGCAGAATCTTATATTCAGTATAGAGCCGACCGCGACATACTGGCCGAGCGATACGTCGCTTCCGCTGGGAGAGCCGAGCACGGCGGACGTACACGTGCTTGGGTAATATACTGCGGCAAAATAACGGCTTTATTATTTACGCAGATTAGATTATTATATACTAAATATGTTTTTTACAATTTGCCGTTATTGTGAGGAGAACGAGTATGAGATACAGAGAACTGGGGAAAACAGGTTTAAAGGTCAGCGAGATAGGCTTTGGCGGTGAATGGATGGAGCGCCGCAGCGAGGAAGAAGTAAAAGCGGTCGTTGAATGCTGCGAGAAAAACGGGATAAATATTTTAGACTGCTGGATGTCTAACCCGGAAGTGCGCACGAATCTTGGCAAGGCGATAGCCGGGAAGCGCGAAAAATGGATAATACAGGGACATTTCGGCTCCACATGGCAGAACGGCCAGTATGTCCGCACAAGGGAAATGGATAAGGTCATACCTGCGTTTGAAGATCTGCTCGAGCGCCTCGGCACGGATTATATCGACCTTGGAATGATACATTATGTGGACAGTGAAGAAGAATTTCAAAAAATAATGAACGGTGAATTTTTCGAGTATGTAAAAGAACAGAAAGAAAAAGGCGTTATCCGCCATATCGGTTTGAGCACTCATAACCCCAAAATAGGAAAGCTCGCGGTGCTCAGCGGAAAGATAGAAATGCTGCTTTTTAGCATAAATCCTGCGTTTGACCTGCTTTCTACAAATATTTTGGACGAATATTATGAATCTGATTATAAAAACTATAATGAGAGCTTCGGCAGGATACACTCGGACAGGGTAGAACTTTATCAGCTCTGTGAGAAGAACGGCGTGGGCATAACCGTTATGAAAGGCTTCGGCGGAGGAAGACTGTTCTCGGCAGAGGCTTCACCGCTTGGGATTGCACTCACTCCCTTGCAGTGCATACACTATGCGCTCACAAGGCCGGCGGTCGCGAGCATAATGATAGGATATGATTTCCCGAAACATGTCGAAGAGGCGGTCTCATACGAAACGGCTTCCGAAGAAGAAAAGGATTATGCTTCTGTTCTCGCAAAAGCGCCGCACCACCCTTATTCCGGGCAATGCACATACTGCGGGCACTGCGCGCCCTGTCCTGCCGGGATAGACATCGCTATGGTAAACAAATTTCTCGACCTCGCGAAGATGCAGGAGGAGATTCCGGCGTCGGTTAAGGCCCATTACGAGGCGCTCGGCGCGACAGCGAAAGACTGCATCGCCTGCGGAGGCTGTGAAAAACGCTGTCCGTTCGGCGTATCGGTCATAAAACGCATGGAAGAAGCGAAAGAATTATTTAAATAATAAATAAAAGGCTTTGTGTGCCATCCAAGTGGATAGGACGCACAAAGCCTTTTTTCGAGTCAGGGGATTTTGTGGTTTTCTAAATTATCCATTAGCAGAAAGTCCTTTAATTTTATATGTTTTACATTGCTTGTTGAATAATCAATGTC
>DVOP01000127.1 GCA_018713465.1 Candidatus Alectryocaccobium stercorigallinarum | reverse complement strand
CAAATACATTTTTGTCTGATAAAATTCAACACTGTCAATAAGCGCTGCTATAGCTCAGTCGGTAGAGTGCATCCTTGGTAAGGATGAGGTCACCGGTTCAATCCCGGTTAGCAGCTCTGTTTTTTTATGCGAGGCCATTAAGTGCTCTCGCATTTTTGCTTGCAAGGAAATGCGAGGGGATTTGATGGCCGTTAAAAAACGTACGAAAGAAGTCTGATAAGACGGATTTCGTATGTTTTTTAGTATTGCGGGAGTGCGCAGCACGCAGCAATACGTCCGCATAAAAAAACAGAATCAAGTCCTAACAGGACGGAGCTCGTATTTTTTTAGTATTGCGAGAATGTGAAGCATGGAGCAATACGTGCGTAAAAAAATAGAGAGCAGCACGCAGCAATGCGTTTGCGTAAAAAAGAAAAAACAGCCCTCAGGCTGTTTTCATCTCATCTTCTTCAGTTTCCCTCTTATCCTCTGCAGCGCGTTGTCTATCGACTTCTCGCTCTTGCCCATTTCCGCCGCTATCTGGCGGTAATCAAGTCCGTCAAGATAAAGTTCCAAGACGCCGTATTCCATAGGGCTAAGGTTTTCTTTTATCCTTTTAATAAGCTCCTGCTCAGTCTCCTGCTCCATGAATATGGCTTCCGGATCCAAAGCCGCGCTTATCCCGTTTTCGGAAGCGCTGTCGCCTACCTCCTCAAGCGGGACCGACTCGTTCAGCGCCCTGTGCTTCTTCCTTCCGGCAGCTTCTATCGCCGAAAGCATTTGCCGGTTTATGCACAGTCCTGCGAACGTCAGAAAAGAGGCCTCTTTTTTCGGGTCGTATTCGCTCATAGCCTTGAACAGCCCGAGCATACCCTCCTGGAGCAGATCCTCATGGTCTCCGCCCTCAAGATAGTACAGCCTCGCTTTTTTCTTTACGAGCCCCTTATATTTCTCGACAAGATGATCGCCGACCGCGGCGTCACCCGCGCGGAACATCTCGATAAGCTCGTTATCCGTATATTTTTTTAAATCAGCATGCATATAAATACCACAGCTCCGCATTACGCCGGAACAAATACCGTCAGGCGCGCGCTTCGTCAAAAACTCAATTCACGCCGAGCCTCTGCCTTACTATCTCATACGAAAGCACCCCTGCGGCCACCGAAACATTCAGCGAATCTATATCGCCCTTCATCGGTATCGACGCTACAAGGTCGCATTTTTCCTTTACAAGCCGGCTTACTCCGCTGCCCTCGTTTCCAACGACAAGCCCTATAGGTCCTTTAAGATCCATATCATACATCACGGTCCCGTCCATATCTGCGCAAACAAACCACAGGCCTTCGCGTTTAAGCTCTTCTATAGCCGCTCCCAAATTCGGCACTTTCGCGACAGGAACATAGTTTATCGCTCCCGCCGAAGCCTTCGCGACTACTCCTGTAAGCGGCGCACTCCTGTGCTTTGTGATAACGACCCCGTGAGCGCCCGCAAGGTTTGCCGTACGTATTATCGCTCCGAGATTATGCGGGTCTTCTATCTGGTCGAGCAGTATGATAAAAGGCTCCTCGCCTTTTTTTCGGGCATTTTCCAGTATATCGTCCAGCTCAGCGTATTTATAGTCCGAGACCTGGGCGATGACTCCCTGATGTACGCCCGTCTGCGACATCTGGTCAAGCCTGTCTTTAGAGACTTTGTTGACTATCGTATCGTGTTTCTTCGCCTCTCTCAATATTGAAAGCACCGCTCCGTCCGTACAGCCGTCAAGAACAAACAGCTTGTCCACAGTCTTTCCGGCCCTGAACGCCTCAAGCACCGGATTTCTGCCCTCTATTCGGTTCATATTCTCAGGCTCGATCCCTGAATTGCTTCTGTTTTTTTTCATTATCCTAACGCTCCGCGCCGTGCTTCTTGCTTTCTTTTAAATATTCCTGCTCCGAACGCACTGCTTTTTCCATAATTTCAAGCAGACGATCCATCTGTCCGTCCAAATAAAGATATCCTATCAGCGCCTCAAACCCTGTCGCGCGCCTGTAATCTTTTATCGAGGCGTTTTTCGCGGAAGTATTGCTCTTCGCGTTCCGCCCGCGTTTATAAACGCCGTACTCCGTTTCGGTAAGCTCCTCTTTAAGTCTTTTTATCATTCTCGCCTGAGCCTCGGCTTTAACAAGCGACGTAGACTGCCTGTTGAGCTTGTTTACCGGCATATTTGAAGCAAGCACTATCCTTTTTCTGACATATACTTCAAAGACTGCGTCTCCCATAAATGCAAGCGTCAGCGGCGAATACTGCTCCGCCGGCATACCTGATGATGCGCCCTTGCTGTTATTCAGGCTTTCTTCCACTTTACGCCCTCTCTTGTATCTTCAAGGATTATTCCCATATCGAGCAGCTGAGCCCTTATCTGGTCGGCTTTTGCGAAATCCTTTGCTTTCCTTGCCGCCTGTCTTTCGGCGATAAGCTTTTCTATATCCTCGTCGACTATATCGTCCTTCGCGCGTTCGGTCTTGATACCTAATATGCCGCACAGTTCGTCAAGCATTTCAAGCGCTTTTCCCGCAAAATCTGAAGACGCGTTTTCGCTCATGCGCGTATTGGCGAATTTAACGAGCTCAAACACTGCAGAAACAGCGTCGGCTGTATTGAAATCATCGTCCATCGCTTCTTCAAACTGCTTTCTGAAAGCTTCAAGAGCCGCGATATCCTCAGCGTCGTTTTCCTGCCCGCTCTTTCCGCCCTTTACAGCGTCTTTAAGCTTCTCCGCGCATGTAAGTATCCTTTCAAGCGCGTTTTTGGAAGACTCCATTATATCCGCGCTGAAATTAAGCGGACTTCTGTAATGAGCCGAAAGCATAAAGAACCTGAGTACCTGAAGATCATATTTTTCCGATATCTCTCTTACAGTAAAGAAGTTTCCAAGAGACTTGCTCATCTTCCTGTTATCGATATTCAAAAAAGCGTTGTGCATCCAGTATTTTGCAAACGGCACTCCGTTTGAACATTCGCTCTGAGCGATCTCGTTTTCATGGTGCGGGAAAATAAGGTCCTCGCCGCCCGCATGAATGTCTATCTCATCGCCCAAATATCTTTTAGCCATTACCGAGCATTCTATATGCCAGCCCGGACGTCCGTCGCTCCACGGCGCTGTCCAGAAAGGCTCGCCCTCTTTTTTAGGCTTCCAGAGCACGAAATCGAGCGGATCCTCTTTCTGCTCTTCACCGGTCACCTGAAGCGCCCTGTTCCCGGACCTTAAGTCGTCCAGGTTTTTATGCGAAAGCTTTCCGTACTCATCAAATTTTCTTGTACGGAAATAAACCGTACCGTCCACGTCGTACGCATACCCTTTTTCAATAAGGTCGTTTATCATGTCTATCATTCCGGGTATCTCGCGCGTCGCGAGCGGGTGTGTAGTGGCAGGGCGTACATTCATGCCCTCCATATCCTTTTTGCATTCGGCTATATAACGCTCGGAGATAGCGGACGCGTCAACGCCCTCCTCCTTTGCCTTCGCGATTATCTTGTCGTCTACGTCGGTAAAGTTCGACACATAATTCACTTCATAGCCTTTATATTCAAAATATCTGCGTACCGTATCGAATACTATCATCGGGCGCGCATTTCCGATGTGTATAAAATTATACACTGTCGGCCCGCATACATACATGCTTACCTTGCCCGGTGTTATCGGCACGAATTCTTCTTTTTTCCTGCTGAGCGTATTGTATATCTTCATATGCTTTCCTCTTTATTTATTGATCTTCTATCAGGCACGACGCGAAAGCCGATATTCCCATGCCTTCGCCCGTAAATCCAAGCCCCTCTTCGGTAGTGGCTTTAACGTTTACGTTAGCCCTGTCCGTTTCAAGCGCCGACGAGATATTGATTATCATTTCGTCTATGTAGTCTTTAAGCTTCGGCCTTTGCGCGATCACCGTCGCGTCGACGTTCACCACCGTATAGCCTTTATCCGCAAGCAGCTTTTTCACTCTTTTAAGCAGCTCAATGCTCGATATCCCCTTGAACTTCGGGTCGGTGTCCGGGAAATGATATCCTATATCCCTTAATGCCGCCGCCCCGAGCAGCGCGTCCATTATTGCATGCACGAGCACGTCTGCGTCCGAATGCCCTAAAAGGCCCTTTTCAAAAGGTATATTCACGCCGCCCAAAATAAGCTCCCTGCCGCTGACAAGCTTATGTACGTCATATCCGTTTCCTATCCTCACAGCACATACCCCGCCAGAATGACTTAATTAAATCCGTATATCTTATTGCATATCTTATAGCCAAGAAGCGTCAGCTTGCGTCCCATTTTGGTCGTCGGAAGCATAGCCTGTCCGAGGAAACTGTATCTGAGCTTCTTATATGTGTACGGACATTTTTCTTTGAACCTCTTCCAGAGCTCTTTCTTTTTCTGGAGCGCCTCATCGTTGCCTATCCTCATCAGAAGGACCGATGTGACGACCATGATTATGCTGAGCTCGTGAGCCATAAATTTCTTCTTCTTTCCTCTAAGCCTGCTGCCGAATTCAGACATATAATCTATCATTATATTATTGACGTTTATCTGCTGGTCTATCCTCGACATCATGATCTGCTCATTTACAGACTGATCGCCGCGCCCTATGTAATATCTGTAGAGATTCTCGTTCGTATAATACAGAGTTTTTACCTTGCTGAACGGTACGAACGCATATATGTTATCCACATAGAACGTGTGCTCCGGCAGGCGGAGCTTCGACTCTCTTAATATTTCAGTCCTGTATATAACGTCATGCATGAGAACATAATGTGCCGCGTCGAGCGGATCCATATCTTCCCATTTGAAGATCTTATCCTGCGGGAAGCTCTTCACAAACCGCATGACCTTTTTCTTTTTCTTTCCGACTTTTTCATAGACATGGTTTGCAATAAAAACGTCTACGTTCTCAGGTCCTTTAACTATGTTCTCGAGCGTTTTCAATATGCGCAGAAACGCGCCCTCGTCTACCCAGTCGTCGCTGTCCACCACCTTGAAATATAATCCCGTGGCGTTTTCTATCCCTGTGTTTACGGCTCCGCCGTGTCCTTTGTTTTCCTGGTGTATAACTTTGACGATATTAGGATATTTCGCCGCATATTCGTCTGCTATCTCCGGTGTCCTGTCCTTTGTAGAACCGTCGTCTACTATTATTATCTCGACATTGTCTCCCCCTGCAAGCAAAGATTCCAGACATTTGTCCATGTAGCTTTCAGAATTATAACACGGAACCGTAACTGTCAATAATTTCATATACGTTTATCTCCCCTGTATATTTTTCGTCAATCCCCTGCAAGCTCATTTACTATATTTTTAAAATCCATGAAATGCGAAGCCTTAACGAGCACCGTATCTCCGCTTTTTATATAGCTGCCTTTGTCCTTTAAAAAGCTTTCCTTGTCGTCAAAGCATACGACCTGTATGGCAGGATTTTCCGCCGCCTTTTCAGCTATATATCTGCTTAAGCTTCCTATGCATATAACGGCGTCGAGCGGAAGACCCGCGGCAAATTCTCCTACCTGTCCGTGCAGCTCTTTTTCATTTTTTCCGAGTTCTCCCATATCCCCGAGCACAGCGACGCGCCTCGAATCCGCGCGGCTTAACGACTCAAGCGACGCCTTCATCGACATAGGATTGGCGTTGTAGCAATCGTCTATGATAGTTATACCGTTTTTTTCTATTATATTAAAACGTCCGCCGACGTTTTCCTGCTGTTCTATTCCACGTTTTATCTCTTCCGGCGAAAGCCCCATTACAGAGCCCGCCGCCGCAGCCGCAAGCGCGTTATAGACCATGTGCAGTCCCGGTTTCGGAATGAGCGTCGAAAACTTTGCTTCCGGACCATGTATGTCGCATGAGATACCGTATATCCCGGCCGCCTTTATGTTATCGGCCCAGAAGTCGTTCGCCTTTTCAAGTCCGAAAAATATCGGTTTCACGCCGTTGACATCTCCGACATTTTTTAGATACTCGTCGTCTCCGTTAAGGATAATATGGCCCGACGGCTCAAGGAAATCGAACATCTCCGTTTTGGCTTTGAATACCCCCGCCCTGTCGCCTAAGTTTTCCAGATGGCAGTCGCCTATATTCGTAAGGATACAGATGTCCGGCCTTGCGATCGACGCAAGCAGGTGCATTTCGCCAAAATCGCTTATCCCCATCTCAAGGACGGCCGCGTTGTTGCTCTCCTCTAAATTGAATACGGTGAGCGGAAGGCCGAGATTGTTGTTAAAATTCGCCTCCGTTTTTAATACGGAATACTTCTGCGAAAGCACGGCTGCCACAGCCTCTTTCGTGCTCGTCTTTCCGACGCTTCCGCCAATACCGACCACAGGTATTTCGGCTTTTTTTAATATATATGCGGCAATATCCTGAAGAGCTTTCAGTGTCGAGCTCGTCAGGATATATGGAATATCTGTATTTTCAGGCGCTTTTTCGCATAAAACGGCTGCCGCACCCTGCTGCGCGGCGGTTTTTATAAAATTATGTCCGTCTGTTCTTTCGCCCTTTATAGCCGCAAACAGGCAGCCTGCGTCCGCTTTTCTGCTGTCTGTAACTATGCTTGTTATTATTATATCTTTACCGGAAACAAGCTGTCCGCCGCATGCCGCGCTTATTTCCTCTAAATTCATTTTTTTCATTTGAAATATTTCCGTTTTAAAGATCTGCTGTTTACAATCCGAGCAGCTTTTCACAAAGTTCAGCAAAGCCAGTTCCAAGAACAGCGGCCTCGCGCGGGATAAGACTTGTAGGAGTCATTCCCGGAAGCGTATTGGCTTCAAGGCAGTACAGCGTTCCGTCTCCGCTCATCATAAAATCAAGTCTGCAATAGCCGGTTATTCCGAGCGCCTCTGCGCCCTTTACGGCCAGTTCCTGCATTTCCCTTGTCTTTTCTTCCGAAAGCTCAGCAGGGCACGTCTCTACAGTCATACCGGCGTTATACTTATTCTTATAATCGTAAAAACCCTCTACCGGAGCGATCTCTATGACCGGATAAGCTGTTTTGTCTACAACTGCGACGGAAAATTCACGCCCGCTTATATATTCCTCAATAACGACCCTGTCCTCATACGAGAAGGCGTCTTCAAGAGCTTTCCTGTATTCTTCATCGGTCTTTGCTATAGCGACGCCGACGCTCGAACCTCCGCAGCACGGTTTAACGACTACCGGAAGACCGATTCCATACCGGCTGTACGATTTGTCTTTATCCGTTTTGTGTATCTCGGCTCCTGAAGGCGTATTCACTTTGTTCCAGTTAAAAAACTGTTTCGTAAGAGCCTTGTCCATTGCGATAGCGCTGCTTAAATATCCGGTGCCGGAATATTTTATCCCGTACAGGTCGAACATAGCCTGCACCTTTCCGTCCTCTCCGTTAGAGCCGTGAAGCGCAAGGAAAACAACGTCCGCTTTTTTGCAGACCTCCAAAACATTCGGTCCTATAAGCTCTTTTCGCGCTTTGCGATCCTCGTCTATCGACGCCGTATTCCTGTTCATCTCATCGGAAACCGCAGCGATATCAAAAGATTTGTCAAACGCTGACGCGGCCGCTTCATTTGCGCAGCCGTAAAACATATCTATAAGAAACACGTTGTGCCCCTTTGACTCAAGAGCTTTTGCCACCTCGGTCCCAGAAACTATCGAAACCGATCTTTCCGTGCTCGACCCTCCGGCCAAAACTGCTATCTTCATTTTTCTCTCCTATATATCATGCGCCCGGCTCAAGATCCGCTGTCGGATCCGGCCCGTGAACCTGATCTACACTGTAATAAACTATGACCGGCGTTCCGATCTGTACATGCTCATATATCGTCCTTACAGCGTCAAGAGGCGTATTTACACACCCGTGGCTTCCCGCCGTAAGATAAGTATTGACGGTAGAACTGCCCCAAGGCTGCCATGAAGCGTCGTGGATACCTACCTGATCGTTAAACGGCATCCAGTAGTCGCTGTACGCGTTCGCATACGGCCTGAACTTCCAGTCTGTCTTCATTGCGTCTATCGCCCAGACGCTTCCTGAAGGCGTCGCGTGTCCGGTCGAAACATTTCCTGTAACTACAGGCGTTTCCACCAGCAGCTCTCCCTCATAGTAAAACCACATGGTCTGCGTCGATATACAGATCTCAACATACGTTCCGCCGATGTCATTCGACGATCTGTCCATCGCCGTGAACAGATAATCCGGCTCTACGGTCGCAACAGTACCCGCTGTAAGATATTCGTATAAATGCTGCGTGGTAAGATCTTTGTCTATGCACCAGCCGTAATCGCCGCCGCCCTCAAGCTGCACCTCGACTCCGTAAGACGTCATGAATTTGTGCGAAAGCCCGAATGTATCTGTTTCGTAAGCCATATTGTGCACCCACTCATAAACCGAATCATAGTTCAGCGTATAGGTCCCGTCCTCATTCTGGACAAGCCACGATATAAGCTCATCTTTATCTACGACCCACTGCGAATCCACAAAATCATACGTTATCTGTGCCGATATCATCTGATTGCATGTATTCATCGAATCTATAAGCGCCTGATCGTCCTTTTTGACGGACGGTTCTACATAGAGCCCGGCCTCTTTCAAATTTATACTTTCCGTACCTTCCTCAACGGCCTTTTCAACGGCTTCGCAGAGCTTTTCTTTGTCGACTTCGTTTCCTTCCACCTCGGGCACGATCGTAAAGCCGCTGTCGGTGAGCTCCACATATGCGTTCTCAGAAGCAGTCACATTTGCCGCGTTTGTACATTCAAGCGAATCCACTGCCTTTGTTACGGCCGATTCATCATATGTAAAATCAACGTCGACCGTAAACTCTTCGGTCTTTGAAATATGCGAAAGCCACTGCGAGCCGTCCTGAGCCTCTAAAATCTCATCAACCGCATTGTCGTCGACATACTTAAGCCCGAGCTGCACTCCCGTAATCTCTTCAGACGAACCGTCCTTTTTTTCGATCGTCAGCTTGTATCCGTTAAGCTGCGCCTGAAGATCGGCTTTCATCTCCGTCGCCGTCAGGTTTGAAGCGTCCCAGCCGTTTATATATGTATTAGGGAAGAAACGCTTCTCATAATATTCGCTGCGAGTCATAAAAAGAAAGACAACAATAATAGCTGCCGCAGCCGCCGCAGCTATTATTATAATACGAATTATCGCTTTTTTAGATAAGTTTTTCAATATGGCTCTCCCTGGTCATAAAATCATAAGATTTAGGTTCTTCTTATGATTATAACCCCTCAAGCCCTTTCTGCCAACAGTTTATTGATACTAACTATTTTTACGCAAAGTCCGAACAGATCTCCGGCCATTTCAAGCTCGTGTACCGGAGGCATACTTGGCGCTATCCTTATATATGAATCGCGCGGATCTTTATGATACGGGAATACGGAACCCGCTTCAGTAAGGCTAAGTCCGGCCTCTTTTGCCATCTTAACGATATCCGCAGCGCAGCCGTCAAGCGCTTCGAAGCAGATGAAGTATCCGCCCTTTGGTTCGGTCCATTTAGCTATCTCGAGTCCGCCGAGATGTTCGTTAAGCTTTTTATATACCATCTCGAAATTCGGCCTTAAAAGGTCTGCGTGTTTAGCCATCTGCGCCTTAAGTCCGTCAAAATCTTTAAGGAACTTGATATGACGGAGCTGATTCATCTTGTCCGAACCGATAGTCTGGTATTTTATATGATTAGAGATCTCAGCAATATTTTTCTTTGAAGAAGCAATAGCCGCTACGCCCGCTCCGGCGTATGTTATCTTTGATGTCGAGCAGAATACGAATACGAGATCCGGATTTCCGGCTTTTTCGCACTCCTCGATTATGTTGAGAAGCTTATCCTGCTTGCTCTCATCGTTATAAAGATGATGAAGTCCGTACGCGTTGTCCCAGAATATCCTGAAATCGTCTGCCGCCGGTTTAAGACGCGCGAATCTTCTGACGGTCTCATCAGAATAGGTTATTCCCTGAGGATTTGAATATTTCGGAACGCACCAGATACCCTTGATCGAATCGTCTTTCGATACAAGCTCTTCGACCATATCCATATCCGGACCGGTAGGAAGCATAGGAACGTTTACCATTTCAACGCCGAAATGCTCGGTTACAGCGAAATGCCTGTCATATCCCGGAACCGGGCAGAGGAATTTTACCTTATCTAATTTTCCCCACGGAGTATTTCCGCAGATACCGTGCGTAAACGCTCTTGAAACTGTGTCGAACATTATATTAAGGCTTGCGTTTCCGCATACGATAGTCTGGTCCGCCGGAGCGCCCGCTATCTGACCCATAAGCTCCCTCATCTCCGGTATTCCGTTCTGCAGTCCGTAATTCCTGCAGTCTGTTCCGTCAGCCGCGCGGCAGTCTTCGTTTTTAACGACCGCGGTCAGAAGAGGCTCCGAAAGGTCGAGTTGAAGCGCCGACGGTTTTCCTCTTGTTATATCAAGCTTAAGTCCTCTCGCTTTAAATTCCTCATATTTCTTTTCAAGTTCTTTCTTTTCTGCTGCTAATTCCTCATTGCTTCTTATTGAATACGGCTTCATTGAAATCTCCTCTCTCTTCTTTAAATATATATAAAAGCTTTTATTACTCTGCCAACCATCGTCCGCACGCCCCGCACGGAAGCACGAGACCGTTTTCCTTTACCGGAAGTCCTATCTCGTCTGCTTTTACGCTTCCCCTGTGTTTCTTAAGCACCGTTGCAAGAAGATATTCAAGCACGGCGGGCGCGAGTCCTGTCGTATATGAATTAAGTACAAAGAACAGCGGCTTATCACTCAGTATCTTTTCGCACAAAATAAGGAAATCATATATCGAATCTTCCATCTTCCAGATCTCCCCTTTAGGGCCTCTGCCATATGACGGAGGATCCATCACTATAGCGTCATAGTGATTTCCGCGTCTTATCTCTCTTTCAACAAATTTCCTGCAGTCGTCTACTATCCATCTGACCGGCCTGTCCGCAAGCCCTGACGCCGCCGCATTTTCCTTGGCCCAGCCGACCATTCCCTTGGACGCGTCGACATGCGTGACATGCGCGCCTGCTTCCAGCATGGCGGCCGTGGCTCCGCCCGTATACGCGAAAAGGTTTATAGCTTTTATCGGCCTGCCTGCGCTGCGTATCTTATCCGCCATCCAGTCCCAGTTCACAGCCTGCTCCGGGAACAGTCCCGTATGCTTGAAGCTGAAAGGCTTAAGCCTGAATCTGAGCGATTTATATGAAATGCTCCATTCGTCCGGCAGATCGAAAAACTCCCATTCGCCGCCCCCGGACCTGCTCCGGTGGTAATGGGCGTTTACCTTTTTCCACAATGGATTTACTTTTGGCGTATTCCATATGACCTGCGGATCCGGTCTTTGCAATATATATTTCCCCCATCTTTCAAGCTTTTCTCCCGACGAGGTATCAATGACCTGATAATCTTTCCAATCACCGGCAACCCACATATCGCTCTCCTTTTTGAATAGTACGCCAACTCAAGCGCCTTTTTCTATGACAGTGACGAACTTTATTGTATCATTTAATTTTATTTTTGCAAGACCAAAGTTTAAAACTTTCATTTTCGTTCCCGAACTATACTTTTGAAATTTTTGTACAGCATTGAATGAGCAAATTATTGAAAGCAATTGCGAACCATATTGCACAAAGGAGCTTGAAGACATGCTCGGCGGCGAAATAAATATATGTGAGCACGCCGAGCGGTTATGGCTGAAAGGAACGACTGCTATGGTGAGAAATGCTTTCAAAATTTGCATTCAAAAAAATAGACTTTATCAAAAAAGAGGTTTCGGAAGATCCGAAACCTCTTTTAAGTAAGGATCGAAGCGACAGGATTTGAACCTGCGGCCTCTGCGTCCCGAACGCAGCGCTCTACCAAACTGAGCCACGCTTCGATTCGGTACATTGCTGTACCGTTCGCTTAAATTTTACCAGCGAATGTTATTATATTTTAAGCGGATTAAAATGTCAAGCAAAATCCTTCTCATAAAGTATAATAGTTTTATCTTTGTTCGCGCTCTTACGTCCGCGCCTGCCGCCTCTCTTTGCTTTCGAGATAGCTACGTCAAGGATTTCCTTTACCTCGGATATAGTCATCGGGTGGTCCTCAGACTGTCCGCTGCTTATTATGCTGTAAAGAGCCAGCACTCCGAGCTCGTCCATCTGACATTTATTTTCGGAACAATATGTCCTCGCAAAAGCCACAAGCTCGTCGTTTGTAAATACCGGGATCGATATCACGCTCGGGAATTTATCCGCGAACTCAGGATATTTATTCAGAAGCGCACGCATAGCGTTCTTCTCGTCTTCTATTATAAGTATCATGCAGTCCGTGCGAAATTCCATGGCTTTGTTAAGCTTGTCGACCGTCGCCTCGCTCATATCTCCGGCATTTTCTATTACAAAGAAACCGCCTGACATTCTGTCAACGACTTTAGCGGGGTCGAGCTCATTCATCTTGTCGCCCTTTATCCTTGCGATCTTGGCAACGTCAAGGCCCATATCGCTGCACATAGCGGTAATAAGTCCCTCACTTAGGCGCGATTTTCCGGTTCCGACCGCTCCCATTACGGCAATGTTTCCGTTCTTTGAAGTATGCTCTCCGGCATACTCGTAAACGCTGCTCATCGCATTGAGGATCTGACTGTCCATTCCCGGTATACGCGCAAAATAAGTAAATATCTGTCTTTGCAGGTCGCTCATCTTCGTAGGCATAGCGTTGTTAAGTATACGTATGCGCCTCTCTTCGGGAGTTTCGCTTTTCAGCACCTCCTCAAGCGATATCGGAATAGTATTCTGTCCTACCTTGTCAAGCGGAATAGTGTGAGTAAGCTTTTCTTCCGGAGTCGGTTCCGGATCCGGTATCTCCCTGTCATCCCAGATTATTTCAGGTTTTTTCGGCGCTTCCTCAGCCGGCTGCTCCGCTTTTTCCTCAGAAGCCTGAGCTTCTTCGGTATGAGTCTCTTCTGCCGGAACTTCCTCTGTTACAGCTTCATCCGCAGTTTCCTCAGCTTTAGCTTCTTCTGACGCTGTTTCCTCTTTCTGTTCGCCCTCAATGTCATGCATGCTCTTTTCAAGCTGTGCCTTAAGATCAGGACGTCCGCCCATAAATTCATGCGAGGTAAGCGGAACGCTGCTTATCTCCTCTGACGCAAGCGGAACAGTATCCGTATCTGAGATCTTAGCGTCCTTTGTCACTTCCGCTCCCGCTTTGTCCATGATGTCGAAAACGGAATCCTTTTTCTTCACGTTCTCAAACTCAGCAAGCCCCTCTATCTGAGAAGTCCGGAACAATACCCTCGCGTCGGAATCCTTTTGTTCTTTGTCATAATATGCCTGCTGTGACGCTGTGAGAGGTCTGTATTTCTTCTTGAGCTCCATTGCCTTAAGGACATATTTCCCTTCCGAAAACCACAGTATAAGGTCGTCGCAGGCGTCGACACATTTATTTATTTCACCGACCCTGCTGTACAATAAAGCAAGCTCATACGACCATTTCTCGGTGTATTCTCTTTCCTTATAGTTCTCAAGTATCCTTATCTGCTCCTGAAGCGGCTTTTTCATGGCCTTCGCGAGCTTATATTCAAGAAGAAGCTTGCCGTTGTCACGCGAACCAAGCTTACAGTACTGTTTGTAATAGTCCTGCGCCGCTGCTATATCTTTTTGCTTTATTGATACTTCCGTAAGCCTGTACAGAATACTTTTACCGATCGAAGACCTTCCTAAAGCAAGATTGAGTACGTATATGCATTTATCATAATCACGGTTGACCTCATAGACGTCCGCCACCATATTCAGTGTGCGCACGCTTTTTACTTTTTTCCAGTCAATACCGTTTACCAGATCTAAAGCAGCCTTATAATCTTTTATCTGCAGATATTCCTGAAGCTCCTCCAGTTTCTCCTGGTATTCTGTTCTGTCCATGAGTTCTCCTTATAATTTTTCCAGATGCCAAATATCGTCTACATAATCCTGAATCGTACGGTCGGAACTGAATTTTCCGCACATAGCGGTATTCGTAAGCGCCGAAGCAGCCCATACCTTCTTATCCGCGTATTTCTTTGAGGTTTCTTCCTGCGCTCTTACGTAATCCTTGAAATCCGCGATTATAAAGTACATGTCCGGTCTGTCTCTGTAAAGAAGCGAATCATGCAGATCCCTGAACATTTCTGTATCGCCGTTCGAGAAAGTTCCGTCGATAAGAGTATTCAATACTTTCTGTATATCAGGATCGGCGTTTACAAGCTCCCACGGTCTGTAATTGCCGTTGCGCTCATACTCCATTACCTTTTCAGCGGAAAGACCGAATATAAATGCGTTCGCCTCACCGACTTCCTCAACTATCTCTACGTTAGCTCCGTCCATTGTTCCAAGCGTAAGCGCGCCGTTCATCATGAACTTCATATTTCCTGTTCCCGACGCTTCTCGGCTGGCGGTAGATATCTGCTCTGATATATCGGAAGCCGCAAATATCATTTCCGCGTTGCTGACCCTGTAGTCCTCGATGAATATTACTTTTATCCTTCCCGCAACATCCGTATCGTTATTTACTACGTTTGCAACGCTGTTTATAAGCTTGATTATGCTCTTCGCCCTGTAATATCCTGCGCTTGCCTTTGCTCCGAAAATATATGTCTTCGGGTGCATATACATATCCGGGTCTTCTTTTAATTTAAGATACTGATATATTATATGCAGCACGTTGAGGAACTGCCTCTTATATTCATGCAGCCTCTTTACCTGAACGTCGAATATGGAATCGGGATCGACCTTTACGCCGTTGTGCTCGAGTATGTAGGCAGCGAGCCTCTTTTTATTCTCATGCTTTATCTGCATGAATTCGCCAAGCGCGTCCTCGTCCTCGACAAGAGGAAGCAGCTTCTTCATTTCATTGAGATCGACGGTCCATTCCGAGCCTATCTTTGACGTTATCCAGTCAGAAAGGAGCGGGTTTCCGTGGAGCAGGAAGCGTCTCTGCGTTACGCCGTTCGTCTTGTTGTTGAACTTATCAGGCATCATCTCATAGAAATCCCGAAGCTCGCGCTTCTCGAGTATTTCCGTGTGGAGCCTTGCCACGCCGTTGACCGAAAAGCTTCCGACGATAGCCAGATTTGCCATCCTTACCTGCCCGTCCTTTAAAATAGCCATGCTGTCTATCTTATCCTGCTGGCCCGGATAAATTTCATTTATCTTATTTAAGAATCTCCTGTTGATCTCCTCTACGATCTGATAGATACGCGGAAGCAGACGGCTGAATATGTCTATCGGCCATTTTTCAAGCGCTTCCGACATAATTGTATGGTTCGTGTACGCACAGGCATGGGTCGTTATCTCCCACGCTTCGTCCCATGTGAGGTCTTCCTCGTCGAGAAGTATACGCATAAGCTCCGGGACCGCTACGGTCGGATGCGTATCATTCATCTGGAACACGACCTTTTCAGCAAGCTGATGTATATCGTCGTGATTCTGTTTATATTTTGCAATAGCAGTCTGTATGCTCGCAGAAACAAAGAAATACTGCTGTTTGAGCCTGAGCTCTTTTCCCTGGATATGGTTGTCGTTCGGGTAGAGCACCTCCGTAATATTTTTCGCAAGCGTCGTCTGCTCTACGGCCTTGAAATAATCTCCCTTATCAAATGAAGCGAGCTGGAACTCGTTCATCGGCTCGGCGTCCCAAATACGCAGGGTATTTACTACCCTGTTTCCGTATCCGATGACCGGGAGGTCATATGGAACGGCCTTTACTACTTCATAGTCCTCCTGATTGAATGTACTTCTTCCGGTTTCCTCGTCGTATTTTATCGCGACCCTGCCGCCGAAGCGTATTTCCTTTGCATATTCCGGACGCTTCAGTTCAAACGGATATGAGCCGTCTTCGAGCCAGTTGTCCGGCACTTCGACCTGATATCCGTTCTCGATCTTCTGTTTGAACATGCCATAGTGGTATCTGATGCCGCAGCCGTATGCCGGATAACCGAGCGTAGCCAGTGAATCCATAAAGCAGGCAGCCAGACGTCCGAGTCCTCCGTTTCCGAGAGCCGGATCGCGCTCTTCATCTTCGACCGCGTTGATATCGAGGCCGAGCTCCTCAAGAGCCTCTTTTACAACGTCATAATACGAAAGGCTTATGAGGTTGTTGCCGAGATATCTTCCGGTAAGGAATTCCATAGACATGTAATATACTATCTTCGGATCTTCTGTTTTAATTTTCTTCTGAGTATCCATCCATGCGTCGATTATATCGTCTCTGAGCACATGGCATATTGAAAGATAAATCTGGTGCATAGTCGCGTCTTCCAGATCTCTTCTGAACGAGTTCCTTATGTCTTCCCTGAGCTGTCTCTTAAATTCTTCTTTAATAAGATTCACGCTGTTTAACATCAGGCTTTTACCACTCCCATCGTCACTTTTTCTTCGTTGATATTCCACTCTTTTACATACCCGTCGGTCTTTCCAAGCACAATATCGTTTGCGAGTACCTCACTGCATATTTCATTTTTATTATCAGCAAGTATGCCGCATATCTTTTCATTATCCGCGGCATACAGGATGATTTTATCCATGACCTCAAAGCCGGCTTCTTTACGCATTGTCTGCACTTTGCTTATTATCTCACGCACAAAGCCCTCTGTAATAAGCTCCGGCGTAAGGTTCGTGTCAAGTACGACGGTCGCGTTCGCGTTGGATTCGGAAATATATCCCTCAACCTTCGCCGATTCGATAAGCAGGTCCTCTTCGGCAAGTTCGACTGTATTCCCGTCGATATCAAGCGTTATTTTTCCGCTGCTCTTAAGCTCCGCCATAGCCGCGCTTCCGTCTATGTTTGCAAGCGCGTTCCTTATGCCTCCGACTAATTTTCCGAACTTGGGTCCGACCGTCTTAAGCTGCGGCTTGAACGAATATGAAACGAAGCCCTCGATATCGTCTGTAAAGCATACTTCTTTTATATTGAGCTCGTCCGCTATTACGTCGACATAGAGCTTGTCGAGCGTAAATCCGCTCTTTACATACATTTTCGCGAGCGGCTGGCGGTTCTTTATGTTGGCCGCGTTCCTGCACGCCCTTCCCAAAACGACTACGTCGAGGAGGTTCGCCATGTTTTCCTCTAATTCAGGGATTATCCACTCCTCTTTTACTTTCGGAAAATCGCAAAGGTGTATGCTTTCCGGAACCGAGCTGTCCACACTGCGAACTATGTTCTGATATATCTGCTCGGTCATAAACGGTATCATCGGCGCCGCCGCTTTTGAGAACTCCGAAAGCGCGGTATAGAGCGTCATATAGGCGTTTATTTTATCCTGCTCCATGCCCTTCGCCCAGAATCTCTCTCTTGAACGCCTTACATACCAGTTGCTGCAGTCGTCTATAAAACTGTCGAGCGCCCTTGCGGTCTCCGGTATCTTATAATTCGCGAGATTATTGTCGACTGTTTTGATCGTAGAATACAGTCTCGAAAGCAGCCACTTGTCCATAATACCGAGCTTGTCGTATTCCAGTTTATATTTTGTCGGGTCAAATCCGTCTATTTCGGCATACAGCACATAGAAGGCATACGTGTTCCAGAGAGTTCCCATGAATCTTCTCGAATACTCCTGAACGGCCTTGCCGTGGAACCTGTTTGGAAGCCACGGAGCGCTGTTTATATAGAAATACCAGCGGATAGCGTCCGCTCCGTATGTCGCGAGCGCCTCAAACGGATCTACCGCGTTGCCCTTCGACTTGCTCATCTTCTGTCCGTTTTCGTCCTGGACATGGCCAAGCACTATAACATTTTCATACGGCGCTTTATTGAACAGAAGCGTCGATATCGCCAGCAGCGAATAGAACCAGCCTCTTGTCTGGTCTACAGCTTCTGAAATGAATTTCGCCGGGAATTGCTGCTTGAACAGTTCTTCGTTTTCAAAAGGATAATGGTGCTGCGCGAACGGCATAGAACCCGAATCGAACCAGCAGTCAATAACCTCCGGCACGCGTTTCATCACTTTTCCGCACTTAGGACACTTTACAGTCACCTCGTCGATGTACGGACGGTGAAGCTCGATATCGTCCGGACAGTTGTCCGACATTTCCTTCAGTTCAGCTATGCTTCCGATCGAATGCATATGTCCGCAGTCTTCGCACACCCATATATTTAAAGGCGTTCCCCAATAGCGGTTTCTGGATATACCCCAGTCCTGGACGTTTTCAAGCCAGTCGCCGAAACGGCCTTTTCCTATGCTCTCCGGTATCCAGTTGATAGTATTGTTGTTTCTTATAAGATCCTCTTTTACCGCGGTCATCTGAATGAACCATGACTCACGCGCATAGTAAATAAGAGGAGTATCGCACCTCCAGCAATGCGGATATTCATGCTCGAACTTAGGAGCCGAGAAAAGCTTGCCTTGCTCTTCAAGATCTTTGAGCACCATCGGGTCGGCTTTTTTAACGAAAACGCCGGCATACGGAGTTTCCTTTGTCATCTCGCCCTTGCTGTCTACGAACTGAACGAACGGCATGCCGTATTTGCGGCATACGCGGTTGTCGTCCTCGCCGAACGCGGGCGCGGTATGTACGATACCGGTACCGTCGGTCATCGTTACATAGCTGTCGCATATGATGAAATGAGCTTTTTTGCCCTGTTTTTTCACAGCCTCGCCCGTGTAATCGAACAGCGGCTCATATTCCCTGTACTCAAGGTCTTTGCCCTTGCATGTATCTATTATTTCATAGGCTTTTACGCCTTTTTCCCCGTCGCCAAGCTCTCCAAGGACTTTGTCGAGCAGGGCTTTCGCCATATAATATGTGTATCCGTCAGCCGCCTTTACCTTGCAGTATTCCTCGTCCGGATTCACGCAGAGGCCGAGGTTTGACGGAAGCGTCCACGGAGTAGTCGTCCATGCGAGATAATACGCGTCCTCGTCTTTAGCCTTAAAGCGTACGATAGCTGAACGCTCCTTGAGGGTCTTATAGCCCTGCGCTACCTCCTGCGCCGAAAGCGGAGTTCCGCAGCGCGGACAATAAGGCACTATTTTAAAGCCTTTATATAAAAGGCCTTTTTCCCATATCTTCTTTAAAGCCCACCACTCGGACTCGATAAAATCATTGTCATATGTGACGTAGGGGTGCTCCATGTCGGCCCAGAAGCCTACCTTATCGGAGAAATCCTCCCACATGCCTTTATATTTCCAGACGCTTTCCTTGCACTCCTGGATAAAAGGCTCCATTCCGTATTCTTCGATCTGCTCCTTGCCGTTAAGACCGAGCTTTTTCTCGACCTCGAGCTCTACCGGAAGTCCGTGCGTATCCCAGCCGGCCTTACGCGGAACCTCGTAGCCCTTCATAGTCCTGTATCTCGGTATCATATCCTTGATAACACGGGTAAGAACATGTCCTATATGCGGCTTGCCGTTCGCCGTAGGCGGGCCGTCATAGAACGTATATATTGGATCGCCCTCTCTTTCCTTCAGGCTCTTTTCAAATATCTTATTCTTGTTCCAGAAGTCCAGAACATCTTTCTCACGCGAAACGAAATCGAGACTCGTGTCGACTTTCTTGTACATACTTATTCTCCACTTTAAAATAAATGATTCTTAAACTATAGTATCATAGCATAAAACCAAAAAGTTCACAACCTGCCTTTATTTTATAAATTTAAACATACTGTGAATCATACTTATTTATCCGGGATTTTATATTCCAAACCGCTTTTTTACCGCGTTCAGCACTCTTTTTTTATCGGCGCTCCAAAGAGGCGCCACAAGCAATTTCTTCGGCCCGTCGCCTGTTAAGCGGTGTATTACCACATCGTCCGGAATGCAGCTTACGCATTTTTCCAGTATATCGAGATATTCGTCAAATTCTAAGACCTTAAAGTTTCCGTTCAAATATTCTTTTTCCAGATCCGTTCCCTTAAGCACATGGAGCAGCTGCAGCTTTATACCTCTGCTGCCGGCTGACACCACGTGCCTTACCGTGGATACCATATCGTCCGGTCCTTCGCCCGGAAGCCCGAGTATAACGTGCGTTATCGTATGGACTCCAATTTCATTCAGCTCTTTTACCGCTTTGTCATAAACTGCTGTTTTATAACCGCGCCTTATATACTCCGCCGTTTTATCGTTTGCGGTCTGCAGTCCCAGCTCCACCCAGACGGGTTTTATTTTATTCATTTCTTCTATAAGGTCAAGGACTTCTTCCGGCAGGCAGTCGGGTCTCGTAGCTATCGAAAGCGCGGCGATGTCGTCTCTTTTTATTACCGGCATATAAAGCCTGCGCAGATAGTCTGCCGGCGCGTATGTGTTCGTATATGCCTGGAAATACGCTATAAAACGCGAGCCCTTGTATTTGCTTTTCACCTTCTGCTTTGCGGCTTTTATCTTTGTATCTGTCATGCAGCCGTCAGGAATATCAGCAGCAAAATTTCCAGAGCCTTCTTTGGAACCGTCAGTCGCGGGATTCAATGAACTGTCTTTAAAAAAATCGACCGCGAAGTCGCCCGAGCCGCCCGCGGAGCAAAATATGCAGCCTTCCGTGCCGAGCGTTCCGTCGCGGTTAGGACATGTCATTCCTCCGTTCAAGCTTATTTTATATATCTTTTCGCCGAAAATATCACGGCAGTAATCATTCACGGTATACATAATTCAAGACCCGCTCCAATGAAAAGTTTATGATTTCTTTATTTTTTTAAGACTTCTTTTAGGACACGTACACACTTTAATCATATATTCAGGGTACATTATATGACAGATAGTTAATCAACTACTTACTATCTCCCCCCTCATTAAACGAAGCGAAAAAGACCGGATAACCGGTCTTTTTTGTATTTGTTTTATAAAAATTCCTCTGGGTTTGAGAAGTCGATTTTTGAAAGGTCTGTAATCTCCACACGATATGGATCTCCTTTATCGCTCTCTTCTTTCCACTTATTTGCAAAATACTCTTCTTCGCGCTGACGCTGCTCTTTGCGCTCTTTATCTTTACCTTTTTTCAAGTAATCCGCCTGAGCGTAAGGATCAAAAACTATAGT
>DVOP01000126.1 GCA_018713465.1 Candidatus Alectryocaccobium stercorigallinarum | reverse complement strand
CTGTTTCGGTTTTTCTTTCGTTATCATATTGTTTCCTCCTGAAAAAATATAAAATTTATTTATAAAGCGCTTATCGCTTTATTCCTCGTCACTTTTCCAGAGTGGGACGGCTATTTCTTATTTACGCGCGTCCTCCGACTGCCTTATTAAATATATTCAATTGGCAAATTCAGGGATAAAACCTTTGAAATGAATAAAAGAACAAAATTGAAACAACTATAGAAATATTTTTGTTTTCTAAATTAAAATTCCATGAAAAAAAGATAGAATAATTTTAGTCAAATACAGAATAAATTTAATTATAATTAAAGGATTTTAAAACCAGAAATAAGATTTCTCACGGCGCCTTATTTTACTAAGGCGCCGTATTTTTTGAATTGATAAAAACTTAAGAAATGTTATACGACAAATAATATTACGAAATTATACGCGGCTTAAGTATTCGCCGGTCCTTGTATCGATCTTGATAACATCGCCCTGATTTACGAAAAGCGGAACGCTTACCTGAGCTCCAGTTTCTACTGTTGCAGGTTTTGTAGCGCCCTGCGCCGTATTTCCTGCGAATCCCGGCTCTGTCTCAGCTATTGCAAGCTCAACAAACAGCGGCGGCTCAATAGCAAATACATTTCCCTGATATGAGCAAACCTTAACCATTTCGTTCTCTTTTACGAATTTAAGGGAATCGCCGATAGTATCCTGATTTACTGCTATCTGATCGTAAGTTTCCGTATTCATGAAATAGAAAAGGTCTCCATCATTGTAGAGATACTGCATATCTACTCTCTCAATACGCGCCTGAGGGAATTTTTCTGTAGGTCTGAAAGTTTTTTCAACAACTCCGCCGTTGATGACGTTTTTTAATTTTGTTCTTACGAACGCGGCGCCCTTTCCGGGTTTTACATGCTGAAATTCAATGACCTGAACGACGTTTCCGTCTATCTCTAATGTAATTCCATTTCTAAAATCACCAGCTGAAACCATGTTGTATCCTCCTTTTCAAACAGGCCAAACAGCCTGTTAAACAGCTTATATCTTAATCATTATAAAATGAGCCAATAAAATTGGCAAGCCTTTTTAACGCAAACTGTCGGCCGCCGCCGTTGCAAGAGCGTCGCACCTTTCGTTCAGGTCGTCCCCGTCATGGCCTTTTACCCACACAAACTCGACGTCATGCGGCTTCATTGCGTCAAGCAGTCTCTTCCAGAGATCTACATTTTTCACGTCTTCGTTTTTTCCTCTTTTCCAGCCCTTACGCACCCAGCTTTCGACCCAGTGTTTGTTAAAAGCGTCCGTAAGATATTTAGAATCGGAATAAATAGTGACCGAACACGGTTTAATGAGCTTTTCAAGCCCCGCTATGGCCGCCATCAGCTCCATACGGTTATTGGTCGTCTGCTTATACCCTTCTGAATACTCTCTTTCATGGAGATTCCCGTCCGGATCCGTGTATCTCAAAATACAGCCGTATCCGCCCGGTCCATCAGGATTTCCTCTTGCAGCGCCGTCCGTATAAATATCTACTTTCATTTTATTTGAAGCCATATTAAAAATCTCAGAATTTAATATATATATTTTCCATTGCGACAGCGATCAGCACGCCGTCCTGCTCTATCGTATTTATTATGAGCTTGCCCTCGCTTGCCTTGAGCGCGGCCGCTTCCGCCGGATTCATCGTCTCTCCGTCCGGTCCGGTTATCTTTTTAAGCTCGCTTTCTTCATATGTTATAAGCGGTACGTTTCTCTCAAGCGCTATGCTCTGGAGTGCGATATTAGCTTCGCAGCCCTTCATTGTCGCTATTTTGTCCACAGCCTCCGGATAAAGGCTCATCGACTGAAGCGCAGCCATCACCGCTTTTCTTACGGTTTTATAGTTATGCTCAAGCCCGCATACTATACCTATGTCAAGACACCGCGGTATAAGCCATAACGTATGGTCGAAATATGCCGTATGGTAAGACGGGCTTACATATATCCCAAGCGGAGCTTCCGAAGACCATATAAGCTTGTCTGGTATAGTTCCGAGCACCGGATAGTTTGTATAAAATCCGACTTCATGTCCCGACTCTATCGCAGCGGTTATCTCACGCGCATAGTCCGTATTGGATATGACCATGTTTGTTTTCGCCGCATATTCCTCAATGTCGAACCGCGACCTCGGGTCGTCTATAAGCGGATTAACATATTTTATATCGGCCCGTCTCGCAAACATCTCTCCGATATCGTTCGCCTCGCCGCGCCTTCCCGAAAGGAGAGGAACGCAGTATTCGCCCTTTTCATCTATGACAAGTACCGCCGGATCGCTCATCTGGTCGGATATACTTCCGGAAATATGCTTTACCGCCTGTACCGACGGGCAGATATATATGATAACATCCGTATCCTTGAATCTCTCAGCCGTCCAGTCATTAGTCTTTATCTCAAGCGAGGTAAACATTTCACGCCTCGGATTTATCGCGTTTCTGATAAACCAGCTTACCTGTATGTCCTGATTTTCCTCTTTTTTCCATGTGTTTATGGTTGTATCAAGTTTTTCAGCCACCTTCGCTCCGTACTTATTGAAGCAAATCCCGGCTATATTTAAATCTGCCATTTTGATCTCCCGAACACATTATTGACGGACTATCTTACCGTCTACAATGATCTTTCTTCCTTTTTTATCCGCTCCGTCCGCAAACTCTTCCGGAGAAAGTCTTATCCTGTATCCTTCGCCGTTTTTTACCAGCCATTCCAAATACTGCTGCTTCGGAAATCCATACATATACATTATGCTCATTATAGTTCCGCCGTGCGCGATCACCGCTATATCCGTTTTTTTATTTTTTACGGCGTCGTCTATTATTTTTTCAAATCCCGAAACGACCCTCGCGTGGAAATCCGAAATGTCCTCACCTGTCGGATATGACATTATATCCTTATTTTCAAGCCATTCTTTATATTTCGGATCCTCAGTAAGCTCTTTGTACGTCTTACCTTCGAATAAACCAAAATCACGCTCCGCAAGCTCGGGAATTATAACGGCCTTTTCATACGGAAAAAGTATCTGCGCCGTCTCTGTACATCTTTTCATCGGGCTGCTGTATACAGCCTGTGCCGGCGGGAACTGAAGATCGGCGAGCGCCTCTTTCTCCTCCTCTAAAACCGGTTCGTCCGTTACGCCGATAAACTTTCCTTTTTCATTTCCTTCGGTTTTTCCATGACGTATCAATGTTATTTTCAGCATATTCACATCTCCTGTCCATTAAACCTTTTAACTTGTCAATTTATGCCGAGATTTTTCCTGACGGCCTGCTGCATTTCCTGCGTTTCGACCACTTGTTTATGCCTTACCTCAGCGTTCTTAAGCTCTTCTATCGCAGCAGGAGCCGGCACGCCCGATACCTTGCTAAGGTCGTCAAACTGCCCCATATCTGAATGAGCGTCATACGCGTCATGATCTATCGCGGAAAGCACGCTCCTCGCGAATTTATACGGGCTGGCGGTAGAAGCTATGACAGTCGGAGTTTCATCTCCTGTCCTCATACAATATTTTGCATAAACCGCGGCTCCAACAGCCGTATGCGGATCTATGACATATTTTTCTTCTTCATAAACAGCCTTTATCGCAGCCGCACATTCTTCTTCCGACGCGAATCCCGACTCAAAGTCCGAAAGCTTCATCTGCTGCTCATCTGAAATACTGTATGTGCCGTCCGCGCTAAGTTCGTTCATCCACTTCGCGGTGACCGCAGCGTCCTCACCGGATATCTTATATATAAGCCTCTCAAGATTGCTCGATACGAGTATATCCATCGACGGAGAAGACGTAACATAAAACTCACGGTTCCTGTCGTATTTTCCCGTATTAAAGAAATCAAAAAGCACCTTGTTTTTATTCGAAGCGCATATGAGCTTATTAACCGGAAGTCCCATAAGTTTGGCATAATAAGCTGCAAGTATGTTTCCAAAGTTGCCTGTCGGCACCGTAAAATTAACTTTATCGCCGGCCTTTATCTCATTTGACTTTACAAGCTGAAGATACGCGTATACATAGTAAACTATCTGCGGAACAAGGCGGCCTATATTTATTGAATTCGCAGAGCTGAACTGAAATCCGGCCTTGTCCAGATCCTCATTCAGCTTTTTATCTGAAAACATCTTTTTAACGCCGGTCTGGGCGTCGTCAAAGTTCCCTTTGATAGCTATTACACATGTGTTCCCGCCCTTCTGCGTCACCATCTGGCGTTCCTGTACAGGACTGACTCCGTCCTTTGGATAAAATACGATTATCCTCGTTCCCGGTACGTCGGCAAAACCGGCAAGAGCAGCTTTACCCGTATCTCCGGAAGTCGCGGTAAGTATGACTATTTCATTTTTAAGATTATTTTTCTTCGCCGCAGTCGTCATAAGATACGGCAGTATCGAAAGCGCCATATCCTTGAATGCTATCGTTTTTCCATGGAAAAGCTCTAAAAAATACGCATTTTCCGTTTTATGCAGCGGCGCTATGACTTCCGTATCAAACTTTGAATCATACGCGTTGTTTATGCAGTATCTGAGTTCTTCTTCTGTATAAT
>DVOP01000125.1 GCA_018713465.1 Candidatus Alectryocaccobium stercorigallinarum | reverse complement strand
ATACCCAAACGCAAAAAGAACACTTATAGAAGTAAAATATCGAAATGCTGCCCCTGTTCCCGATGACAGTGCTATATGTCAATTTGTTTCCGAATCATCTTCTGCTTTCATAATCACAAAATATCAGAACGATTACGGGTTTCATAATGCACCCAACGGACAAAGGATTATTCGCATTCCTGCTTATGCCTTTTTATATTTGCTCGGACATGCAGAAAAAAATACATACAGTCCAAACGAAATACTCTTGTAATATACAAACAACTTTGCTTTCTATATAACTTATATTTCAATGAATGCTAAAAAGGTATTGCAAATACATTATCATTGCAATACCTTTTTAGACACTTACCCTAATTTTTCTATGCCGTACGCCACTCCGTCCTCATCATACGGAAGCGTTATGATATCCGCGGCAGCTTTTACTTCTTCGATCGCGTTGCCCATCGCTATCCCGACTCCCGCATGACGTATCATCGTCAGATCGTTTGAGCCGTCTCCAAACGCCGCCGTGCATTCGACCGGTATATCGAGATAATTCGCAAGCGCTGTCAGCGCCTCGCCCTTATTCGCTTTTTTTATGTTTATTTCGATGTTTTTAGGAACAGACGACGACACCATGAACTCCGGAAATTCCGAAGCTATTTTGCGCATATATTCCTCTTTTTTCGACATATCGGTCAGGAACCATTGTATCTTTTGCACGTCGTGCTCCGACTCTTTTATGACCTGCTTCAGATCCCCGACGGGAATGCGAAGATTTTTAAACATATCGAGATAATATCTGTCAGGCGCATATCTTTCCGCCTCGGCTATAAACGTACTGTTCATGTATGAAACATTATTCATATAACAGTCAAAAGCTACCGGATAATTTTCGGTAAACTCTATAAAATCTACGGCCGTCTCTTTTGGTATCTCTGCTTTGAATATCTCTTTATCCTCTTTCAGGTCGAAAACGCACGCGCCGTTAATGCTTATGATATATCGTATAAAAACCATGCTTTTTATGCATTCCGGCATGCCGCCGTAAAACCTGCCTGTCGCCGGCACTATATGTATGCCTTTTTTCGCCGCAAGCTCAAGCGCGCGTCTGTTCCTTTCCGAGACCTCTTTATCTGCGTTTAAAAGTGTAAAATCCAGGTCCGTAGCTATCAGTCTTATCTTATTTTCCATAATATCCGCATATTTCCTCTTTGAATTTATAGGTGATATCAAAATTATTTTGATCATAAAGATTATAGCGTCATTTTTTTATGCAGAAAAGATATTTTTAGTATATACTGTAAAAGAATTTATTTTATAAGAGGTAAAATTAAACATGAAAAAAATAACTTCGTTTTTTCTGACAATGATATTTATTTTCAGCCTGTGCGGCTGCGGGAACGGCACTGATGTTACGGACTACTCCGCTTCACAAAACTGGGCGTACCTTGAATCAGACGAAACCGGTACGGCTGCGGACGTCTTCTTTATCTGCCCTACCGTATACTCAGGCTCTGACGAAGCGCAGAATATGCCTCTTGACGATGAAGATGCAAAGGCCAGCTTTTTAGGAGCTACAAACATGGAAAAGGGCATCTATGATGAAGATGCCAGATTTTTCGCGCCGTATTACCGTCAGGCCGGTTTGAGCGTATATGAACTGCCTGCCGACGAGCGTGAAGAATATCTTTCGTTCGCGTATGAAGATGTAAAAGACTCCTTTGAGTATTATATGGAAGAATATAACGACGGGCAGCCTATAATCCTTGCCGGCTTTTCACAGGGCGCGGACATGTGCATACGTCTTTTAAAGGACTGCTTTGACGATCCGGATATAAACGAGCTGCTTGTCGCCTGCTATGCAATAGGCTGGAACATCACAGAAGAAGAGCTCGAAGAATACCCGCATCTTAAATTCGCCTCCGGCGAGGACGATACGGGAGTCATTATCTCCTTCAACTCCGAAGACGAAAGTATCGACGACTCGCTGACGATACCAAAAGGAACAAAAACGCTTGCCATAAATCCTCTGAACTGGAAAACCGATGGAACATACGCCGACAAATCTTTGAATTTGGGAGCATGCTTCACTGACTATGACGGAAATATCACCGAGGAAATACCCCAGCTTACCGGCGCGTATATAGACGACGTGCGCGGCGCGCTTAAGGTCCCGGACGTTTCCCCAAAAGAATACCCCGCCGGTCTTCCAATATTCGAGGACGGAGTATATCATCTGTATGATTACCAGTTTTTCTACAGGAATCTTCAGGAAAACGTTAATATAAGGCTCGAGGCTTATATATCAAAAGCCTCATAATACCGGACAAAAGCGCAGGGGTCAGCTATCCCTGCGCTTTTTTATTACTGTCGCTATTATATCTGCAAGCGCCGCCGCACCGAGGCAGACAGGAATTCCGAAATTCATCCCTATAGCCGGAACCGAGCCGACTGCTACGCCGAGCAAAAGTCCTATCGGGACCCATAAAATATGATTATCTTTTCCGGAGTTTTTTTCTTCAACCGTGTTGCTGTTTTTTCTCTTGTCTTCCATTTTTTACCCTTTCTCCCTGAATATTTTATCTTCAAAATTACAACTATAAAACCGTATATCCCCCGTCTACGACGAGATTATGCCCCGTGACCATCTCCGCTTTATCGCTGCTTAAGAACAAAACGGCGTTTGCGACGGATAGGACGTCGGCATATTTTTTAAGAGGAATATGGTTCTTTTTATTTCTTGTATTCTGCGGGTCGTTCAGCCAAGCTTCGTTCGTCTCGTTCAGGATATATGTCGGCGCTACGGAATTTACCCTTACTCCGTAAACCGACCATTCCGCGACTAAGGCCCTCATAAGCCCGAGAAGGCCGGTCTTCGACGCGCAGTAACCCGCTCTCATAATATTGCCTACAACGCCGTGCTGCGAGGAGATAAACACTATATTTCCTTTCTGCTCTATGAGCGACTGGCGCGCGATCTCCTTTGTCATAAAGAACGCGCCTTTCAGGTTAATGTCAAGCAGCCTGTCCCAATCTTCTTCAGTTACTTCTACCGCTTTTACAAATTTGTTTACGCCCGCATTGTTTATAAGTATATCTATCTTATACCCCTTTTCATCGAGCTTTTCGGCAAAGCCCTTTATGGCCTTAATATCGCGTATATCAAGGCAGAAGCGCTCCGCCTTTGCGCCTGAATTATTTAATTTTTCCGCAATTATATCGAGCTTTTCTATTCTCTCCGGCAGGTCCGTAAGGATTATCCTTTCGGCTTTTGAATCAGCGTACAGCCCTGCCAGCTCGCTTCCCAAAAATCCTGCCGCTCCCGTTATAAGAACTGTTTTTCCTTTAAATTCAATGTTCATGCGTGCTTTTTACTCTTTCTGTATGTTTTAAGCGTTCCATAAAAATTTACGCCTCCCGCAAAGAACCTTGCGCCCGCAACGGCTATAAGTGCCGCCGCAGCGATAATAACAGCCGCGCTTAAAACGACCTGCGTTATATCTGCGTACCCGTAAATATACCGCGTGACCATGACCGACGGAGATGTAAACGGGATGTATGACGCGGCGGCCGCAAGCTGTGAATCTCCCGAAACAGAGACCATCATTGAGACGATATACATTATCATGGCGATAAAGCTTATAGGGACCGTAATTCCGGAAATATCCTCAGTCCTGCCTACAACCGACACAAGCGCCGTATTCAAAAATGAATAGACAAAATATCCGCATATCAGGAAAACAACGAATACCGCAAAAACGCCGCCAAGATTTCCGTTTGAGAGTATAAGACCCGCCATTTCGGCTATCTGCGAGCCCGAGGCAGCGTTTACTGTCGCAATAACAAGCATCACTATCCCCACCTGCAGCAACTGCGCTATGCAGTATGCGAAATTTATGCCAAGATACAGCGGGAGAGGCTTTACAGACGTTATGAATATCTCCATTATCCTGTTTGTCTTTAAAAAAGCGATTTCGCCCGACGCCGAATTTGAATACAGCATTATAAGCACCATCGTTACCATGCATAAAATCATTGATAATATATACAGCCCGTCGTCGGCAGACATTTCCTGTCCGCCGCCCGCTCCCGCCGAGCCTATAAGCACGGTCAAGGCCGAAAGCCCCGCCGCAAGCACCACGGTTATTATAAAGAAGCTCTTAGACGTCAGCTGTTTTTTAAGGTAAAAAAGAAAAATATTTTTGAATCCGTTCATTTCAAGCCCCCTTAATTAAGCGTTTTCGGTAAGCGAAATAAATATCTCCTGAAGATCAAGCCGGTGTTTTCCGATTTCATCTATTTCCATTTTGCTGTCGATAAGGCTTAAAAACAGCCTCTTAAACTCCTCCTTGCCGCTTACCGGTATGCGGTACCTGTACGGAGCGTACTGTTCAGCCTTTGGCATATCCGCATTATTTTCCTTTGTCATAAAATAGAGATAATCCCTGCCGTATTTTCTTTCAAGGTCGATCACTGAACCTGAGAAAACCGTCTTTCCGCAGTTTATTATGCAGATGTTTTCGCACAGCTCCTCAACTATTCCCAGCTGATGACTCGATATCAGGATACACATCCCGCTTTCCTTTAATTCCTTTAAAATACTTATGAAGAGATTTAAGTTTACCGGGTCGAGTCCAGAAAACGGTTCGTCCAGCACGAGCAGCTGCGGGGAATGCAGTATCGCGGCTATCATCTGTATCTTCTGCTGGTTGCCCTTTGACAGGCTGCCGACGACGGCGTGCTTATATTCTTCCGCCCTGAAGCGTTTAAGATAATAGTCGATGGCATTGTCTATTTTTTTCTTATCGTTTACCTTAAGCCGTCCGAAAAACATCAGCTGTTCATAAACCGTATTTTTAATAAACAGTCCTCGTTCTTCCGGAAGATACCCTGTATTTACCGGCTCCATCCTCCATTTTTCCCCGTCCGCATATATCTCTCCGCCGTCTTCTTTAAGTATATTCAAAATGCATTTTATGCTTGTAGACTTTCCCGAGCCGTTTTTTCCGCAGAGCGCCGTAATGCTCCCGCTTTTTATGGAAAACGACACGTCGCTGACGGCGCATTTCTCACCGTAATATTTCTTCAGGTTTTTAACTTCAAGACTATTCATAACTGTTTCCTCATATTAACCGTATAAGCCTGTCGTAGTCATTTTTTATAAGCTCATGATAATGCATGACCGTTTTTATGAGATCCAGCGTTATCATCGCGATTATAAGAGCCGCAGCCGGATAATATATGAACGCCCATGCAGAGAACAAATTTCTCAGCGAAATCAGCGTTGCTACCCAGAACACCTCGGAAAAAATGAACGCGGCTATTCCATAAATCGTCATAAGAAGCTTTTTCCCTGAGCTCATCCTGATATCTGCAAGCCTTTCATGTCTGAAAAGCGCTGTATAGGCCGTAATTATGGCTTTTTCCATCAGATTCACTATCTGGCACGCCGAGCTTAACAGCCAATATCCGTCCAGCTTTACAAAGGGTATCAGATTATATATCCCTATACATATTCCCGCAACCCCTGAATATACGAGTCCCATTATTACAGTCCCGTTAAAAGCAAGGATAAGCGATATGAATATCAGCAGCAGCCCGATGAAAAAATTCGACAGCACCCCTGCTCCAGCGACCATCATTCTGTGGCGTTTGTCCTTAAACGTATACACCGAAGATACGTCGCAGAAAAAGCACGGTATGCAATAATACAGCAGTATTCCCATATTTTTTACCTCGCCGCCGTATTTTTTACAGTTGACGGCATGAGCGAATTCATGGAAAAACGTCATTACTATTACGAAGCCCAGCACTATAAATATATCCTGCGGCCCGAATACGATATTCATCTGCGCTAAGTTTGCTATGGCAGCATATCCGGCATTAGCAAACGTAAAAGCAATGAAGCCTATGTCAAATACAGCGAGGAAAATAAGCGCTGTCAGTCCGGCCGGCGAAAAAAATTTAGAATAGACCGGATAAATGACTTTCAGCATTTTCTCAACATTGAATCTGCAAAGCACGAGCTTTTTTACCGTTTCGTTGCTTTTAATTTTCTGCTGCCCCGCGTCTGATGCGAGGAAGCCCCATTCGTCAAATTTATTTTTAAGTACTTTCTTAAGCTCATCCTCTAATTCCGGAGAATCCGCTACGCCGAGCCCTGCCGTCGCATCCGCCACCTCAATACTCTCCAAAAGATACCTCGTTTCCGAAGCCCCCATTCTCACAAATCTTCCGTTGAGTGTATTGTGTATAAGGAAAGTCACCTTTGACAATCCCGAGGAATTATCACGTTCTATCGTTAAATGTCCGATGTTCATATTTATGACCCTTTCAAGCTGTACGCTTTATCTTATTGCCGTGCGCCATTGCCATTATTTCAGGCTCCCGCTTTATCTTTTTTGCAACCGCATGCGCCGCGCGTATAAGCGTTTCTTCTTCTATTGTAAACGGCGGGAAAAAGCTTAATCCCCTGTTGTATCCGGGATTATTAAAATAGTAGACCAGTATCCCCTGCCTTTCTATGCCGTCAATTATAGATTTAAAGGCGGCGTCGGAAAGCCTCTGGTCAAGCGATATGCCCGTCATAAGCCCTCTTCCCCGGACGTCCGCGCCGGTATCCTTTAATTCCTCCGCCAGCACCTTTCTGAAGCATTCCCCTTTCCTTTCCACGCCGTATGAATCATAATCCTCCATAATGTCCAAAACGGCGTCGGCAGCTGCTGTGCTTATCAAATTCCCGCTCTGCGATGAAAAATGCTCAAACGTCTCATGAGCCTGTATGAACGTCCCGGCAATGCGTTTTGAAAAGGCCAACGCGCCAAGCGGCATGTACCCGTTTGTCATTCCCTTTGAAAGGCATACCAGATCAGGCTTTATACCCCTATCCTTAAATACAAAAGGTACTCCGGTCCTTCCAAATCCCGTGGAAACCTCGTCGTATATAAGCATCACATCGTTTTCGAGGCAAAGCCTTTCGATGTATCTGAGTGTCTCGTCAGGCACCTCTATTACTCCTCCCGACGCGATCACCGGCTCGATAATGATCCCTGCGAGGTTTTCAGCTTTTTCGCTGAAAAGCCTTTCTATTTCACGGTTCCACTTTACGGCATCATATATATCCTGCGGAGTCTGTATCCATTCGATCCCGTCAAGCAGCGGTCCGAACGGAGCGGTTATGCTTAAGTCGATGCCGCTGACGCTCATGGCTCCGTATGACGTGCCGTGATATGAAAGGTTAAACGCCGCGACAGCCCTCTTTCCTGAATTTTTTATACTCTGATACTGCCTTGCGGCCTTTATCGCCGCTTCCACAGCCTCTGATCCGGAGCATGTAAACAGGAGCTTTTCCATTCCAAGATATCTTGTCAGCCTTTCTGCATATGAAACCTGTATATCTGCCGCGCTTGTTATAAGATTGCAAAACGGAAGTATCTCCGCCTGTTTTTTTATCTTTTCGATTATATATTTGTTTCCATATCCAAACGGCGTATTCCATATCCCACCGCAAAGGTCCAGATATTTTCTTCCGTTTGAATCAAACAGATATTCGCCGTCGCCGCCTGCAATGAGCTTTTCTTCCTCCTCGTCGAACGGACGGCCTATCCTCATAAGCGGATTTTTCAACATATTATTTTGCTCCTGTACCTGCCTCCTGCAGCTGCGGCTTGCACATAAAAGCCCCTGCGCTGCTCAGCATCATATTCATTCTCACTATGCTTTTCGCCGCCTCCTCATAATCAACTCCGGCATAGCCCGCAAAATGCCCTACCGCCTCCTCCGGCCTGACCCTCCTTAAGAGCAATTCTATATAAACCGCAAATTCCCTGCTCACCCTGTAATACTTATTTGTTACAGGCGACCACAGGACGTATCTTCCTCCGCAGATTATACACGCCGTAAACGGATACAGGTACTCAGCGCTGCCTCCGTCTATTTTTTCATCGATGAGGTTGACCATATGCGCGGTGCTTATCCTTATCCTCTCATCGTCTATATCTGCAAAGCCGCTTATAGTCTCCCTAAGCCTTTCCAGATAATGCGGCAGGCATATATAATCAAGCACATACGGCCTTTCAGTTATTATCCCGCAGTAATCGTTTTTCATATATCCCGGGAGCTCTGAGCATCCCGCGCAGGCGTCGTGCGCCTTACATTTATAACAGTCCCTTTCCACACCGGCTTTTTCATGCGATACATAATAATTCTGCATAATGCCGAAAGGCTCCCGTTTTTCAATGAAGCAGTCTGAGCTGCTCTCGCAGACCGATACGCTTCCGTCTGCCCTGCAGTGCATGCGCGGAAGCTTACTTACGCTGCATTGGTTTTTTCCCAAAAAGCGGCACGCGTTTTCCAGAAGCGCGTATGCAAGCGGAAGAGACGCGATCCTGCGGCTGTCTTTAAAGCTCTCTGCATCCTCCAGCAAAAGCTTAAAATCATTTTCCGTATCTATACGTATCAATGTTATTTTATTTTTATCCTTTTCATTCTTCAGACGTTCGATATTTTCCTTTGCCTGAGAATATGTAAGCCTTAAAATACCAAATTCTTTTCCATACGCAAGATTGTTAACCAAAATACTGTTTCCCGATCTGCGTATAAGATTTGATGGGTTTCTTCCCTCAGCTACGGCCTTATCAATAAATTCAGCGTATTGCCGACTGCCTGTATGCGCAATGCCGTCGCTGTCAAAATACACCGTATCCGGCAAATCCTCATCCGTTTCTTCTTCTATAAGGACCGAAGAATTAACGGACATAAGCTCGTTAAAATCATCCGCACACAGCGGTATCGCTGTACCCTCGTCTATTATAAGATGATGCACTTTTCCGTCAGGCATCATATCTGCGTACATGCCTATCCTGCTTTTAAGATGCCCTTTTGAATATGTCGCAAAGAAATCTCTTGTAGGCTGAAACGCTCTGAGCGCGACCACTTTTGAAAGCTCTGCCTCTCTCGTCTCTCCATGCAGCTTCACATAAAACTGTATTCCCGACTCCGCCGCCTCTCCTATAGCCTTGCCGACCGCCGAATTTTTTTCAGCAAGGCGCGCGCTGGCCTCGATCCCGGAGATTTTTCCTTTTTCAAGAAGTCTCTTTAAAAAAAGCACCTCGGCCTTTGCGGGCTCTTTATCCATCCTGACGATAAATTTAATATTCTCATACATTTCTCCGGAATATATATCGTTCAAAGCGCAAATGCCTGCCGGCACATGATAAGTAAAATATGGCGTCTCCCATTTTTTTATATTTTCAGCCAGCGCCTCCAGCTCTTCCTTGCTTTTCAGCGGCGCGCCGTGAAATATAATGTCCTTTTTTTCTTCGTCGTCGGCTCCGTCATACATATCCCTGAGCATTTTTAATTCTTTTTCTATTGCGTTTTGTATCCTTTCCATCGGCTCCGAGCCTAAATATATCCCTTTGTCGGCTATTTCCCTTAAAAGAAGCGTCTTCTCCTCATACGGAGATATCTCACAAACAGGACGTGCGCTTTTATCGCTTCCCGTAAGTATTTCCATCAGCTCGCTTTCCGGATTCCCGCCAAGAAAATGCGCCGCAGGCGGAAAGCCTTTCTTATCTTCTGTGATCAGATATATTTCAGGAGAACCAAATTCCATCAAAACGTTTATCAGTACCTTATTT
>DVOP01000124.1 GCA_018713465.1 Candidatus Alectryocaccobium stercorigallinarum | reverse complement strand
CTGTGATTTCGATCTTGTTTCCGGCAGATATGTAATCGACGCAAAATCTATAATGGGCATATTCAGCCTTGATCTTTCAAATCCCATCGACCTGAATATCCACGCCGAGGGAAAGGATCTCGATGTAATATGCAAAGTTTTGGCGCCGTATATGACGGAATCCGTATAATATAAACTATACGCAAACGTTTGCAAAAAATATGCTTTAGAGCGAGGCAATGACCCCGCTCTTTTTATTTGCCGCAAGCCTTACGTAGTATACGGTCAGCCTCCTATCTCTATGAGCTGCGCTGTTTCGACCGCCTTTTCAAGCATTTCCTCTACAATACCCTCAAGCTTTTTCTCCGACTTCTTTATCCTGCTTATATCAGGTTTCGTCACAGGGTGCTTTGCAACGAATATCGTACAGCAGTCCTCATACGGAAGCACCGAAGTCTCATATGTGTCTATCTTCTGCGCTATGGATATTATATCCTGCTTGTCGAAAGCTATAAGCGGCCTGAACACCGGAATACTGCAAACCTCATTCGTGCACATAAGACTCTGCATAGTCTGGCTTGCCACCTGCCCTATGCTCTCTCCGGTAATAAGCGCCTGACAGCCGTTTTCACCTGCGAATCTTTCGGCTATCCTCATCATATATCTGCGCATGATTATAGTGAGCTCGTCATGCGGACAGTGATCATAAATAGCGAGCTGTAGCTCGGTGAAATTCACGACCCTTAAATTTATCCTGCCGCAGTATTTCGAAACCTTTTTCGCAAGATCCACGACCTTATCTTTTGCTCTTTCACTCGTATAGGGCGGAGCATGGAAATATACCGCGTCTATAGTTACGCCGCGCCTTGATATCATATATCCGGCAACCGGCGAATCTATTCCTCCCGAAAGCAGCAGCATGGCTTTTCCGGCGGTACCGGTAGGCATTCCTCCCGGCCCGGGGATAGTTTCGGAGTAAATATAGATCCTGTCGCGTACCTCGACCGTCAGGTATATTTCCGGAGAATGAACGTCTACCTTCATTTCCGGATACGCGTCAAGTATCTCGCCGCCTAAAAAAGCGTTTAATTCCATCGAATCCATCGGATAACTTTTCTTTGCGCGTCTTGCGCATACCTTAAAGGATCTGTTTTTATCAGGATAAACCTCGCCTACGTATTTTACGACTTCGCGCGCCAGGTTTTCCGCGTCGGTATCTTCGACTATGGCTACCGGGCAAATGCCTGCGATACCGAAAACATGCTTAAGCGCGTCGACCGCTCCGTCAAAATCATACTCTCCGTCCATGCTCACATATATGCGGCCCATTTCTTTTGTTACTTCAAAGCTGCCGTCTGCCTTGGACAAAGCCCGCTCCATCTCACGCACGAGCGCGTCCTCAAAAACATACCTGTTTTTTCCCTTTATCCCTATCTCCGAATACTTTATCAAAAAAGCATGAAACATATATCCCTCCAAAGTCAGCGTCGTGTATATCTGCGCAAAACAGGCACGATATCTCTTATCGCTCTTATAGTCTCATCTATATCGTCCGGCGACGTTGTTTCGCAGAAGCTGAACCTTACCGCCGATTCCATTTTTGACCTGTCACAGCCTATCGCCTCGAGCGTACTGCTTACAGTATGCCTGTGGCTTGAGCACGCGCTCCCTGATGAAACATATATTCCGCGTTCCTCAAGAGCGTGGAGCATTACCTCGCTCCTTATGCCCGTAAATGAAATATTTATTATATGCGGCGCGGAAAGCTCGTTCTCCGGACTGTTTATGACCACTTTGTCCATTTCCGCAAAGCCGTCCGCCATACGGTTTTTAAGATAATACATCTTTTTCCTGTTTTCATCAAGCGAAGAATATATCATCTCAGCAGCCTGCGCAAGTCCGGCTATTCCCGGAACGTTGTCCGTTCCGGAGCGCATTCCGTTCTGCTGTCCGCCTCCGTATATGAGCGGAGAGATTCTCACCTTTTCGGAGATATATAAAAAACCTGTCCCTTTTGGAGCATGTATTTTATGTCCGCTCGCCGAAAGCAGATCTATTCCCATCTTTTTCGGATCTATCTTCATTTTTCCGAAAGCCTGGACTGCGTCGGAATGGAATATTACGTCAGGCTTTTTTCTTTTTATTATCCTGCCTATTTCCGCGACATTCTGTACCGTTCCTATCTCATTATTCACAAGCATGACCGATACTATCACGGTATCTTCGTTTACCGCGCTTTCAAGCTCGTCAAGCCTGATCATACCTTTTTTATCGACGCCTACGCGCACTATTTCATATCCGTGTTCTTCAAGATATTTAAGCGGCGCCGAAACCGAGGCATGCTCCGTCCTTGAAGTTATGATACGCCTTCCTTTGCGCTTATTTGCCTCGGCAGCTCCGATAAGCGCCCAGTTGTTCGACTCGGTACCTCCCGATGTGAAAAATATCTCTTTCTCTTTTGCTCTAAGTATAGAAGCGAGTTTTTCCGAGCTTTCTTTTACTATGCGCTCTGCTTCCGCTCCTTTTTTATGCATTGACGAAGGATTTCCATAATCCTTGCACATTATGTTCCTGACTGTTTCGGCGACCTCGGGATAGACCCATGTCGTAGCCGCATTATCGAGATAGATGTCCATATCCTGTTAATTTTTCTCCTCTTCAAGCAGATACATCAAGATTGAAAGCACCGCAGGTCCGGCAGTTTCGGTGCGCAGTATCCTGCTTCCTAACGTTACCGGTATTACCCCGGCTTCAACCGCCGCCTTTACTTCTTTATCATCAAAACCGCCCTCGGGTCCTATCAGTATGCCTACGCTCTGTCCCGCTTCTATGCTCTGGAACAGCTTTCTTGTCGCTCCAATGCCCTCGGCTTTTTCATACGGGATTATGGCAACGTCATTCTTTGTTATTTCAGCTAAAGCCTCATTAAAAGAAACAGCAGGCGTAACTTCCGGCTCTATCAGCCTTTTCGCCTGCTTTGCAGCCGCTTTCGATATCGAATTCCATCTGGCCGTTTTATCAGCGCTCTTTTTAGGGTCGATTTTTACTATACATCTCGAAGATATTACCGGAACTATCCTGTAAACCCCGAGTTCAACGGATTTCTGTATAATGAGCTCCATCTTTTCTTTTTTAGGCATACACTGATACAGTGTTATCTCAGACGGAAGCTCACGTCCCGTTTTCTGCATATCAATTATCTCGGTAACTACGTCCCTGCCGTCAAAAGCGCTTATCCGGCATGTATATTCCCATTCGTCTCCGCAGCTTATATAAATACAGTCTCCGCACTTCATGCGGAGAACATTTTTTATATGATGGGCGTCCTGCCCGCTGATGACAACGCGGTTTTCATTCATCTGTGCCGGCTCAACAAAAAACCTGTACATCGCAAACCTCATTTCCGCGCGGTTATGGAAACCCATTCGCCCTGTCTTGTGATCTCTATTATATCAAATCCGCTGTTTTTAAGCGCCTCCGCTACGTCGTTTTCCTTTACGTCAAGTATTCCTGACGTGATGAAAACGCCACCCTTTTTAAGGTGCTTTATCGCCTGCGGCGCAAGCGCTATAAGAACGTCCGCGAGTATGTTGGCCGTAACTACGTCATATTTCTCATAGCCCGCCTTATCCTGCACGTCCTTATCGTCGATTATATTTCCAAGCATAAGCCTGAAGTCATTTTCCGGTATGCCGTTTGAAGCTTTATTTTCTTCGACCGCAGATACGGTACACGGGTCGAGGTCTGTTCCAAGCGCATTTTTTGCCCCGAGCTTCAGCGCGGCGATACTCAATATGCCGCTTCCCGTTCCTATGTCCAAAAGCTCACAGTCTTTACGGACATACTTTGTCAGCTGTTTTAAACACAGCTGGGTAGTTTCATGCATACCGGTCCCGAAAGCGGTCCCCGGATCGATATGGAGTATTATCTTATCGCCGTCGGTTTCAGGGACTTCTTCCCACGACGGCACTACGAGGAAATCCTCCACGTAAAAATGATGGAAATATTCTTTCCAGTTATTTATCCAGTCCTTGTCCTCTGTCTGCGACCTTATTATCGTGCAGTCTCCAATATCGGTAAATTCTTTTAAAGTCTCAAGCTCTTCTTTTACATTCCTGAGGACAGCCTCGTTGTCGGTCTCCGGATCCAGATAGAAGTGGATAAACGCGGTATCGTCTCCGGGTTTGAATTCCGGCGGGATATCCACGAACATCTGCTGCATTTCTTCTTCGGAAAGCGGCTGGCTGTCTTCTATTTCCACGCCCTCTATTCCTGTTTCTGCCAGCGTCGCGGCTATTATGTCCTCCGAACCGGCGTTTGTTTTTATAGTATATTTATTCCACTTCATCAGATAACTCCGTTATTTTTACTTTTCAAAAAATTTCTTTTTGCGTTTATGCCCCTTGGGTCCTTCTCCCGCGCACGCTTCTTCGTACTGGCGCAGAAGATCTTTAGCCTCGCTGCTTAAGTTTGTCGGTACTTCGATAACGAGCGTAACGTACAGGTCGCCCTTTGAGGAAGCGTTCCTTACGGACGGCATTCCTTTTTCCCTGAGCCTTATCCTCGTGTTGGTAGCAGTTCCAGGCTTAACTGTATATATTACGTCGCCGTATACGGTCGGTATCCTTACGTCTCCGCCGAGCACAGCCGTCGGATATGAAATATACTGTACGCTGTACAGGTTCATTCCGTCTCTTTCATAATGGTCGCTTCCGCCTACCGCAACCTCAACGAGCAGATCGCCTCTCGGTCCGCCGTTTATTCCGGGCTCGCCCTTTTCACGTATGCGAATGCTCTGTCCGCTCTCTATTCCTGCCGGTATATCTACTTTTATCGTCTTCCTGTTGGAAACATATCCTGTACCGCGGCAGTCCGTACATTTATCTTTTACATACTTTCCTGTGCCGCCGCACTGCGGACATGTCTGTATATTCTGAACAGAACCGAAAAACGACTGCTGCATGGAAACGAACTGCCCCTTGCCGTTGCATTTAGGACACGTTACCGGAGAAGTTCCCGGCTTAGCGCCGGTTCCGTTACATGTCGGACATTTGTCTTTAAGCGATATATCCAGTTCCTTCGAACAGCCTGTTACGGCTTCTTCGAACGTGATATGCACCCTTGCGCGAAGGTTTGCGCCTCTTGCCGGAGCGTTTGCATTGCGCGAAGCTCTGCCGCCAAAGCCTCCGCCAAACAGATCCCCGAAGAGATCTCCGAATATATCCCCCGAAAAATCGAATCCGCTAAATCCTCCGAAACCGCCGGCGCCGGCTCCTCCTCCGCCGTTTTCAAACGCCGCGTGTCCGAACTGATCGTACATCTTTCTCTTTTCCGGATCGCTTAATACTGCATACGCCTCCGTCGCCTCTTTAAATTTAGCCTCGGCGTCCTTATCGCCCGGATTCATATCAGGGTGGTATTTTTTTGCTATTTGGCGATAGGCTTTTTTCAAAGCTGCTTCATCGGCAGATCTGTCGACCCCCAACACCTCATAATAATCTCTTTTATCAGCCATCGCTTTATTCCTTCCTGTGACTTTTTACTGTTTTAAGGGACTGACCGCTATTCACGACAGTCCCTTGTATTTTTATAATATATCTTCGCGATACCTGCGAATTGCTCCGTGCTTCGCACTCCCGCAATTCTTACCGCCTTCGCGATACCAGCGAATTGCTGCGTGCTTCGCACTCTCGCAATTCTGCGAATCATACGAATTCCGTCCTGTCGGACTGCATTCGTACGATTCGCGCGGGCATCAAAGTCTTTCCACTGCTTTCGTGCAAGCACGAAGCAGTCTCAAGCCCTTTCTGCCCTGGTATCGCTCATCAAACTTCTTTATAGTCCGCGTCTACAACGTCGTCGTCATTGCCGCCGGCATTTCCGCCGCCCTGGTTCGGGTTCGGGCCGCCTGCTGTAGGTCCGCCCTGCTGATTCTGCTGCATGTTCTCATACATCTTTGTAAAGAGTGTCTGAGCGCTTGTCATAAGTTTCTCTTTAGCAGCCTTTATCTCGTCTACCTGAGCGTCCGTCATGTTGTCGATCGGAGCTTTTGAAAGCGCGTCTTTAAGAGCGTTGAGATCCGCTTCAACGTTTGCCTTCTCATCAGCCGAGATCTTGTCTCCGGCTTCCTCGAGAGCCTTTTCGATCTGGAATACGGTCGAATCGGCTTCGTTTCTTGTATCAACGGCTTCTTTCTTCTTCTTATCCTGAGCCTCGAACTCAGCAGCCTCTTTGACCGCTTTGTTTATCTCGTCCTCAGACATGTTCGAGCTTGCCGTGATCGTAATGCTCTGCTCTTTTCCTGTTCCAAGGTCTTTAGCGGATACGTTTACGATACCGTTAGCGTCGATATCGAATGTAACTTCGATCTGCGGAACGCCCCTGCGTGCAGGCGGAATTCCATCAAGTCTGAACTGTCCGAGAGATTTATTATCTCTTGCGAACTGACGCTCGCCCTGTACTACGTTTATATCAACGGCAGTCTGGTTATCCGCTGCAGTCGAGAATATCTGGCTCTTCTTTGTAGGTATAGTAGTATTTCTTTCGATAAGGTGAGTAGCGATTCCGCCCATCGTCTCGATCGAAAGAGTAAGCGGTGTAACGTCCAGAAGAAGGATATCTCCTGCGCCTGCATCGCCCGCAAGCTTTCCTCCCTGTATAGAAGCGCCGAGCGCAACACATTCGTCAGGGTTGAGCGATTTGCTCGGCTCATGTCCCGTAAGCTGTTTAACCATATCCTGTACAGCCGGTATACGTGTTGAACCGCCGACAAGAAGGACTTTTCCAAGATCGGAAGCTGTAAGTCCCGCGTCGTTAAGCGCTTTGTTTACAGGCTCTACAGTCTTTTCAACAAGGTCATGGGTAAGCTCGTCGAATTTAGCCTTTGTAAGGTTCATATCGAAATGCTTCGGTCCCTCGCTCGTAGCCGTGATGAACGGCAGGTTGATGTTTGTCGTGCTTGCGCTTGAAAGCTCTTTTTTAGCTTTCTCGGCAGCTTCCTTGATCCTCTGCATAGCCATCTTGTCTGTAGAAAGATCAACGCCGTCAGTCTTCTTAAATTCGCTTACCATATAATCTACGATCTTCTGGTCGAAGTCGTCGCCGCCGAGTCTGTTGTTTCCGGCTGTCGCAAGAACTTCGATAACGCCGTCGCCGATCTCGATGATAGAAACATCGAACGTACCGCCGCCAAGGTCGTATACCATTATCTTCTGCTCTTTTTCGTTGTCAAGTCCGTATGCAAGCGCAGCCGCTGTAGGCTCGTTGATGATACGTTTTACGTCGAGACCCGCGATCCTGCCGGCGTCCTTTGTTGCCTGACGCTGAGCGTCGTTGAAGTATGCCGGTACTGTGATAACGGCTTCAGTAACTTTTTCACCGAGGTAATTCTCAGCGTCGCTTTTCAGCTTCTGAAGTATCATCGCTGAGATCTCCTGGGGAGTATAGCTCTTTCCGTCGATAGTCACTTTATAGTCTGTACCCATTTCACGTTTGATAGATGAAATAGTCTTATCCGCATTTGTTACAGCCTGACGTTTTGCCGGCTCGCCGACAAGACGCTCTCCTGTTTTTGTAAACGCTACTATAGACGGTGTAGTCCTGCTTCCTTCAGCGTTTGTTATAACTGTAGGTTTTCCGCCTTCCATAACTGCTACGCAGCTGTTAGTCGTACCTAAATCGATTCCTATTATTTTTCCCATAATGTTTCTTCCTCCTGAATTTATCTGAAATAATGTTTTTTACCTTTAATTAGCTACCTTTACCATGCTGTGTCTTACGACATGGTCTTTATACATGTAGCCTTTCTGGAACTCCTCAGCGATGATATTTTCGCCAAGCTCCTCATCATCTATGTGCATAACGGCGTTGTGGAAATTCGGATCGAATTCCTTTCCGACCGCTTCGATCGGCGTCACGCCGAGATCCGCCAATAATGTCATAAGCTGTTTGTAGATCTTATTCATTCCATCCACAAACGGATCCGAAAGATCTGCTCCGGCAAGTCCTCTTTCGAAGTTGTCGACCACCGGCAAAAGCTTTTCTATAACGTCTTTCGCGCCGACAACATAATTCGCTGCCTTTTCTTTTTCGGTGCGCTTTCTGTAATTATCGAATTCGGCCATCTGACGTGTCAGCCTGTCGGTCAGCTCTTCTATCTTTTCGTCTTTTTTGTCTTTCTTCTCTTTTTTCTTAAAGAACTTTCTTTCTTTTTTATCTTCCTTGTTCTTTTCAGTCGACTTTTCGGCTTCACCGTCATTGTTTTCATTTCCGGTCCCGTCGCCGTCCGCTGCTTCATCTAAATTTTCAGCTTCGCCGCCGCCTGTATTTTCAGCTTCATTCGCCCCGGCCTCCTGCGTATCCGCAGCTTTTTCCGCCTCAGTCACGGTCTCATCAGCCGCAGCGTCAGAAGCATTTTCGGATTCCTCCTGAATAACTTCCTCTACGTTTTTGTTTTCTTCTGAATTAGGCATTTGTTGTCTGTCCTTTCCTGCCGCAGATAATTACCTGCTTTTATCTATTTTTCTTCTCCGGCGTTTTCGCCGTTCTTAAAGATTTTATCCAACTGGGTCTGCAATGTTTTCAGATTGTCCAGAACATTTTCGTAATCCATTCGTTTCGGTCCGATTATACCGACAGTGCCCTTCATTCCGTTTCCGAAATCATAGTTTGCCGTAACGACCGAGCAGTCTTTCATTGTATTGATAGGGCCATCGTTTCCGATATAAACCTGTATTCCGGTCTCTGATTCTTCCTCCGCGCTCGCGTCTATTATCATCTGGGCGAGCTGATCTTTTTCCTCAAACGCCGAAACAAGCTCGCTTGCGCGGCTCGAATCCGAAAGCTCAGGATATTTGAAGATATTGTTTGTTCCGCTCGTATATACCGGCATATCCTCTTTATCGCTCTGTATTGCCTCGGCGACAGCGTCGACCACCGACGCTATTACCTGGCTGTGTATGCCCGCCTGGCTCTTCATACGGCTTATCATATCCAGATTTATCTCTTCGATAGTCTTTCCGTTCATCTGCGTATTAAGCAGCAGATTGAGCTTGAGCAGCGTCTCGTCGTCGATCGGTTCGCTTATCTCTATTATCTGGTTCTTTACCAGATTTCCCTCCGCGACGATGACCGCGACAAGCTGAAGCTCATGGACTCTTGAAAGCTGTATAAACCTGACTCTCACCTGCTTGTATACAGGCCCCGTTATCATCGTAGCGTAATTCGTATTATTAGCGAGGACCTTAACGACCTGCTTCAGCATTTTTTCAAGCTTGTCCGTCTTCTGGATCATCATATCCTTTATCTCGGAAACTTCCTGATCCTTTGACTTTATAAGCTCGTCAACATACAGCCTGTAGCCCTTGTCCGACGGTATACGTCCCGCCGACGTGTGCGGCTGGAGTATATATCCCATCTCCTCAAGATCCGACATTTCATTTCTTATCGTGGCGGAACTAAGGTTCAGGTCCGTATATTTAGATATCGTTCTGGAACCTACCGGTTCGCCGGTTTCAAGATACGTTCGAATAATTGCCGTTAAAATGGTTTTCTTTCTTCCGTCAAGTTCCATTCCTGATATCCTTTCCTTTTTACTTGTTAGCACTCAGTTGTTTAGAGTGCTAACATCTATGCTCTTAAGATACCACTACTGTTTATATTTGTCAACGTATTTTTTCATGATGTTTTACTAATTTCAACGGCTTTTTTGATTAAATTCACCAAATATATAAAGGCAAAAAAATCCCCGGCATTATCGTCTGTAACGCCGGAGATCTTTCATAATAAAACATATTTTAAAACATAATGATATCAATGCTCGAACACTGTTTTTATGCTGTCGTAATGCATAAATATGCCCTTTGCCGCAAGCTCTTTTATCTCTTCAAGAGAAGCCAGCTTAAACGCAGCCACTTCCTCTTCCTGTACCTTGACGTCCCTCTCGTCAAAATCCAAAGTAAAAAGATAAGTATCCACAAAATAATTGTCTTTTTCCTCAGGATTGTCGCGCCTGTAAGTATAGATAAAATCCTCTTTTATGCCCGAAACGTCTATCCCGGTTTCTTCTCTTACCTCGCGGTCCACGGCCTGCCTCGAAGTTTCGCCGGCTCTCGCGCCGCCGCCCGAAACCTCCCACCACAGAGGCGCCCATGCCTTCGTAGCGACTCTTTGCGTGATAAGATATTTTCCGTCCGGTCTCCGCAAAACTCCCTGAACGGTCAGATGATATTCCCCGTCTTTCATGTTCCAGTCGTTTTTCTTCATCGTCCGTCCCGTCGGGCGTTTTTCACTATCATAAATATCCCAGTATTCCATATGTATCCTTTCATTACAGACGCGCTTTATATTCCTGTGCCATCTCTTTCATCTCTTTCGCGTTTGCCCTCGCCGCGCCGGTTATCTTCGCGCCGCCAAGTATTCGCGCAAGCTCGTCTGTTTTTTCTTCTTCATCAAGCTTACTTACAGCAGTGACCGTCCCTCCGCCGTCGGAATTCTTTTCAATAACAAAGTGCTCGTCGGCCATCGCCGCTATCTGCGCTAAATGCGTTACGCATAGTATCTGGTGTCCGCGCGCGATCGAGGCCATTTTCTCAGAAACCTTCTGCGCCGTCCTTCCGCTTATACCTGAATCTATTTCATCAAAGATAAGCGTTCCGGTATTTTCCTCGTCGGCAATGATATTTTTTACCGCAAGCATTATCCTTGAAAGCTCGCCGCCCGAAGCTATACGCGCCAACGGCTTTACCGGCTCTCCCGGATTAGTCGATATAAGTATCTCAACGTCGTCGAAACCGTTGCGTCTGTATGACTGCGCGCGCGTAAATTCCGAGTCTATGACCGCCTGCTGGAAATTCAGTTCTTCAAGCTGCTTTGAAAGCTCCTTTGCCAACGACTTCGCGCACTCTTTTCGCTTATCGGAAAGCTCTTCGCACTTTTTGTTAAGCTCTTCCTTGGCTTTTCCATATGCTGCCTCGGCGTTTTTTCTGTCCGCTTCGTAATTCTGGAGGAATTCCATGCGCTCCCTGGCATTTTCAAGATATCCGTTTATCTTTTCCACGGTAGAGCCGTATTTAGACTCTATGTTCCTTATTGTATCGAGCCTTGTCTGTATATCATTAAATTCCTGCTCGGAAAATGTGAATTCGTCCAAATATGAAGCCGTCTGCCTGTTCACGTCGCTGAGTATCGCCTCGACGTCAGAAAGCGCATCCGCTATGCTTTTAAGCTCCTCGTCCAGATCCGAAACAGCTTCTATCTCCCTTACCGCCTGTCCTATAAACTCTCCGGCGCCGCCGTCATATCCCGTCCTTGAGTATACGTCCTTAAGCGTATCTATTATCTTTCTCGAGTTCATCATAAGCCTGTATTTTTTTTCAAGCTCATCTTCCTCGCCGTCCGATATGGCCGCAGTCTCTATCTCGTTTATCTCATATTCGAGCATTGAAAGCTCTCTTAAACGCTTTTCCTCATCAAGAGAATATTTTTCCAGCTCGCCTTCCGCTCTTTTATACTCTTCATACGCTCCTGACACCTCTTCTAAATAAGCTCCCAGCTCTTTTTTTCCGTACGAGTCTATGAGCTTAAGCTGGTTTTCCGCTTTGAGGAGCGTCTGGTTCTCTCTCTGTCCGTGTACATTTATAAGTATTTCCGCTATGCTTCGCAGAACGGACAGCGGGCATGCTTCCCCGTTTATCTTGGCCGAAGCCCTGCCGTCGGATATTTTTCTCGTGATTATAAGCTCGCCGTCCTCGGCAGGATAGCCGAGTTCTTTAAGCCCGTTTAACGTGTTCCCGTCATCGACTGAAAACACGAGCTCGACAAGCGCGCTGTCCTCGCCCTCTCTGAGCATATCCTTTGAAAATTTGCCTCCAAGCGCAAGATTAACGGACCCCAGCAAAAGCGATTTGCCGGCGCCCGTCTCGCCCGTAATGACATTCAGACCGTTTTTAAAGTCTATGTCTATTTCTTTTATCAACGCCATGTTCTTTACATGAAGATTCAATAACATATATTTACTCCGGTCTATCCTACTATCTTCTTCAGCTTTTCCAATACGGCTTCCGTATCCTTTGCCGTCTTTACCGCAGCAAAAACGGTGTTGTCGCCGGCTATGCACCCTGCTATCTCGTCCATATCCAGCTCGTCAAGCGCTGCCGCCGCAGCCATCGCCATACCCGCTTCCGTCTTTATCACGATGAGATTTCCGGCAGCCTCCATCGACGCGACCGCGTCTTTAAAGGCTCTTATATATCTCCCTTCCGCGACAGGGCTCCTTCCCGCCACGCTGTAGCGCACGCCTCCGCTTTCAGATACCGTCTTGCTTAAGTTAAGGGCTCTGATATCCCTTGACACGGTAGCCTGCGTAGCCGGAAAACCGTTTTCATTCAGACGCCTTACAAGCTCCTCCTGCGTATCTATATCATATTCATTTATAAGCTTTAATATTTCTTCGTGTCTGGCTATTTTCATTGGTATATCCTATTTTTATGACTTTTCGGGCTTAGTATCATCTCATCTTCATGCTTAGAACATCTAAAAAACTACTTTTATAAATCTTTATCAATTTTACATCTGTTTCAGATTTCTCGATCTCTACCTTATCGCCCGTATGCATCATGGATTTTATGTTTCCGTCGAATACTACTATCGCGTCTCCACTGGCGCCGTCCTTATTTGTCCCCTGTTCTATAGTTATCTTGCTCTCGCCCGAAAGCACCACGCTCCTGTTCGCCAGCGTATGGGGCGCCAGCGGCGTGATAAGAAGCGCCTCGGCGTCCGGAGCGATTATCGGTCCGCCGACCGAAAGCGAATATCCCGTAGAACCTGTCGGCGAAGACATTATAAGTCCGTCGGCATAAATAGTATTCAAAAAAGAATCGTCGACGTTGATATTCAGCTTTATCATACGCTGGTCATAGCTTTTACTGATAACGATATCGTTCAGCGCGATATTGCTCATCACCCTGGCTCCGCCGCTGTACAGCGTACCTTTCAACATCATTCTCTTTTCGATAAAAAACCTGTCTTCTATAAGAGCGTCAAGTGCGCTGAACACGTCGCCTTCGCTTATGTCCGTAAGATATCCCATATCTCCGAGATTCACTCCAATTATCGGAATGCTCCGGCTGTATGTGTCTCTCGCGGCCTGAAGAAGCGTTCCGTCGCCTCCGAGCACTATTATGGCTTCAACGTCTTCCGGTATCATGGCCGGATCGACATACTTATCCTCTCCCGGAATGAACCCTCTGGCAAACGGTACAAAGCCGCAGTAGCAGCCCTTTTGTTCAAGATACTTTACAACGCTGTTCGTAAGGCTGTAGTCCGTATCCTTTGCCGTATTCGTAACAACATAAAAGCTTTTCATATGAACCTCCGTGCCGCGCGTTTACTTATCCAATTCCTCATGCGAAGCCCTGACGGTATTATCGGCAAGCCTTTCCCATGCGGCTGTTTCATCAGCCTCATCACAGCTTGCGCGCCCGGGCGTTTTTTTAAGGAACAAAAGATATTCTATATTTCCCTCCGGTCCCTTTACCGGCGAAAAATCAAGTCCGCATGTTTCAAACCCCACGTCCCGCGCGAATGCCGCCACCTTTTTTATGACCTCGGCATGCACTGCGGGATCTCTTACGACGCCTTTTTTTCCTACTTTTTCACGTCCGGCCTCGAACTGCGGTTTTATGAGGGCTGTCACTTCGCCCGTTTCTTCCATAAGCCCGTAAACGACGTTCAGGACTTTTGTCAGCGAGATAAATGAAACGTCTATAGAAACAAACTGCGGCAGCTCTTTCAGCGCGTCTTTTGTCAGATATCTTATGTTAGTCTTTTCCATACATACGACTCTTTCATCGCTGCGCAGCTTCCAGTCGAGCTGACCGTACCCGACGTCAACGCTGTATACCAAAGCGGCCCCGTTCTGCAGCATACAGTCGGTAAAACCGCCCGTCGAACTTCCGACGTCCATGCATACCTTGCCTTTAAGGTCGATATCAAATACCTTAACAGCCTTTTCCAGCTTGAGTCCGCCCCTGCTCACATACGGCATAGGCTTCCCCTTTAACGTGATACTGGCCGTATCTGCAAAGACCGAACCGGCCTTATCCTCGCGCTGCCCGTCCACGAGCACAAGCCCTTCCATTATCATCGCCTTGGCTTTTTCCCTCGACGGGGCAAGACCGTTTTTAACAACCAAAATATCCAATCGTTCTTTCATTTTATGCTTCCCGTATATCCTGCTGCCCGCCTTTGGAAATAAGCTCCGCTATCTTATCAGCCGCCGACCGCGCGTCCGTCATCGTATGCGCTCTTTGCTGGGCGACTGTTCCCTGCTTAACGAACTCGTCTCCCGCTGACGCTATATGTACATATACTCCGAGCCTGTGTCTGTTCACGGCGTCTAAAACCTTTTCGCCAAGTCCGCCCGCTCTGACGTTTTCCTCCATCGTATAGAACAGTTCATGCTCTTTAGCGAGCTCACATATCAGCTCTTCGTCGATCGGTTTCGCGAAACGCATATTTACGATCGTTGCGTCGATATTGTTTTCCGCAAGGATATCCGCCGCCTTGACCGCTTCCGCCACAGAAGCTCCTATGGCAAGTATAGCCGCATGCTTTCCGCGTTTTATTATCTCCGCTTTTCCGTATTCTATCGCGCTTTGAGGCATACCGCTCTCGGCGGCTTCGCCTCTTGGATATCTTACGGCTACCGGGCCGCTCAAGCCGACAGCAAATTCAAGCATAGCCGCAAGCTCGTTTCCGTCTTTTGGCGCCATTACAGTCATATTGGGGCACATCGTAAGGTATGACAGATCGAAGCAGCCCTGATGGGTGCTTCCGTCCTCTCCGATAAGGCCCGCCCTGTCGACCGCTAATACGATGTGCTGGTTCTGCGCGCATACATCCATTAATATCTGGTCGAAAGCCCTTTGCAAAAATGATGAATAGATCGCCGCTACCGGTATATATCCTCCGAGCGCAAGCCCGACCGTAAACGTCACGGCATGCTCCTCGGCTATCCCGACGTCAAAGAATCTCTTAGGGAACAGCTCCGAAAATCTTTCAAGCCCCGTTCCTTCTTTCATCGCGGCGGTAACGGCCGCGATCTTGTCATTTTCCTTCGCAAGACGGCATATAGTGTCAGAGAATGCGTCCGAATATGTCTTTTTCTTTTCTTTAAGCGGCATTCCCGTCTTTACGTCAAACGCCGATATACCGTGGAATTTCTCGGGATCCTTTATAGCGGGCATATATCCCCTGCCCTTTTCGGTGAGCACGTGTACGATAACCGGACCTTCAACACGGCCCGCCTCTTTGAAGGTCTTTATCATAAGGCTTATATTATGGCCGTCCACAGGACCGAGATATGTTATGCCCATGTTTTCAAAAAGCATTCCCGGGATAAACAGCTGCTTTATTCCGCTCTTTGTCGTCCGTATGCTCTCGATTATCCCGTTGCCAACCACCGGTATCTTTTCAAGCGCGTATGTTATCCCGTTTTTCAAGGCATTATATCTGGCAGACGTCCTCATCTCGCTCAGGTAATTCGCCATACCGCCTATATTTCTCGAAATCGACATCTTATTATCGTTAAGCACGATGATAAAATTCGTTTTAAGCTCTGCGGCATTATTTAGCGCCTCATACGCCATTCCGCCCGTAAGCGCCCCGTCTCCAATAACGGAGATTATCTTGTTATGTCCGCCTGAAAGCTCCCTTGCCCTGACATATCCGACGCCCGCCGAAACAGAGTTCGAGCTGTGTCCCGTGTCAAAGCTGTCGCATGCGCTTTCTTCTATTTTAGGAAAGCCGCTTATTCCGCCCTCCTGGCGCAGCGTATGGAACTCGTCTTTGCGTCCGGTGAGTATCTTGTGGGTATAAGCCTGATGTCCCACGTCCCAGATTATCTTATCCTCCGGAAAGCTGCATACGCTGTGAAGAGCTATCGTAAGCTCAACTGTACCAAGATTAGACGCAAGATGACCTCCGGTCCTGCTCACGGTGTTGATTATAAATCTCCTGATCTCATTGGCAAGTGCGTAAAGCCTGCCCTCAGGGATATTTTTTATATCGTTTGGTCTGTTTATAAGTTCAAGCACTTGTCTACTACATCTCCCTCAAAGCGAGATATGACAGCATATCTCTAAGAAAGCCGGTGTCTCCGGAAAGGCTTCCGGCAAGCTCCACCGCTTCTTTCGTATATTTATCTACCTTCGCGCGCGCTTCTTCTATCCCGAACAGGCTCACGTAGGTTTCTTTCTCATTTTTAACGTCGGAAAAAACGGGTTTTCCCAATTTTTCCTGCGTACTCGTAACGTCGAGTATATCGTCGTATATCTGGAACGCCAGACCGGTTTTCCTTCCGGCCTCTTCAAGGACGGCAAGCTCATTTTCGCCCGCTCCCGCAAGCGCCGCTCCCGCCATCATCGAAGCTTCTATAAGAGCGCTTGTCTTTTTTTCATATATAAAATTCAGGATATCGCTTTTATCGCCCTTTATCCCCGTCTTCTCGTTTTCAACGTCGACGTCCTGGCCGCCGAGCATTCCCATATAACCGGATTTTACGGCGATTATACGCGCTGCCTTTAACGCCGCTTTTATATCCGACGCTTTAGATACGCCCTCTGTCAGCACCTCGTATGAATAATTCAAAAGAGCGTCTCCCGCAAGTATGCCGACCGCCTCTCCGTACATGGCGTGAGTCGTTTTTTTGCCCCTGCGAAGATCGTCGTTGTCGATAGCAGGCAGATCGTCGTGTATGAGCGAAGACGTATGGATAAATTCCATCGCAGCCTGGAACGGCTCTATCTCGCCGCCTTTCCCCCCGAACAGCCTCCAGCATTCCGCCATCAATACCGGCCTTACCCTTTTGCCTCCTGCTAAAACGCTGTATCGCATAGCGTTTACAAGTTCTCCCGGGTGAGTTCCTGTTTTGGGAAGATATTTTTCTATCGCGGCGTTCGCCATATCCACAAGATTTTTCAACTCTGCTTTAAAATCCATAATATCCCTGCCTATTCAAAGTCGCTGCATTCGCCTTTATCATTTATCAGCTTCATGTTTTTTTCAACCGTGTCTATTTTTTTATTGCATTCCTTTACAAGATCTATGCCCTCTTTATACAGAACATACATCTTTTCCAATGAAAGCTCACCGCTTTCCATCTGTGCCGTAAGCTCTTCAAGCCTTTCAAAATTCTGTTCCAACGTTTTTTCACTCATTGGGCATAACCTCTTTTTTTTCAACATTCTGTACGGACGCGCTTATGCGTCCGTCTTTTACGCTTATATCGAGAGCATCTCCAGCCTTTACCTGACGAACTGACCGCAAAGTTTTGCCCGGCTCTAAAGAGACATATGCGAATCCCGCGCTCAGCCTTTTAAGCGGCGACAGGTCGTCAAGCCTTGAGGCAAGCAGCTGCAGCCTGTACCTGTTCTCTTTAAGTATCCTGCCGGAAGAAGAGGCGAGCATAAGAGCAAAATGCTCAAGCTTTTCCCTGTATCCTGATATTATCCTGTCGGGTCTGTGTGCTTCAACGCGTCTTAAAAAATTCATTGCAAATGCCCGTGACAGATCTATTTTTTTCTGCATGGCAAAGTTCAGACGCTTTTCATAGCCGTTTACCCGCTCTATCGTATCATACACATTTTCCGCAGCAAGTTCGGCTGCCGCCGACGGCGTAGGCGCCCTCATATCCGCTACAAAATCCGCGATGGTAAAATCCGTCTCATGTCCTACCGCCGATATGACCGGCGTTTCACAATCGAAGATCGCTCTTGCCACATTTTCCTCATTAAAAGCCCACAGATCCTCTATCGACCCTCCGCCTCTGCCGACTATGATAACGTCGACATTCGCTTTATCCAGCACCTGTATGCCTTTTACTATGCTTTCCTTCGCGCGCTCGCCCTGTACCAAAGCCGGATAGAGTATTATCTGTATCCCCGGATTCCGGCGGCGCATTATATTCTGTATATCGCGTATCGCCGCGCCCGACGGAGCGGTGACTACGCCTACTCTCTTCGCATGCTCGGGAAGCGGCTTTTTATATTCCGCCGCGAACATGCCCATCTCTTCAAGCTCGTTCTTAAGCGCAAGAAATTTTTCATATAGGTCGCCGGCTCCGGCAAGCTTTACCTTCTTTACGTACAGTTGGTAAGTTCCGGCCTTTTCATATACATCGACAAACCCGGAAACGACTACCTTGTCTCCGTTTTTCATAGAAAAAGTCAGCCCTGCCCTGTTTCCAGCGAACATGACGCAGCTTATCGCCGCACTTTCGTCTTTTAAAGTAAAATACACATGACCGCTTTGATGATATTTGCAGTTGCTGACCTCACCCTGTACCTGAAGATCGCCTAGGAGAAAATCCTGAGCAATCATATTTTTTATATAATTGTTTATCTGTAAAACCGAGAAAACGCTGCCCAAAGATCACTCCTTATTAGTCTTAGCTATTTTTCCCAAAATACCGTTGACAAACGAGCCCGAATCCTCGCCGCCGAATTTCTTTGCTATCTCAACAGCCTCGTTTATGGCAACGCTTACGGGCACATTTTCATCATAAAGTATCTCAAATACGGCAAGCCTTAAGACGCAGAGGTCTACCTTGCTCATACGGCTTGTTTTCCAGCCCTGTGACGTCTCGTTCAGCAGTCCGTCTATATCAGAAAGCGTTCCCTTAACTTTTTCGAATCTTTCATTTATATATATGATATCCTCTTCGTCCGGACAGCCGTCCTTGCAGTTTTCCACTATATCTGAACCGACTCCGTCGAAAAAAATACCGGTCT
>DVOP01000123.1 GCA_018713465.1 Candidatus Alectryocaccobium stercorigallinarum | reverse complement strand
ACGGCGGCGGCCGTATATTACTACAAATTCAAACTTGTCCGATTCATATAGCTTATTCAGTGCTGCAAGTTCACGTTCTCTGCCGATAAACATAGATAGTGCCCTCCTATCTGCCGATATATTTATTGAATATAGCATACCACAAAACAAAAATTAGTCAATTACGATTCGGCAAATCATACTTGACTAAATTTTTGCTTGTGTTTTGCGGATTATTAAGTAAAAAACAAGTCATAATGAATGTTTTTTGCCGTATGGCAAGCTGCAGTTAGCCTGCCAATATACTTGCTCGTTCTTCGATCAAGCTTGCAAAAAGTTCTTTCAGGTGCTCAGGCAATATGGAATTGTGGCACATGTCGAGGATTTTTTCTTTTTTTGATAAAAGCATTGCTATCATTTTTTCTGCAGAGCTTCTTGTAATGCCGCATTTATCTGCAAATACAAAAAAATCTTTTCTGCGAATATTTGCCTTTTTGCCATTCATGGCAAGGGCAAGCTGTTCCTTGTCTTCCGGCATAATGACATTGATCGGAAGAAGATCGTATGCGGGAGAAAGCACATATTTTCCGCTTCCTTCTTCTGTTTCGAGGAGGGAAAAATTTTTCAGGTGCATATCCGAATTGCCAACAAGGAATGAAAATACCAAGCGTAAATATAGCTCGGTCATATCGAGACCTTTGCGTGAAGAATATTTCTCGATGATCTTTGCGCAACGCTCATAAGAGCCCCTATATTTATCTTGGGTTAAGCGAAGATCAAGTTGGCAGAAATCTTCCATTGCCAACATTTGTATTTTATTTTTTGTGAAGATACGGTCCACACGTTTTGTGATGTATGCTGGTCCGTCTTTTCCCATAATGAGCGCATGCGGCACGGTGGCTATCCCTGCGGCGTCCGCCATGCACATTACGAGCTGCTCTGCTTGCGGCAGCGCTTCAAATTCCGGAACCTGCGGTTTAAGAATATAGCCCGTAGGATAATTCATTAGCGTGAGCCGTGGAGTGTTATTTCCAGAAAACAGGTGCAAAGATATTTTTTTCTGAACGCCGGGTACGGTGTAACCCTTGGTGGTATTTTCGATTACAAGGGCTTCAAATGTAGATTCATCGATAGCGATTTCAGGAAGCTCAGATGTACCGAAAAATCGCCTGATACAGCTTTTGTGCCAGCCGGAGTGTGTATCTTCGGCGCGAAGCGGTTTTCCACAGCATAAACAATTCATATGCGTTCCTCCCTGATACTGACGTTGCCGATTCCGTCCTTACATGCGACCAGCAGCAAACCAAATCTGTCTTTAATGTCTATTTTCCAGTTGCGGCTTACGACACCAAGGAGCCAGCCTTCCGGGATCAAGCCATCAAAAAATGAAAACAACGTTTTTGATGTATATGTTTTTTCGGAAAGCGGCAAAGTAAGTGATACGGAACTTGCGTCTTCACGATTCAAATACTGCTCATCGTACGAAAAAGAATATCCTTCGTCTGTTTCACTTAGAGATCCGGCAAATATATTGCGGATATAAACATATGCTGTTCTGAAAGAGTTCATTGTTTATCGTCCTTTCTGCCGGGTACGGCTTCCATATCAAACATGGCGAGAGCAGTATTTACCTTATCCATTCTGACTGTCTCTTTCCCTTGCTCAAGCTCACGGACAAAGCGAAGGCCCAGTCCGGAGCGTATGGCAAACTCTTCTTGTGTCAGACCGGCGGCTTTTCTGTTTTCTTTTATGAACTCGGCAATTTTATTCATTATATTGTAGCTCTCCCTTACATAAATCTATTTGAATTTTACACCCTAACGGGTATAAAAGCAAGCTTGTATTGCGCATATTACACCCTATAGGGTATAAATAAATGAGGTTTTAAGCCTAATATACCCTAACGGGTATAAAATAAGCCTCACTCAGCACGCTTTGACTGAAAGAGGCTTAAGTTTTTTTATTAGCAGATATACATAATTCCAATTAGAATTTAATTTCGACAGGTTCGCTTGTAAATGAGCTGATAGTAGCTGTTGCATTCTTCATATAGAATACCTGCGTGTTGCCGTCGTTTTCGTCGTACATTTTGCGAAGGTGCGGATATGCGTCCAGCATGGCCTTTCTGGGTTCCACGCGATCGTCTTCGATAAGCTTGCATGCGACGCGGAGCCATTCTCCGTCAAGGAACGCGCATATCTCGACTTTGGGGTTAACTGCGATCTGATGACTTACGGATTTTACTTTTCCGGTCTGGATATAGAGCTTTCCTTCAAATTCGTTTACCGTTCCGAACGGGCGTACTCTGGGCTGATCGCCATCGATGGTCGCAAGATAATAAGTTTCCGCCTTTTTTAAAAAATCATATACTCGTTTCATAGCCTTCTCCTTATTTATATAAAATTCACAGACATCAGTTTAAAAATATCATATCACATACTTTAAAGCAGTACAAAAATATCTTGAAAAACTTCGCAGGCAATAAAATTTCTTATGGCAATATCACGGCGGTCTTGTATAATATTTTTAAAGCAGTACAGCATATCCTGCAGTTGTATTTTAGAATATATTAAAAAGTATAAGGAGGTTAAAGCATGCCCCTGAAGATAGTAAGAGATGATATAACAAAAATGAAAGTAGACGCTATTGTTAACGCCGCAAATAATTCGCTTTTAGGCGGAGGCGGAGTTGACGGCTGCATCCACCGCGCCGCAGGCCGCGAGCTTCTTGAGGAATGCCGGACGCTCGGCGGCTGTGAGACCGGCAGCGCGAAAGTGACAGGCGCGTATAAGCTGCCGTGCAAATATGTTATACACACGGTCGGACCGGTTTGGCATGGCGGCAGGTACGGCGAACGCGAAAAGCTTGTTTCATGCTATAAAGCATCGCTTGAACTGGCAAAAGCGAAGAAATGCGAAACCGTTGCTTTTCCTCTTGTTTCGGCGGGCGTATACGGTTATCCTAAGGAGCAGGCGCTAAAAGTTGCCGCAGATACGATAAGCGATTTTTTGCTTGAAAACGATATGACAGTCTATCTCGTCGTGTTTGACAGTGAAGCGTATCAGATAGCGGGCAAGCTGTTCGCGCCGGATCTTTTTGAAGCTTGAAGATATCCTGCTTAATATACAAAGCCGAAATCGCAGAAAAAGCCAAGGACAAACGCCAATATAACTGCGATAAAAGGAATATATGCGGCAAGATCCTTATCGTCGGCACAACGCACGGCATACGGCTTGGCAAGCTTCAGTTTTGACAGGACGACGAACAGCATATATCCTATAAAAGTTCCAGCCGTATTCGAAATAAGGTCGTTTATGTCGGAGATACGGTAGAGTGTAAACAGCTGCGTGGTTTCTATGATAAAGGAAAGCCCGAAGCCTGCAAGGAGCATATGCTGCATACGCCTGAATGAGTTGCTTATAAGAGGACATAAAAGGCCGAAGGGCACAAACAGCATTATGTTCATTATAAAATTCATGCTGAAGCCGTCTTCGAAAAGCATGAGGTTTATGTTCGGGTTGAAAAGCGGTATCTTCAGACTGATAAGCCGCGTTATCTCGCTTATAGTCGGTATGCCGACGACATGTGACAGCATTATACAAAGAT
>DVOP01000122.1 GCA_018713465.1 Candidatus Alectryocaccobium stercorigallinarum | reverse complement strand
TAAACTGCTATATAATCGGTAATTTATACGGCAGACATAATAATTTTTCAAAAAGTAGAAAGAGAGAACGGTATGTCAGCTTTTGTTTCACTTAAAGATGTTCGTAAAATTTATAAAATGGGCGAAGTCTCTATCAAGGCTTGCGACGGAATAGACTTTGATATAGAAAAGGGAGAATTCGCCATAATCGTAGGACCGTCGGGAGCAGGAAAAACGACGGTGCTGAATATACTCGGAGGAATGGATACGGCTACGGACGGCCATGTGTTCGTGGACGGAGAGGACATTTCGACATACAACAATAAGCGTATAATCGAATACAGGCGCGAGGATATAGGTTTTGTATTCCAGTTTTATAACCTTATGCAGAACCTTACGGCGCTTGAAAACGTCGAGCTTGCTCTGCAGATATGCAAGGACCCGCTTGACGCCGAAGAGGTTTTGAGCGAAGTAGGCCTTGACGACAGGAAAAACAATTTCCCCGCGCAGCTTTCGGGCGGCGAACAGCAAAGAGTAGCCATAGCAAGGGCGCTTGCGAAGAACCCGAAGCTTTTATTGTGCGACGAGCCTACGGGAGCGCTTGATTATGTAACGGGAAAATCTATACTTAAACTACTTCAGGACACATGCCGCAAAAAGGGTATGACGGTAATAGTTATTACTCACAATACCGCGCTTACGCCGATGGCTGACAGGGTCATACATATAAAGAGCGGAAAAGTCGGAGAGATAACATGCAATCCGAATCCGGTTCCAGTTGAAGAAATCGAATGGTGACGCCGGCGGACAGCTATGAAAAATACATTGATAAAAGATTTTATAAGGGAGATCAAGGGCAATAAAGGAAGATTTTTATCGATTTTCTTTATTGTTTTACTTGGCTCCGCTTTTTTTTCGGGGATAAGATCGTCTGGCGGAGACATGAAATATTCCGCAGATATTTATTATGACGATACCGATATGATGGATATAAGGGTGTTGTCGACGCTCGGACTTACTGACGACGACCTTAACGATATTAAAAATGTCAGCGGAATAAATGAGGCGTGCGGCGGCTATACCAAGGAGGTCATGGTAAGCTCAGACGGAGACGAATATTGTATAAGGCTTATTGCCCAGACCGAAGGAATAAACAAGCTCAGCATAAGAGACGGGCGAAAGATACAGAATGCCGGGGAATGCATAGTCGATTCGTATTTTATGGATATGTTCGGGTTTGAGATCGGAGATACGGTCAGCGTTTATCCGGGAACGGACGAGGATATTTCCGACAGCCTTGCGCGCACCGAATTTACGATAGTCGGGACCGGAGACCTGCCGTATTTTACGGATCTTACGAGAGGTGTAAGCTCGATAGGCGACGGGCAGCTCGACGGTTTTATAGTAGTTGATCCGCAGGCGTTCGATATGGATTACTATACGGAGGTTTACGCGACCGTCGGCGGGGCGAAAGAGCTCAATACATATTCCGATGAATATGAGGCGCTTGTAAGCGGCGTTGCCGACGGTATAGAAGCGATAAGTGCGGGCGCGGCGCAAAGGCGGTATGATGAGATATATGACGAAGGCGCGGCGCAGATCGAAGACGCCGAAAATGAGATAAACGACGCTAAAATAGAACTGAACGACGCGAAAGAAGAACTCGACAGCGGTAAAGCGGAGCTTGACGACGCGGCGGCGCAGCTTTCCGACGCTGAAACTGAGCTTGACAGTGTGCTTGAGCAGCTCAATGAAAGCAAGGCGCAGCTTGACAGCGCTGCGTCACAGCTTGACAGCTCGGCGTCGGCGCTTGAACAGATGAAGGCTCAGATAGACAGCGGCGAAGCGCAGCTTGCAGGCTCATGGCAGCAGATAGAGGACGGGAATTCACAGCTTGCGGCGCTCGAGGCGCAGCTGAATTCTAAGGCTCAGGAAATCGAGGCGGGCAAAGCGGAATTAGCACAAAAACAGGAGGAATATGAGCAGCAGGCTGCGGAGCTTGAAAATGCGAAGCAGCTGTATTCCGAAGCGGAAGCGGCGTATCAGGCAATACTCGCCATGCTTGAGGCTGATCCTGAAAATGTTGAGCTTACGGCGCAGGCCGAAGCTTTAAACGCGCAGATAAATGAATTGTCCGCCGTTATCTCGCAGGCAGAACCGGCACTGACGGCTGCTGGGGAGCAGCTTGACGCGGCAAGCGCGGAGCTTGCAGGATACGAAGCTCAGCTTGCAGAAGGCAGGGCGCAGCTTGAGTCGTACAGGCAGGAGATAGCTGCGGCTCAGGCGCAATATGACGCGGGCGCGGCGCAGCTTGCGGAAGCCAAGGCTCAGTATGAAGCTTATCTTTCACAGTACAATGCCGGCAAAGCCGAATATGACGCCGGACTTTCGCAATATGAATCCGGGTTGTCGCAGTATGAGGAAGGCCGCGCTGAATATGAAAGCAGCTTAAAAGAGTATGAAGACGGGCTTGCCGAATGGGAAGACGGGAATAAAGAATACAACGAGGCGTATGACGAAGCTCAGGAAGAAATAGAAAAGGCGCAGGAAAAGATAGACGACGCTAATGAAGAGTTGGATTCTTTGAGCGTTCCGGAATGGTATATTTTAGATAGGGACGACATTTCGTCATGCTCTTCGTATGAGAGCGACTCGGGCAGAATGGACAGCATAGGACAGATATTCCCTGTACTGTTTTTCCTTGTTGCCGCGCTCGTAAGCCTTACTGCGATGACGAGAATGGCTGAGGAACAAAGGGGACAGATAGGGACTTTAAAGGCGCTCGGCTACAGCAACAGGGCAATTGCGGGGAAATATGTGGGATACGCGCTTCTTGCGACATTAAGCGGTGCAGTCATAGGAATGTTCTTAGGCGAATACATACTTCCGCTGGTAATTATGTCGGCGTATGGAATGCTTTATGTAGGCATACCGCAGTATTATATGCCGCTGAACCTGACCGAAGGACTGCTTGCGATATTTATATCCGCGGCGTGTACGGGTATAGCGGCTGTTTCTTCCGTGTATAATCTGCTGCGCGATAAGCCGGCGGAGCTTATGCGTCCGGAATCGCCGAAAAGCGGCAGAAGGATATTCCTTGAGCATATACCGTTTATATGGAAGAAGCTGAATTTTACGCAAAAAGCGACGCTCAGAAATCTTTTCAGATATAAAAAGCGCTTCGTAATGACGATAATCGGCATAAGCGGCTGCATGAGCCTGATGCTTGTAGGTTTCGGTCTCAGGGATTCAATAACTATTGTCGCACAAAACCAGTTTAAAGAAATTTTTATGCAGAACGCGACGGTATCCGTGGATCCCGACGAGGACAGGAGCAATCTTGAAGAGGCGATAGCCGGATATGACGGCATAAGCGCGAGTCTTGACGCTTATCAGCTGACAGTCACGCTGAATGCTAACGATACCGACCGTGACGCTTATATTTATGTTCCAAAGGACACAGAAAAATTTTTTGATTTTGTAAGGTTCCGCGACAGGATAACAAAAGAGCCGTATGATTTTCCGGAAAACGGGATAGCCTTGTCTGAAAAGACGGCGGACATGCTCGGCGTTTCGGTCGGAGATACGGTATCGATACAAAAGGGCGAGGAGGCGGAACCGGTCGAAGCAACGGTTGAAACGATAGTGGAGAATTATGTGCTCCATTATGTTTTCATGAGCCCTGAGACATATGCGAAGCTGTTCGGGGAGGAGCCGGAGTACAACTGTATTTATCTCAAATATGAGGACAATTCGCCAGAATACGAAAATGCTCTCGGAAACACGCTTTTAAATTACGACGAATGCACGGGGATATCATTTACGACGGATCTGGAGAAGCAGATAGACGACATGCTCACTACGCTTTATTTGGTCATCGCGGTGCTTATAATCGCCGCGGCGCTGCTGGCCTTCGTCGTGCTGTACAATCTGAACAGCATTAACATGACAGAGCGGAAGAGAGAGCTCGCGACGCTTAAAGTGCTTGGATTTTACGATATAGAAGTCGCCATGTACATATACAGGGAGAATATAATCCTGACATTGTTCGGGATAGCGGCGGGCGCCGTCATGGGAAAACTGCTTCATCTTGTAACGATAACGACTATCGAAGTCGACCAGATGATGTTCGGACGTATCATACGCCCCGAGAGTTATGTTATATGCGCGCTTCTTACACTGGCGTTCTCACTGCTCGTAAATGTTATCATGTTTTTCGAGTTCAGGAAGATAGATATGATCGAGTCGCTTAAGAGCGTGGAGTGAAATTTGAATAGTTATGAGTTTCGCAGCTGATTTATATTGAAAAGTTGGTTTTTTATGGATATAATAATATTGAAAAGTTGGATAATTAAGTAAAAAATCGTATTGAAAAGTTGGCGCGGAGGGCAGCTTATGTTATTTCGGAAAATAAGTTCCTTGATCGAAGAGCATTTAAGATCTGATTCAAAAAAGATATTGCTGATAGACGGAGCGCGTCAGGTAGGAAAGACATATATTATCCGTTATGTAGGCAAAAAGCTGTTTAAAAATTTTATTGAGATAAATATGGTGGAGGATCTTCTTGGAGACCGTCTTTTTGCCAACATAGGAACGGTCGATGATTTTTATCTTCAGGTGAGTATGATTGCCGGAGATAAGATGAAGGATA
>DVOP01000121.1 GCA_018713465.1 Candidatus Alectryocaccobium stercorigallinarum | reverse complement strand
TTTTCAGAAACTGTACCATGGCATTTTTGTCTGCCGTAAAAGTTCTCGGCTTTAGGAACCTGTATCGATTTGAGCGGGATTTCATCGGGCGTCACCTTTAATAAAAAGGGGTGATGAAAATGAGAATAGGATTTATAGGCGCGGGAAAGGTCGGATTTACTTTCGGCAAATATTTTACCGTGCAAGGCGCAGATGTTTCGGGATATTACAGTCTGCATGAAACATCGGCAAAAGAGGCAGCAGAATTTACGCATACAAAGTATTACGCGCGGATTGAAGACATTGTGAGCGACAGTGATGCTCTTTTTCTTACGTGTCCTGACGGCGCTATAGAAAATGTATGGGATCAGATCAAACGATATTCTTTGACAGGCAAATGCATCTGCCATTGCAGCGGAAGCTTATCTTCCGATGTGTTTTCTGAAATTAGCCGTAAAGAAGCATACGGTTATTCTATCCACCCCCTGTTTGCTGTAAGCAGCAAGAGACGATCATACAGGGAAATTTCCAAAGCTTATATTACTATAGAAGGACATGAAAAATATCTGAATCTATGGGCTGAGTTTTTTGAAGACCTGGGCAATCCGGTAAAGATCATCTCGGCGGAGAATAAAGCGCTTTATCATTGCGCGGCGGTGTTCGTCAGCAATTTTGTCTGCGGGCTTTTCGACGAGGGCATAAGCCTTTTAAAGCAGTGCGGATTTGACGAAAGCGACGCGGTAGCGGCGCTCGGCCCTATGCTTGTAAATAATGCGGAAACGCTTGAGGAAAAGGGAACGGTCGAAGCGCTTACCGGCCCGGTTGAAAGGGCGGACGCGGTCACGGTAAAAAGACATCTGGAGGCTGTTTCAGAACGCGAGGCAATGATTTATAAACATATTTCAGAGGTCCTTGTTGAAATAGCGCAGAAGAAAAATCCAAAAAGGGATTACAGCGGGATAAGGAAGCTGCTTTCTGAAAAATGATATCGGGAGATATGTTGATATGAAAAAGAATTCTGTTTTGACTTTTAAAAAGGCAAAGGAAGAAGGAACAAAGCTTACTATGCTTACGGCGTATGATTATACGACCGCAAAGCTGATAGATGAGGCCGGAGTAAACTGTATTTTGATAGGAGACTCGCTCGGGAACGTTATGCTCGGATATGAGGATACGCTTTCGGTCACGGTGGACGATATGATACATCACTGCGCGGCAGTGGCAAGGGCGGCAAAGAACGCGCTGGTATTGTGCGACATGCCTTTTATGTCATATGAAGTTTCTGTAGAAGAAGCGCTTAAGAACGCCGGACGCATTATGAAAGAAGGGCGCGCCAACGCCGTGAAGTTAGAAGGCGGTGCGGAATATGCTCCTCAGATAAGGGCTATGGTAAACGCGGGCATACCTGTGTGCGGACATTTAGGCCTTACGCCGCAGTCGGTAAACGTTTTTGGCGGGAACAAGGTCCAGGGGAAGAGCCTCGAGGCTGCCAAAAAGCTCATGAGCGACGCGAAAGCGCTTGAAGAAGCCGGGGCGTTCGCCGTCGTATTGGAATGTGTGCCTGCCGCGTTAGCCGCTGAAGTTACAAAGGAGCTTAACATTCCGACGATAGGAATAGGAGCCGGAGCGCAGTGCGACGGGCAGGTGCTCGTTTATCAGGACATGCTCGCCATGAGCGGTTTCTGCGCTAAATTCTGCAAGCAGTACGCCCAGATAGGCCAGATGATGTCGGAGGCGTTTAAGAATTATATAAAAGAGGTTCAGGACGGAGCTTTTCCGGCGGGGGAAAATACGTTTTCAATAGATAAAGATATAATAGATAAACTGTATTGAGAGGCAAGATCATGAAATTAGTAAAAACTATAAAAGAAGTCAAAGAATACGTTAGAGCATGGAAGAAAGAGGGACTTTCGGTAGGGCTTGTTCCAACGATGGGATATCTGCACGAGGGACATAAAAGCCTTATAGACAGGGCTGTAGCCGAAAACGACAGAGTGATCGTAAGTGATTTTGTAAATCCGATACAGTTCGGCCCGAATGAAGACCTGGCAAGTTATCCGCGCGATATCAATGCGGATATGGCGCTTTGCGAAAAAGCAGGGGCGGATCTTTTGTTCAATCCGGAAGTATCCGAAATGTATGCGGATAATTTCACATCGTTCGTAGATACGACGGGCGTTACCGAGGAGCTTTGCGGAAAGAGCCGCCCGATACATTTCAGGGGCGTATGCACTGTAGTAAACAAGCTGTTCAATATTTCGGAAGCCGACAGGGCGTATTTCGGACAAAAAGACGCGCAGCAGCTTGCCGTTGTAAGAAGAATGGTGCGCGACCTGAACATGAACATCGAGATAATCGGCTGCCCTATAATAAGGGAGGCCGACGGACTTGCAAAGAGCTCAAGGAATACTTATCTTTCACCACAGGAGAGAAAAGCGGCGCTCATATTGAGCAAGGCGATATTCGCAGGCGAAAAGATGGTAAAGGACGGCGAAAAAGACGGTGAAAAGGTTCTGAAAGCCATGAAAGATATGATATCGTCGGAGCCGCTCGCAAGGATAGATTATGTTGAAATGGTCAAATGGGATACTATAGAGATCCATCATACGGTCGACTGTCCGGTGCTTGTAGCGATGGCGGTATTCATCGGAAAGACACGTCTTATCGACAACTTTATATATGAATAAACAAAACTGTATTTCTGAACGGTTTTTAAATAAGGAGCAGATATCATGGTAAATATAATGTTAAAAGGAAAGATCCACAGGGCGACGGTCGTTCAGGCTGAGCTGGATTATGTAGGCAGTATCACAATAGACGAAGAACTTATGGAGGCTGCCGGGATATATGAATACGAACAGGTGCAAATAGTTGACATAAATAACGGCGCGAGATTTGAAACATACGTTATCGCGGGAGAAGCCGGAAGCGGAATGATATGCTTAAACGGAGCAGCGGCGCGTATGGTTTCGGTCGGTGACAAGATAATAATCATGTGCTATGCCGGAATGTCTCCGGAAGAGATAAAAGAGAATCCGCCTAAAGTTGTTTTTGTAGACGACAAAAATAAGATAAAAAGGATTACGCGCTATGAAAAGCACGGACGCCTGACAGACGAAATGGCAGAGGGAAAAGATGCTTAAGGGAAAGACTGTTGTACTCGGCGTGACCGGCAGCATAGCCGCGTATAAGGCGGCAAATATCGCCAGCATGCTGAAAAAACTGAATGCCGACGTTCATGTCATAATGACGAAGAACGCGGAGAATATAATCAACCCGATCACGTTCGATTCGTTGACCGGGCATAAATGCATTACCGAAACTTTTGACAGAAACCATGAATATAATATAGCTCACATAGCGCTTGCTGACAGAGCGGACGTGCTGTGTATTGCTCCTGCGTCCGCGAATATTATCGGAAAGCTCGCAAACGGCATAGCGGACGATATGCTCAGCACCACGGCTATGGCGTTCGACGGGCCGGTAATAATATCTCCGGCTATGAATACAAAGATGTATAATAATCCGGCTTTGCAGGAAAACCTCGAAAAGCTTAAGAGCCGCGGAATGACGATAATTCCGCCGGACGACGGAAGACTTGCATGCGGAGCCGTAGGATCGGGCAAAATGCCTGCGGAAGGCGTTATAGTAGATTATATAACCGCTAAAATCGCGAAGGAAAAAGATCTGGCGGGCAAAAGGATACTAGTAACTGCGGGACCTACGGTCGAGGCTATCGACCCGGTGCGCTACATCACGAACCATTCAACCGGAAAGATGGGCTACGCCATCGCAAGGGCAGCTATGCTTCGCGGGGCGGCCGTTACACTTGTAAGCGGTCCGGTGAGCATTGCGCCGCCGCCGTTTGTCAGGGTATTGAATGTCGTAAGCGCTGAAGATATGTTTGAGTCGGTATCGGGCAACGCCGCGCAGAATGATATAATAATCAAAGCGGCTGCGGTAGCGGATTATACTCCGGCAAATACGGCCGATGAAAAAATAAAAAAATCCGATTCGGATATGTCAATAGAGCTTAAGCGAACGACCGATATTTTAAAATGGCTTGGAAGCCATAAGAAAAAAGAGCAGGTCATATGCGGATTTTCGATGGAGACAAGCGACGTCCTGAAAAATTCGGCGGAAAAGCTTGCGAAAAAGAACATAGACGCGATAGCGGCTAATTCGCTTCGTGAAGACGGAGCCGGATTCGGAACGGATACGAATCATCTGACTTTAATAGAAGCCGGCAGCACGTTCGATATCCCGATGATGTCAAAGGAGGACGCGGCGGATATACTGCTGACAAGGCTTCTTGAGATTTATAATATAAAAAACGGCCGGGACAGATGATGGCGGAATGGACAAGAAAATGTTGTTTGTTATAGATATCGGAAATACGAATATAGTTGCCGCATTTATGGAGTCGGCGTCGGAAGTGAAACATTCCGGAAGAATGGCTACGGTAAAAACGGCGAAAAGCAGCGAGATAGCTCCCGGATTTGAAGATATTATCCGTACTGGAGAGATAAATAAAGATGAAATTTCAGGAGTGATAATCTCTTCGGTCGTTCCGGAAATAACGGACGAGGCAAAAGAAGCCGCACGGCTTGTTACGGGGCTTGAAGTGCTTGTGCTGACTTATAAAACGGAAACGGGAGTAGTTATAGGAAATGAGGTTCCGGAGAATACCGGGGCTGACCTTATAGCTGCGGCGGCTGGAGCGGCTAAGGAGTACGACGGCCCGATAGCGATTTTCGACCTCGGAACGGCTACGACGCTTACTGTCGTTACGGCGGACAGGATATTTTTAGGCGGGCTTATTATTCCCGGAGTCAGGATATCTCTTGACGCTATGGTCGGAAAGGCTTCGCAGCTTCCTGCGTTTGATATTGCGGCGCCTGAGCATTTTATCGGAAGAAATACGATAGAGAGCATGCAGTCGGGAATAGTATACGGAAACGCGGCGATGATGGACGCGCTTATAGACAGGACGGAAGATGATTTAGGCCAGAAGGTCACGGCGCTTGTTACCGGAGGGCTTGGAGGACTTATATATCCGTACTGCAGGCGCAAGATGATATATGAGCCGGATCTGGTGCTTAAAGGTCTTTGGTATATTTATGAAATGAACCGCGCGTAAGGACAGTAATGATGAAAAACACGACGCTTTGTTATATCGAAAAAGACGGAAAATATTTAATGCTCCACAGGGTGAAAAAAGAAAACGACATGAGCCATGACAAGTGGCTCGGCATAGGCGGAAAGTTCGAGGACGGCGAAAGCCCAGAGGACTGCGTGCTGCGTGAAACGCTGGAGGAAACAGGTCTTACCTTGAATTCCGTAAAATACCGCGGGATAGTAACGTTCGTATCGAACGAATATGGCACGGAATATATGCATATGTTCACGTCAGATGACTTTTCGGGCGATATACATGAGTGCGACGAAGGCGAGCTTGTCTGGGTAGATAAAAAGAAGATTTATGATCTGAAGGTCTGGGAGGGAGACAAGATTTTTTTCAGGCTTTTAGATGAGTGTAAAGGCTTCTTTTCACTGAAGCTTATGTACGAGGGAGATAAGCTCGTGTATGATTCGGCCGTGATATATAATTTTTAGTAAAGAAAAACGGGACGAATCAACGTCCCGTTTAAAAATGCGGTTTTACTTATAATTACTCAAGGATCTCGCTGTGCTCGTCAAGGAATTTGAGCATTTTGTACTCGTCCTCTTTGTCTGTGCACCAGAGCTCAAGGTCCTGAGCGTGATCGCCGATCAATGCTGCGATAGCAACATACTGGCTGAGTTTAGATTTAAGATTGAATTTATCGCCATACTCAGATGTGATGAATACATCGCCTTTGCAGTCATCAACAGCTGCTATAAGTTCGTTTACCTGATCAATGTTTTTAAGCTTCATAATTATTATCCTCCTTTG
>DVOP01000120.1 GCA_018713465.1 Candidatus Alectryocaccobium stercorigallinarum | reverse complement strand
CACAGGACAGAGCTGTATACGAAGGTCGTTTATATAAAGATCTTCAGACTTTCTTACGCGATTTCCCGGATACGCGCATAACTGAAATGGATACTGTTGCCGGCTGTGAAGGTTCTCATAAGGTCCTTCTTACGCTGCATTTTGAATGCTGCTCTTTTATGATGGCTTATCTGCTCGAAAGAAAAGAAGCTTCGCGAATAAAAGAGATATTTGATTCCATTGAACACGCTGTGGGGACTTTTTCTTTTACTTCGGCTTTTTCTGTTATCCTTACCGACCGCGGTACGGAATTCAGCAATCCTGATGCACTTGAATGTGGTATTGACGGCTTTGTAAGAACAAGCATTTATTATTGTGATCCCATGTGTGCATGGCAAAAGCCGCACTGCGAGAAAAACCACGAGTACATCAGAAAGATCTGTCCTAAAGGAACCTCTTTTGATGATCATACACAGGATGATATATGCCTTATGATGAGCCACATAAACAGTTGTCCGCGCCAGAGCCTTGGCGGTCTTTCTCCTATGGCTCTTGCAAAAATGATGCTTCCGGAAGAGGTGATAAGCTTCTTCGGATTAAAAGAGATACCTTCGGATAAGATCGTATTAACTCCGGCGCTTCTTAAAAAATAAACCCGGACAATAAACAGAACCTGCGGATATGAGTCTGTATATATAAATATATATAAACACGAGACAAGTGGAATTTAGTCTTACACCCCGACATTCCAGTTGTCTTAGAAGCATGCTTTCCTTTAGCAGATATATGCTTTATTACCGGGTAAATTCCACTTTAAAGGGTTTGACGCAATCCGTCAAACCCCAAAATATCGAATTTAGTCTTCAGTATGGAATTTACTTTTACATGTAGAATTTACTTTTTCACTCAACCTGCCGTTTCAAGCCGTATCATTCTCTTATAAGAAGCGAACGTCCTGTCATTTCCTTTGGCTGCTCCATGCCCATAAGATCTATAAGCGTCGGAACGATATCGCAGAGCTTTCCGCCCTCGTCGAGCTTGTATGACGGATCTGCGTTTACAAGTATGAACGGTACCGGATCTGTAGTATGGGCGGTAAACGGATCTCCTGTTTTTTCGTCGACCATTATCTCAGCGTTTCCGTGGTCGGCGCATATAAACATTACGTCGCCGTTTCTCTTTACCGCCTCGACAGCCCTGCCAACGCATTTATCTACCGTCTCAATAGCAGCTATGGCAGCAGCTTCAACGCCGGTATGTCCTACCATATCCGGATTTGCGAAGTTGATTATTATAACGTCGTATTTCTTTGAATCTATCGCTTCAACAAGCTTGTCGCATACTTCGTTCGCGCTCATTTCCGGCTTAAGGTCGTATGTTGCAACCTTTGGAGACGGAACAAGTATCCTGTCTTCTCCCTCGTTCGGCTCCTCTACGCCGCCGTTAAAGAAGAATGTTACATGCGCATATTTTTCTGTCTCGGCTATTCTCGCCTGTGTCATATGATGAGCCGCAAGATACTGTCCGAACGTGTTTTTTATCTCTTCCTTTTTGAAAGCGACATATTTGCATGTGATAGTGTCGTCATAATCAGTAAAGCATACATAAACGACTTTTTTCTTCGGTCCTCTGTTGAACCCTGAAAACGAAGCGTCGCAGAAAGCCCTTGTAATCTCTCTTGCCCTGTCAGGCCTGAAATTGAAGAAGATTATCGAATCATTGTCCTGTATTTTTGCAACGGGCTCGCCGTTTTTATAGATAATAGTCGGAAGCACGAACTCGTCGGTAACCCCCTCGTCGTATGACTTCTGGACTGCGGCCGCCGGATCCTCTCCGCCGTTTACACCCTCTGACAAAGTAAGCGCGCGGTATGCTTTTTCCACTCTTTCCCAGCGGTTATCCCTGTCCATCGCGTAGTAGCGTCCGCTTATAACGCCTATCTCACCGACGCCTATCTCTTTCATTTTAGCCTGAAGCTCTTCGATGTACTGTTTTCCTGATTCAGGCGGAGTATCTCTTCCGTCAAGGAAGCAGTGAACATAGACCTTTTTTATATTGTGTCTTTTCGCGAGCTCAAGCAGTCCGTAAAGATGTGTATTGTGGCTGTGAACGCCTCCGTCCGAAAGCAGTCCGTAAAGATGGAGCGCCGAATCATGTACCTTTACGTTGTCGATAGCATAAAGCAATTCGGGATTCTCGAAGAAATCACCGTCCTCTATAGATTTTGTTATTCTAGTAAGCTCCTGATAAACGATCCTTCCGGCGCCGATATTGAGATGTCCTACCTCGGAATTTCCCATCTGTCCGTCCGGAAGTCCTACGGCAAGACCGCTCGCTTCGCCCTGTACAAAAGGACATGAAGCCATAAGCCCGTCGAGAACAGGCGTATTTGCCTCTGCAACGGCATTATGCTCGGGATTCTTTCTCAATCCAAAGCCGTCCATTATAAGTAATACTGTTGTCTTCTTATCCATACCTATCACCTTATTTGAATTGTTGTAAAAACTACAATCCATAATATAACTTCTATCGGATAAAAAAACAAGTGCAAGTTTTTTGGCGCATGCCTCTCAAATTCAGCGAATTGCCGATTTTATCGATTTAGCGTATTCGCGTACCGCCCCTGCCGACTGCTTGCCGTAAAGGCCAACCAGCCTTACTATTGCCGAGCCGATTATAACTCCGTCCGCATACCGCGCCATGTCGCGCGCCTGCCCGGGCGTTGAGATACCGAATCCTATTGCGCACGGAATATCCGCCGACTCCTTTACAAGCCTTGTCATCGCCCCTATATCCGTGGTTATTTTGCTTCTTTCCCCTGTCACCCCGAGTGACGAAACGCAGTATACAAAGCCCCTCGCCTCTTTTGCTATCATTCTTATCCTGTCGTGCGAGGTGGGCGCGATAAGCGAGATGAAATCAATATCATATTTTTCGCATACCGACGCAAACTCTTCCTTTTCTTCATACGGAACGTCCGGAAGGATAAGTCCGCATATTCCGGCCTCCTTCGCTTTTTTTATGAACCTCTCTGTTCCGTATGAAAAAACCACGTTGGCGTATGTCATAAATACGAGCGGAACGGAAACCTCGCCTCTTATTTCCGATACCATTTCAAATATCCTGTCCGTAGTTACGCCGCCTTTAAGCGCCCTCATGTTCGCTTCCTGTATGACCGGCCCTTCCGCCGTCGGGTCTGAAAACGGTATGCCGAGCTCTATGATATCAGCCCCGCCCTTCTCGAGCGCTTTTATAAGCTCCTTAGTCGTCTCAAGGTCGGGATCGCCGCATGTTATAAACGGAATAAACGCCTTGCCGCCTGAAAACGCGTCTCTTATCTTATTCATTCGCAGATATCCTCCCCTCTGTATCTTGCTATGGCCGCCACGTCTTTGTCTCCGCGGCCGGAAATATTTATTACCACAATTTTATCCTTGTCCATTTGCGGAATTATTTTCAGCGCATGCGCGACCGCGTGGGCGCTTTCTATCGCCGGGATTATACCCTCTGTCCTTGATAAATATTCAAAGGCGTTTACCGCCTCGTCGTCCGTGACCGGCACATATTCCGCTCTTTTTATGTCGTGAAGATATGCGTGCTCAGGCCCTATACCCGGATAGTCGAGTCCTGCCGATATAGAGTATACGGGAGCAATCTGTCCGAATTCGTCCTGGCAGAAATATGATTTCATTCCGTGAAATATGCCCTCGCGTCCGGTGCATATCGTGGCAGCGGTCTCAAAAGTGTCTACGCCTCGTCCTGCCGCCTCGCACCCTATCAGCCTTACGCCTTCGTCTCCGATAAAATGATAAAACGCTCCTATAGCGTTCGAGCCGCCTCCTACGCACGCGATGACAGCGTCCGGAAGCCTGCCTTCTTTTTCAAGTATCTGCTGCTTTATCTCTCTTGAGATCACCGCCTGAAAATCCCTTACTATAGTCGGGAACGGGTGCGGCCCCATCACGGAGCCTAAAACATAGTGGGTATCGTCTATCCTCTTTGTCCACTCTCGCATAGTCTCCGACACGGCGTCCTTAAGCGTTCCCGTACCGCTTTTTACCGGGTGCACCGACGCGCCCAAAAGCTTCATTCTGTATACGTTGAGCGCCTGCCTTTTTGTATCCTCTTCTCCCATAAAAACTTCGCATTCCATTCCGAGAAAGGCTGCTATCGTAGCGGTTGCGACTCCGTGCTGTCCCGCTCCGGTCTCCGCGATAAGCCTCGTTTTTCCCATCTTTTTTGCAAGGAGCGCCTGCCCTATCGCGTTGTTTATCTTATGCGAACCCGTATGGTTCAAGTCCTCTCTTTTTAAATAGACCTTCGCGCCGCCCAGATCCTTAGTCATTCTCTCAGCAAAGTACAGCAGCGACGGCCTGCCCGCATACTCGTTGTATAGCTGCGTCAGCTCCGCGTTGAACTGCGGATCATTTTTATAATACCCGTATGCTTCCTCAAGCTCCGTTACGGCGTTCATCAGCGTTTCCGGTATATACTGACCGCCGTGTATTCCAAAGCGTCCCTTAGACATTTCTCTCTTTCCCTCCTAAACTGTGCGTGAGCTTTACAGCCGCCTTTATTTTGTCCGGATCCTTTTTCCTGTCAGACTCAACTCCCGACGATATGTCGATCAGATACGGACGTATTTTATTTACAGCTTCTTCCATATTTTCAAGACATATACCTCCTGCCAGGGCAAAGGGCCTGTCTATCTCTCCTATTATATTCCAGTCGAACCTCTCTCCCGTTCCGAAGCCGTTGTCTAAAAGCATAAGATCCGCCGGGCTTCGTACGGCCGTTTCAATGTCGGAATAATTTCTTATTTTAAAAGCCTTCCATACCGGCTTTCCGGTTTTTTCCTTAAGTCTTATTATCTGCTCTTCGTCCTCGTCACCGTGAAGCTGCGCTATATCTATGACTCCCGACTTTAAAAGCCTCTCTATTTTGTCAGTATCATCGTTTACAAAAACCCCGACAGCCAAAACAGCCTTTTCGACCATGCCGCGCAGCCTTGCCGCTGTTTTCTCGCTTACATTTCTATGCGACCTTTCAAAATCTATCACCATTCCGAAATAATCAGGCCGGTATTTATTTATGTATCCGGTATCCTCTTCGCGGTATACGCCGCATATCTTTATCTTAGTCATGCCTGCCACCTTCTGCCTGCGCCGCGAGCCTGAATTCTTGCAATCTCCGCCGCTTATCCTTTGCGCGCATAAGAGCTTCTCCTATAAGCACCGCGTCGGCTCCCGCTTTTCTTACCCTTGCTATATCCTCCATCTCACGCACGCCGCTTTCCGCAACATATATACATCTTTCCGGGATAGCCGCTCTTAAGCGCTCGGCGTTTGAAATATCCACCGAAAAATCCTTAAGGTTTCTGTTGTTTACTCCGATTATATCCGCCCCGGCTTCGACCGCCTTTTTTATCTCTTTTTCGTCATGCGTTTCTACAAGCGCGTCAATACCGAGCATGCCGCATATTTCGAGATAGTTTTCTATCTGGCTGCTGTCAAGGACCGCGCATATAAGAAGCACCGCGTCGGCTCCCATATATTTCGCCTGATATATCTGATATTCGTCTACCGTAAAGTCCTTTCTAAGCATAGGAAGCTTTACTTTTGAGCGTATATCCTTGAAAATCTTATCCGACCCCATGAACCACTTCGGCTCAGTAAGACATGAAATACAGTCGGCGCCCGCCCTTTCATATTCGTCGGCGATATCCATATATGGAAAATCCTCGGAAATAACGCCCTTTGACGGCGACGCTTTCTTTACTTCACAGATAAAGCTCATCTCTTCTTTTTTGAGCTGTTTTAAAAAGCGGCGGCTTCCTCTTTCCATGCTTAAACATCTTTCCTTTAATTCTTCCTCCGGTATTAGCTTTTTATCGGCTTCGACGCGTTTTTTAGCGTACGCCGTGATCTCGTCTAAAATATTCATCATTATCCCCTGCGATTTTTATATGACAACAAGCTATTTAATATTGCC
>DVOP01000119.1 GCA_018713465.1 Candidatus Alectryocaccobium stercorigallinarum | reverse complement strand
GCAAATGTAAACGTACTTACTTTATCGAAACAATGGCTGATCTGGAACTTGAGACTTTCCAATCCTTTAGTGATGTAGGTATTACGGCAGGAGCATCTACCCCAAAAAAATTAATTGAGGAGGTTCAAAATTATGTCAGAAATAAGTTTTGAACAATTATTGGATGAGTCCATCAAAATAATTCACAATGGAGAGGTAGTCGAGGGGACTGTGATCGATGTAAAAGAAGATCAGATAGTTCTCAACATCGGATACAAATCCGACGGTATCCTTACAAAACAGGAATATTCAAACGACCCGTCCGTTAATCTTTGCGATGTAGCAAAACCGGGAGATACTATGGAGGTAAAAGTCCTTAAGGTAAACGACGGCGACGGACAGGTGCTTTTAAGCTATAAGCGTCTTGCCGCTGAACGCGGAAACAAGAGACTTAAAGAAGCTTTTGAAAACCATGAGATACTTACAGCCCCGGTTACTCAGGCTCTCACAGGCGGACTTTCAGTTAAAGTCGACGGTTCGAGAGTATTTATACCGGCAAGCCTCGTATCAGACGTATTCGAGCGCGACCTTAAGAAATTCGTAGGACAGGAGATAAGCTTCGTACTTATTGAGTTCGATCCGAGAAACAGACGTATTATCGGCGACCGCAAGCAGATAGTTGAAGCTGAAAAGGAAAAAGCGCACGAAGAGCTTCTTTCACGTATAGCTGTAGGCGACGTTGTGAAAGGAACGGTCAAGAACGTGACTGATTTCGGCGCGTTCATAGACCTTGGCGGAGCAGACGGCCTTCTTCATATTTCAGAGATGTCATGGGGAAGAGTCGACAATCCGAAACATCTCCTTAAAGTCGGAGATGATATCGATGTTCTCATCAAGGATATCAACGGAAAGAAGATCGCTCTTAGCCTTAAATTTGACGATCAGAATCCGTGGCTTTCAGCCGCTGAGAAATATCAGGTAGGAAACGTTATTGAAGGACGCGTTGCGAGAATGACCGATTTCGGAGCTTTTGTAGAGCTTGAACCGGGCGTTGACGCTTTGCTCCATGTTTCCCAGATATCAAGAGAGCGTGTTGAAAAACCGGCTGACGTGCTCGAGGTTGGACAGGTCGTTACCGTAAAGGTAGTTGACTTTAACGAAGCTGAAAAGAAAATATCGCTCAGCATGAAGGCTCTTGAGCCGAAGCAGGCTGCGGAAGAGGAAGCTGCTGAAGAAGCTTATTCGGACGCTGAAGAAGCGGTAGAAGAAGCCGAAGCAGTTGATGAGGCTGTTGAGGAAGCCGCTGAGGAAGAAACAAACGAATAATTTGATATGAGTAAAAGGCTGTCGGTGCGGCAGCCTTTTTCTATGGCAAAAACTACCTGAAAGACTTGGGATACCGGTATGCCGGTTTGTGTATTGTGCCGTATCTTTTACATAGATTTTACATAAAAGGAATTGCTTTTACATTCGATTAATAGTAATATGTGCTGAGATTTAGCTTTTTAAATCGAAAAAAAATATAAAAAGAATAAAGAGGTAAAGGAAAATGCTGAAATGGATAAAGCGGCAGTCCCCCGTACGTATCATCGCAATGGGTTTTGCGTTGGTCATCTTTATCGGGTCTATCCTGCTGATACTGCCATGCAGTGTTCAGGAAGGAGTTACTGTTCGCTACATCGATTCTCTGTATACTTCTACAAGCGCGGTCTGCGTTACCGGACTTGTCGCTATCGATGCGGGTGATACTTTTACACCGCTTGGGCAGTTCTTCCTGGGAATGCTCATACAGATAGGAGGTTTGGGCGTAACGGCCGTAGGAACCGGAATTATCCTCGCTATGAGGAAAAGGGTCAACCTGAAGGGGCGCGTGCTCGTTCAGGAGGCAATGAACATGGATTCCAGAGAGGGCGTAGTCAAATTCGTAAAGAGTATCTTTATAACTACTGCCATATTTGAGCTTACGGGAGCGGCGTTGAGTTTTACCGTGTTTGTACAGGATTATCCGCCGCTACGGGCTTTGGGAATAAGTTTATTCCACTCCGTCGCGGCCTTTAACAACTCCGGGTTTGATATTTTAGGTAATTTTCAAAACCTTATCCCGTACCAGAACAACATAATGCTCAACTGCGTAACGTGCGGACTTATCATTTTTGGAGGTATCGGATTCCTTGTAATAAGGGAGCTTTGGACAAAGAAGTGCAGATGGAGAAAGCTTTCAATGCACGCCAAAGTCGTTATATCAGTCAGCGCTGCGCTCATCGTCGGCGGAGCGGTATTGATCAAGGTCACTGAAGACGTAACATGGATGGGGGCGTTTTTCCACAGTGTTTCGGCCAGGACCGCGGGATTTTCGACATACCCGCTCGGCAACTTCACGACGTCAGGTCTTCTGGTTCTGACAGTCCTGATGTTTATCGGAGCGTCTCCAGGCTCTACCGGAGGCGGTATCAAAACGAGCACGTTCTTCGTCCTGATACACAGCATTAAAGGTATGGCGACTAATGAATCGGAAAAGGCTTTCCATTACAGCCTGCCGGTAAACGCCTTTAAGAAGGCTGCGGTAATAACGCTGCTGGCTTTGGGAGTCGTCATTTCGGGCACATATATAATGTCGATATTCGAACCTCACCTTTCGCTTGTCGATATGCTGTTCGAGGTAACGAGCGCGTTCGGTACGGTAGGCCTGTCTACCGGAATAACGCCGGACCTTACGGTGGGAAGCAAGATACTGTCTATCGTTATAATGTATATAGGACGTTTGGGACCGCTTACGATAGCGTCGCTCTGGCATTTCTCCAGAGGCGAGCGCACGAAGTACCCGGAGGGAAATATCGCGATAGGATAAAGGAGACTTAAGAAAATGAGTTTATTTCACAATAATAATAAAAAGAATACAAAAATTTCATACGGTATCGTAGGACTTGGAAGGTTCGGATACGCGCTCGCTACGGAGCTATCACGTTCCGACGCAGATATTTTAGTCCTTGACAGCGACGAGGAAAAGGTACGCGCAATGCGCGACCTGACAGAAAACGCTTTCATTATCAGAAGCCTTGATAAAAAATCGCTTGCAGAGACGGGAATACAGAACTGCGACGTCGCAATCGTCTGCATAGGCGAACACATTGAAACATCGATACTTACGACTCTTAACCTCGTAAGCTTAGGTATACCGAAAGTCGTTGCGAAGGCAACGAGCGCTGAGCACGGCGAGATACTCGAAAAGCTCGGAGCCGAAGTAGTATATCCCGAGCGCGATATGGCGATACGTCTCGCGAACAATCTGGAGACGGCGCGCGTGCTTGACTATATACAGCTCAGCGAGAAGATAAATATATCCAAGCTTCAGATCCCGGAGCAGTTAGTTGGAAAATCCGTTGTGGATATGGATCTCAGGGCGAGATTCGGGCTTAACATCATCGCGGTCGAGAACAACGGCGAAGTGGTCGAGCATGTGAAACCGGATTATATTTTCAGAAGCAAGGACGTGCTTCTTATTTCGGGAAGCCGCGACGGGCTCGCGAAGCTCTCCGAGTGGCTTGAACAGAACAGTTTACATTAAACATCAAATCCCGCAGCCGTATATAACGGTCTGCGGGATATTTGTGTCTGTATGTGATATAAGTTTACAATTTAAAAATATGCTTAAGATAATTTCTGCAAAGGGAATGGAGCTGTTCTTTAGAAGCCTTGCCTATATCTCCGGATCTGAACCAGAAAGCCTTGTCTTTTATGTCCTCTTTAAACGCCGGCTGAATGTCGTCGCCGTACTGTTTGAAAAAACAGTCGTTCATTTTTTCGTAGCAGTTCGCTTTTACGGCCTTTTGCCTGTGCGCAGGGTCTACATACGCCCCGACGCTTTTATGTATGGCCCTGTCCTCGTCGGGAAGATAATAATATTCCCTGTAGTTCTGGAAGAAAAACTTCCGCACGCAAAAAAGAGGATATAATATCAGTTTGCCTTTGTTTTTGCTTATGGATATCGAATATTCCGTATCGCGGTGCGATATCAAAAACGGCAGTTCGCGGCGCAGTGTGAATGAAAGCTCTATGCTGTCCGAAACCTCCGCCTTATCTATACTGAAGCTGTCCGCTATAGTGTCCAGGTCGTGAAGGGCGTATATCTTAAGAAGACCCAATACGTCCTCTTCATTGTGGAGCAGCAGGGCGTCGCGTGCGCGAGGGTTTTTATATCTTAAATAATCCTGATAGGCAAATATGCAGTCGCGGCCGGATATCCTGTCTTTGCGCTTTATGCAAAAAAGCTTTTCGAGCGATTTTTGTTTGAAGTTCTCAAGCGAAGACACGTTTGCGAGCCGTTTCGCGGATCTATAAAGGTCTGTGAGCGACATACCGTCGAACGGGTCTGGAAGACCGTGCAGGCGGCACCTTTCGGCAGTATAGGGAATGTCGAACGAATTTCCATTGAACTGTATTATCGAATCGAAATTTTTAAGATAATCCGAGAATCCTATTAGCATTTCTCTTTCTTCGGCAGGATCCTCCAAAAGCCACTGCTTAAAAACAACAGAGTGTTCACGTATGCAGCCGCAGCCTATAACGGTGATGTGCGAATATTTTTTGTTGAGACCGGTCGTTTCGATATCAAAGCATATTTCCGACGGGTCTATATATTTATAAAACGACATATCGTCTATCGGTATTTCTTTTTCGATGAGCATAAAAACCTCGCTTTGAAAAGGGATATTTATGTGTTATACTACAAAAATGAAACTAAGGTAAGTTTAACACAGACCGCGGACATTTTACAGTATGTAAGCGGATATTACGAAACAGCAGCTATGATAGGATATATTAAAGGCACAGTAGAAGAAATTTACAGCGACTGTATTTTGCTTGACAATAATTCGGTCGGATACAGGATATTCGTTACGCCGTCTTTTATAAGCGACGTATCTTACGGGGAAAAGATAAAGATATATACTTACCTGAGCGTTAAGGAGGACAGCCTCACTTTGTTCGGGTTTAAAAGCCGCGACGAGCTGGACGTCTATAAGCTTTTGCTTACGGTTAACGGCGTAGGCCCGAAAGCCGCTATGGGCATAATGTCAGCCGTAAGCGCGGAGGAAGTCAGATACGCCGTACTTACGTCGGACGCGAGAAAGCTTTCGACGGCTCCGGGAATAGGAAAAAAGACCGCGCAGAAGATAATACTTGAATTAAAAGACAAGTTTGATTTTAATACTGCGTTTGAAGACGGCGGCACGGACGTTGACGACGCGCCGCAAAGCCCGCTTAAGACCGAGGCGGCGGCCGATACGGTCGAGGCTTTGGAGGCTTTGGGATATTCGGCTTCCGACGCGTTAAAGGCCGTCAATAAGGCGCTTAAAGAGGGGGCGCCGCAGGAGAGCGGAATACTTCTTAAAGAAGCGCTCAAGCATCTGTTTTAAAAAAGTTTATTACTGAGGATAAAATGGAAGACCGGATAATTCAGACATATAAAATGGAGGAGGACAGGCCGGTTGAAAAAGGCCTTCGCCCTCTGACGTTTGAAGACTATATAGGACAGGAAAAAGCAAAGGAAACCTTAAAGGTTTATATAGAGGCGGCCAAAAAGCGCAACGACAGCATGGACCATGTGCTGTTTTACGGACCGCCGGGACTTGGAAAGACGACCCTCGCGGGGATAATCGCAAATACGATGGGCGCGAGCTTTAAGGTCACGTCGGGGCCGGCGATAGAAAAGCCGGGCGAAATAGCGGCGATACTTAACGGACTGCACGAGGGCGATATCCTTTTTGTGGACGAGATACACCGTCTCAACCGTCAGGTGGAGGAGGTGCTTTACCCGGCCATGGAGGATTTTGCGATAGACATAATGATAGGCAAGGGTTCGTCGGCGAGGTCTGTAAGGCTTGAGCTGCCGCATTTTACGCTTATAGGGGCGACGACTCGTGCGGGGCTTCTGACGGCGCCGCTGCGAGACAGGTTCGGGGTGTTATACCACATGGAATATTATTCCAATGACGAGCTTGAGCTTATAATAAAAAAATCGGCTCAAAGGCTCGGCGTGCATATCGATGAGAAAGGCGCTTCGCAGATAGCGGGCAGGTCCCGTGGAACTCCCAGGATAGCCAACAGGCTTTTAAGGAGAGTCAGGGATTTTGCGGAAGTCAGATATAAAGGAAATATCACCGATAAGGTGGCGAAAGAAGCGCTCGATATATTAGACGTTGATTCCATGGGTCTTGACGAGGTAGACAGAAAGATATTAAAAGCGGTCGCCGTCCAGTTTACCGGCGGACCGGTCGGGCTCGACACGCTGTCCGCGTTTATCGGAGAGGACAGCGGCACGATAGAAGACGTATATGAGCCTTATCTCATAAAAAACGGATTTTTGATAAGGACTCCAAGAGGACGCGTTGTAACTGAAAAGGCGTACAGCCATTTAGGGATAGAAAAGGACGAGGAATAGACGGCAATTTTATATAAAGAAAAGGGGTTCGTATGGCAGAAAAAAACGCAGTAAAAGTCATGATAGACGGAAAGATAGTTACGCTTGGAGGATATGAGAGCGAAGAATATCTTCAAAGGGTAGCTAACTATATCAATCATAAGATAACCGAGATGGAACAGGCGACAATGTACCGCAGAATGTCTCCTGAAACAAGGAGCACGCTGCTCGCTTTAAATATCGCCGATGATTATTTCAAGGCGAAGATACAGGCCGATTCCACCGAGCAGGAGATCGAGGATAAGGACAAGGAGTCGTACAATATCAGACAGGACCTTGTGGCCGCGCAGATGGAAATAGAACGGCTCAAAAAAGAGTTGGAGCAGAAAGAGCAAAAAGAGCAGGGTCGTCACAGGAGATGAATAAGATGAAAAAAGAGCTGCTCGCTCCAGTAGGGTCGTATGAAGCGTTCAGGGCGTGCTTAAACGCCGGAGCGGACGCGTTTTACCTCGGAGCGGACAGGTTCGGGGCGAGGGCGTACGCGGAAAATTTTGCGGCAGACGAGCTGTTAAGGGTCATAGACGAGGCGCATCTTTTCGGAAGAAAGGTATATCTTACGGCAAATACACTCATTAAAGAAAATGAAATGCGACCGCTTTTCAATATGCTGGTTTCATTATATGAGCATGGGCTCGACGCCGTTATAGTTCAGGACACCGGAGTTTTAAAGCTTATCAGGGAGCTCATGCCGGACTTGCCGGTGCACGCGAGCACGCAGATGACTGTAACGGGAGCCGACGGCGCGGCGTTCCTTGAAAAGCAGGGAGTGGCGCGCGTGATACCTGCAAGGGAGCTTTCGCTTGATGAAATAAAGAAAATACGTTCCGAAACTTCTCTTGAAATAGAGTGCTTCGTGCACGGGGCGCTTTGCTACTGCTATTCCGGCGCGTGCCTGATGAGCAGCTTTATCGGAGGGCGCAGCGGAAACAGGGGCAGATGCGCGCAGCCGTGCAGACTGCCGTATAAGGTCTTCAAGGACGGAAGATGCCTAACAGAGGGCAGCGAATATGTGATGAATACAAAGGACATATGCCTTGTAGAACATATTGCAGAGCTTGCCGACGCCGGGATAGATTCCTTTAAAATAGAGGGGCGCATGAAGCGTGCGGAGTATGCCGCAGGAGTTGTCTCAGTCTACAGGAAATATCTCGATTTGTATGAAGAGGGGCGCATAGAAAGGGTTGCCAAAAAGGACGCGGAGCTGCTGGATTCGCTGTTCAACAGGGATGGCTTCAGCAACGGATATTTTTTTGCGGGCGGACGCCCTGAGATGATAGCTGCCAAAAACGTCAGGCTTTCGGGAAGGAGGGCGTCGGCGGCAGATAACGCGTATTCATACGTAAGAGAAAATATAATCGAAAGACCGCTGAAAAAGGTGCTTAACGCCGAATTTGTCATAGATGATGAATATTCGGCGAGGCTGACCGTCTTTGATGAGGACGGTAATTCGGCGTCGGTGTGCCAAAAGGCGCAGAAAGCGCAAAGCCGGCCGGTTTTAAAAGAAGACATATTAAAGCAGATAAATAAGACGGGCGACACGTATTATACGTTTGCTTCCATTGACGTTTCAATTCCGGAAAACGCGTTCATGTCCGTCGGGCAGATAAAGGAAATGCGCAGGGCGGCGTTATCGGCCTTTGGCGAAAAGATCGCGTCCGCTTACAGGCGTTCAATGAAAGTTAAAGAAGCCAGAGAACATGCTTCCGGCTCGGAGGCACGCGGCTTTTTTGCTGACGGAAAAAAAGCTGGTGAGCTTTGGGCTTCGGTCGCGGACAAAAGACAGTTCAGCCTTTTAAATAAGAACAGCGAAATAGCCGGCTTTTATATTCCATATGATATTTATATGGAGGAGTTTACAGAAGCCGAAAGAAATGCAAACGCTGAGAGGATATTCATCGCGCTGCCGTATATCTCAAGACATGATAAGAATGCTGATTTAAGAAAAAATATCCTAAAGCTCGCAAAGGCGGGGTGCCGTTTTCTTGTGAGAAATTTAGAGGACGCGGGGCTGCTCATTGAAAACGGATACGCCGGAAGCATAAGGACGGATTACACGCTCTATACGATGAATCCTGAAAGCATTGGCTTTTGGAGGGGTAACGGCGTTATTCAGGACACTGCGCCGCTTGAGCTTGACAGCGGCGAGCTTGCGACAAGGGATAATTCCGAAAGCGAAATCATTATTTACGGACGCATCCCGCTTATGGTTTCAGCCCAGTGCGTAGTAAAGAATTTCGCCAAATGCAGTCCTGATAAGAAAAGCGTATATCTTACGGACAGAACGAACGCCGTCTTTCCGGTGGAAAGAGACTGCGAAAACTGCTATAATCTCATATATAATTCGGTTCCGCTTTCTCTTATTTCGGAAGCGTCTTTTTTGGGTCGGAGGCTTCGTTTCGCCAGATACAGGCTGAGCTTTACGGTTGAAAGCGACGGAGAAATATCTAAGATTGTAAAAGATGCTGTAGGGGCGCTTGTCGGAGCTGAATATAAAGAGGAATTTAAGTTTACCAGAGGGCATTTCAGGCGTCCTGTAGAATAAAGACGCCGGGAGTGTTTTGCGGAGGTTTTATGATAAGCATAATAGTAGAGGTATCTAAATATCTGCTCCTGTTTTTCATGCTTATGTTTACATGGGACGTATTCAGGGCGCTCGGCGCCTCAAGTCCGGAGGTCAGAGCAAGGAGGATAGGCGGTCAGATAGCGCTGATGATGTTTTTCAACTGCGTTGGCTATTTCGTGCTCTATATACAGACGCTGGACGTCGTTATCATAGGCATATTCGTATGCGTTGTGATATATCTCATAATAACGCAGCTGCTGTTCCATATTTTTTACAGCAGGGCGTCGTTTATACTTGTGAACGTGATGTCCATGCTGCTGTCAATCGGATTTCTTATACAGACGAGATTCGATACCGGAAACGCCGTGAAGCAGATAATCATTGCGGCGGCGGCTACTATAATCTCTATGTTCATTCCGGTGATAATAAGAAAATGGAAAGGACTGCAGAACTTCGGAATACCGTGCGCCATAATAGGCATACTGCTCATCGGAGCGGTATTCGCTTTCGCTAAAGTGTACAGCGGCGGAAAGCTTTCCGTTGAGATAGGCGGTATATCCTTCCAGTTTTCGGAGTTTGTAAAGATAACGTTTGTACTGTTTATTGCGGGAATGCTTAAGGACATAACGACGTTCGGGCAGGTAATGAAGGTGACGGTGCTTGCCGGCATTCATGTAATTATCCTGGTCATCTCCACGGACCTTGGAGCCGCTCTCATATATTTCATGGCGTACATAGTCATGGTATGCGTAGCGACGCACAAGCTCAGATACACGTTTTTGGGAGTCGGAGGAATGGCTGTGTCTGCGTACGCGGCGTACAGGCTGTTTTCCCATGTCAGGGTCAGGGTAAGCGTCTGGAGAGATCCGTTCCAGGATTATCAGGGAATGGGATACCAGATAGTTCAGGGTCTGTTCAGCATATGTGCCGGCGGCTGGTTCGGTACCGGGCTTATGAACGGCTCGCCGGAGAGCATACCGCTCGTTACCGAGGATTTCATTTTCGCGGGTATCTGCGAGGAGATGGGAATACTTTTCGGCATATGTCTTATAGCTCTTTGTATGGGGCTTTATCTTGTAATAGTAAACATAGCAATGAAACTCGGAAATAATTTCTATAAGCTGATCGCTTTAGGACTTGGAACAGAATATGCGTTTCAGGTATTCCTTACCATAGGCGGCCAGACGAAGTTTATTCCTTTGACGGGAGTAACGCTTCCTCTTGTAAGCTACGGCGGAAGCTCGGTAATGTGTACGATCTTTATGCTCGCGATAGTTCAGGGATTGTACGTGCTGAGGAAAGATGAGGATATTCAGGAAGAAGAAGCATATGAAGAAGAAATACAGCGAGAACAACAGTTACGGACAGAACAGAGGAAACCTAAATCCGGAACAGGAGAATTTGACACAGACGACATGGAAAGACGGATCGAGGAGGAGACAGAAAAAAGCTTATACTGGTAAGGCGTATGTCTTTGCCTCATATCTGTTTTTGTTCCTTTTTGTCGCTATGATAGCCTATATGGTCTATTTTCAGGTGAACGAAAGCGAACAGCTCCTTCAAAGCCCGTATAACAACCGGCTTACCGTACAGCAGAAGAATACTATCCGCGGCGCGCTGCTCGCAAACGACGGAAGTATACTGGCGCAGACGGTAAACGATGAAAATGGAAACGAAGTAAGAGTATATAATTACGGCAGCCTGTTCGCGCAGACCGTAGGATATACGGATTACGGAAACGCCGGACTTGAGGCTACACAGAATTATATACTGATGGATTCGAGCGAGACTATCCTCGACCACATAAGCGGAGACCTGACGGACCGAAAGCGTCAGGGCGACGATATCGTTACGAGCCTTGACGTCGCAATGCAGACGGCCGCTTATAACGCGCTTGGCGGACAAAAGGGAGCCGTAGTAGTTCTGGACGCAGATACGTCAAAGGTGCTCGCTTCGGTAAGCCTTCCGGACTTTGACCCGAATACGGTGGCGGAGGACTGGGAAACGCTGAACCTTGAGGATTCGGGCAGCCCGTTCCTCAACAGGGGGCTCCAGGGCTTATACGAGCCGGGTTCGACCTTTAAGATAGTAACGACGCTCGCTTACCTTAACGAGTTCGGAAACGACGCGGACTTCCATTTTAACTGTACGGGAGAATATACACAGGGAACGTATACGATACACTGCTCGGGCAATACGGCGCACGGCGAACAGACGCTGGCGGACGCGTTCGCGAATTCATGCAACTGCGCGTTTTCCTATATGGCTACCGAGCTATTGGACAGCGACGCTCTTGCCGAGGCCGCGGCGAGCGTGAAATTCAATCAGGATTTCTCTTTCGGGCTTCCGTCGTCAACAAGCAGGTACAGTCTTGATAAAACGACAAAAGACGGCCTGACCATGCAGACGGCAATCGGGCAGGGAGATACCCTCGCGACCCCGATACATATGGCTATGATAGCGCAGTCGGTGTATAATAACGGTGAAATGCTGCTGCCGTCGTTCATCAACCAGGTACAGAACATAAACGGGAATGTAGTAAAGACGCAGGGAGTCGATTCGCTCGGCACGGTAATGTCGCAGAACGCCGTTTCATATCTTAAGTCATATATGAGAGGCGTTGTAGAACGCGGTACGGCGTCCGGAGCCTTTGCGGACGTTCCGGTAACTGTATGCGGCAAGACTGGAACGGCCGAGTATCAGAACAACGATGGTTATGTACACAGCTGGTTCGTCGGATTTACCGATACCGGAGATAACGATATCGTATTTGCCGTGATAATCGAAGAGGCTACGGAAGGCGAGACAACGGCGGCTCAGGTGGCTGCCAATATGCTTAAAGAATACTACGGACAGTAATATGCGCGCGCCTTACAGATTAGGCAATATCACTGACAGGAGCAGGGGAACACATGATAAAATGGCACAGTCGGATATATCTTGAGGAAAAAGTCAGGACTGACTATGATAAAATACGCGCTTTGGCTGATGAGGGCAAATGCGCTTCGGGGATATATTTTATCGCGCTGTCATCTAATCCGGACGAGCAGCTTGACATATTCAGCGCGCATATGTTCAGGTCGTCGCTTGAGGTCTTTCCAGATCCGGTAGTCGTTGGGCTTGCTTCGGGGAAAGAAGAAGCAGAAGAGCTTGTATCGGTCATGGCTCTCGACGCCCTTGAGGCGGTCGGGACGGTCGATTTCAGGAAATATTTTGAAGAGCTGTGATCTGATATAAAACGGGAGCTTATATGGAGCTTGTTTTGCAAATATTATCTACAACAGGATATGTGCTGCTTATTATACTTGCGGTCATAGCGCTGCTTATTGCGCTTGTACTTTTTCTTCCTGTTGTATATTCGGTAAAAGTAAAAAAGAAAGACGGGTTTGACGCGGCGGGGAACGTCAGATGGCTTTTCGGGGCAGTCTGGTTTTCGTTTTCCTTTGATAAAGGCGGGCTGAACTGGAACCTGAGGATATTCGGATATCCAGTTGGAAAGAAGCTTCAGTCAAAGAGAAAAGTCGACAAAGCAAAAAAGGCGGAATACGCGCCGGCGAAAAAGCAGCCAACTATAAAACCCGGCGAAAGGGTAGACGAAAGCTCGGGACCGTCGAGAACGGGAATAAACCGCTTAAAGGAAAACGAGGCTTTCGAAGAAAAGGCAAAACCGTCGTTTACCGAAAAAATACGTTTCACATTTAAGAACATATGTGATAAACTTAAAAAAGCAAAAGAACTTAAAGCGGTATTTGACAAGGCCAAGCCTGTGCTGGCCAAGCTTCTTAAGGCGGTACTTCCGAAGAAGATATCCGGATATATCGATTTTGGATTTGACGATCCGGCGACGACGGGAATATTCATCGGAGTGATAAGCGCGTTGTGTATCCCGATACCGGAAGGACTTAAGGTAACGCCGTATTTC
>DVOP01000118.1 GCA_018713465.1 Candidatus Alectryocaccobium stercorigallinarum | reverse complement strand
GCATGGGACAGCAGCAGATGATAGAGATCGGCCGCGCTATACTGCTTGACGCGCAGGTCATTATCTTGGACGAGCCGACATCCAGTCTTGGAGAAAAAGAAGCCGAAGAGCTTTTCAGGACGATTCAGATACTTAAAAAGAAGAATGTTGCGATACTTTTTATATCGCATAAATTGGAAGAGATATTTGAAAACTGTGATATTGTTACCGTAATGCGTGACGGAAAACATATTTCAACGACGCCGGTTCCTGAGATGACAAAGGACAGGCTGATCGCGGATATGGTAGGACGTACGCTGGACAATTTGTATCCAAAGATTGAGACGCATGCCCAGGAAGTTGCGCTTGAAGTATCGGATCTTACAAAAGTCGGACAGTATTATCATATAAATTTTGAGGCGAGAAGAGGAGAACTGCTGGGCTTTTCAGGACTTGTAGGAGCCGGGAGAACAGAACTCATGCACGGAATATTCGGGGCGGAGCTGCCTGATTCCGGTGAAGTCAAGATCAACGGAAAGAAAGTAAAAATAAATACGCCGCTTGACGCCATAAACAGCGGAATAGCTTTTCTTACGGAAGACAGGAAGCAGGAAGGTCTCGTGCTTGAGCAGACGATAGAGAGGAACCTTTCGCTTGTCAATCTTCGGAACCTTAAAACCGGAATGTTTATTAATGATAAAAAAGTCAGAGCGCAGAGTGAAGAGTGCATAAAAAAACTCAGGATTGCCACTCCGTCAGGCGACAAGCTTGCGGGAGAGCTTTCCGGCGGAAACCAGCAGAAAGTCGTTATCGGGAAATGGGTAAATGAAGACGCGGATATTTATATCTTCGATGAACCTACAAGGGGAATTGACGTCGGCGCGAAAGTTGAAGTCTATCATATGATGAACGAGCTTATGCAGGCCGGGAAATGCGTAATAATGATCTCGTCGGAACTTCCGGAAATACTTGGTATGTGCGACCGAGTAATAGTCATGCGCGAGGGAAGAATAAAAGGCGAGGTGTCAAGAGGCAGTGAACACTTCAATCAGGAAGATATCATGAAATTAGCGTGGGGAGGAAGTTTCGATGACTAAGAAAAGAAAAATGCCGTCATTTATGGGGCCGCTTATAGCGGTAGCGCTGCTGTTTATTGTTTTGGCTATAGCGACTCCGGATACGTTTTTAACGGTTACAAATATAATGAATATCCTTAAACAGTCGGCTATATATGAATGTATAGCGCTTGGAATGACGCTGGTACTGCTGACGGGTGGAATTGATATTTCGGTCGGCCCTATGGTTGCGTTCTCGAGCTGCGTAATGGGTGTGCTGCTTGTAAACGGTGTGGAGAATGCGTTTATTTTGATAATTGTCTGTATAGCAGTCGGAATAGGCTGCGGACTTATAAACGGACTCATATTTACCAAGCTGAAACTGCCGCATCCATTTGTTTCGACAATGGGTTCGCGTCAGGTATTCAGAGGTCTTGCACTGCTTATTACCGGCTCTGCTCCGATCGGCGGCTTTTCGGCTGCGGTTAAATTTGCCGGAGCGGCTAATATCGGCGATGTATTCCCGGTTTGCTTCGTAATAGTAATCGTGCTTTGTGTTATTCTTCATATTTTCCTTACACGTACAGTACTTGGAAGAAATATATATTCTGTAGGCGGAAATAAGGAAGCGGCGAGACTTTCGGGTATCAATGTTCCGAGAACACTCACCTTTGTTTATACTATGTCGGGTTTAATGTGCGCGATCGCAGCGGTGATTTCGATCGGACGTGTTGGAACGGCTACACCGCTTGCAGGCGAGACATACGATATGGATGCTATTGCATCGTGTGTTATAGGCGGGGCTTCTTTCAGCGGAGGAAAGGGAACGGTCGGCGGAACATTCCTTGGCGCTATGTGTATAACGATCATCAGGAACGGGCTTAACCTTTTGGGCGCTCAGACGGATATACAGTATATTGTTATCGGACTTGTTATCATTGCGGCTGTATTTGTAGATGTTGTACGTGGAAGATCAGATGAAAAGAGCCGTATGAAAGCGCGTGCTGTTGCTCAGGGCGAGGCATAAATCAAATAGTCACAGGCGCTGTTTTGAGCGCCTATGGTTTTCATAATCAACAGTTATAGGGAGACAAGAGATGAAAAATTTAAAAGTAGGCGCTTGTGATTGGGGCTTGCCGGGCGGGGGCTTGTATGCTGTCAGGATAGCTTACGAAACAGGTATAGAAGCGCTTTCGTTAAAGTTAGGGTTATACGAAAATGACTATCCTCTTACATATGCGGAAATGCAAAAAATATATAAAGCCGAGCAGCAGAAATATGGAATAGAATATTGTGCCATAGCATTAAATGATTTTGATAATATACCTATGCACGCGCGCCGGGGAACAAAGGAATATAAGATAGTATGGGATATGCTTATGAGAGCCGTCCCGACTGCAAATGCACTTGGAGTAAAGATGATACAGGTGCCTGCGTTTACTGCAAGCGAGATCAAAACGGAAGAGGATATGGAGCACAGTTCGTGGGCTTTCCAGTATCTATGCGATCAGGCCGGCGAGTATGGAATTGATGTGGCGTCAGAAAACTGCATGTCGCCTGAAGAGTTCAAAAAGTTTTATGAAATGGTAGACAGGGATAATTTTTATTTATATTATGACAGCCAGAATTATAAATTGAATAAAGATTATGACCAGGTAGAAATACTGGAAGAACTCTATCCGTATTTTTGTGATCAGCTGCATGTAAAAGACGGAAACGGAGCTTTGAGCAGA
>DVOP01000117.1 GCA_018713465.1 Candidatus Alectryocaccobium stercorigallinarum | reverse complement strand
GAGAAACTGTACGATATAAAAAATGATATTATAGGCGAAGCCGCTGACGGCGACCATCACCATCGGTATCTTTATGTCCTCGTCAAAGAACACGTTGCAGAACCTGCCGTTGAAATATCCGAGATACATATAAATGAGCGCGTTGAAGCCCAGCATATTCCCGTAAAACAGGTCGATTATAAGACCCGAGATAAATCCGACCCACAATCCTGTGTGCCTGCCGCGCATTAAGGCAAGCGAGACCGTAAGGATAAGCAGCAGATTCGGCTTGACATTTCCGAGCGGAAGCAGATTCCATACTGTAGTCTGCACTAAAAAGCATACGAGGATCATTACAAGGGTAACAAGCTTTCTTTTCATTAACCTGCGTTTTCCTCCACGTCAACAGTCTGTTTAAGCTCTTTTATAACAAGCACTTCCTGTATCGACGAAAAATCCACGGCCGGAAGTATATATCCGGTTTTCGTCAGATGGTTGGAATCTTCGTTTATTTCATATATATTCCCGATAAGTATACCCGGAAGATATTTATCGCTTATGTGCGAGGTCACTATCTGCTCTCCCGCCACAACGTTCTCCTGGGTATTCATCTGGTCAAAATACAATAATCCCTCGTCTATCAAGGTCAGGTCGCCGTTTACGATACACGTATCCTCCGTAGTTACCGTCATAGCGCTGACGCTGCTCGAATCGTCGATTATTGTCCTGACCGAAGCCCAGTTGCTCCCGACCTCCGTAACAAGGCCGACCAGCCCGCCGGCGGCAATAACGTTCATATCGACTTCTATGCCGTCGTTTGAGCCCTTATCGATAATAAAGCTGGAATACCAGTTGCCGGGATCTTTTGAAATGACGTTCGCGGCAACCTTTTCATACTGCGCATAGCTCGTGTCAGTATCATACAGCTCGCGGAGCCTTTGAAGCTCCTGCTGTCCGCGCGCAAGAAGAAGATTTTCCTCTTCGAGCGACGCCACCTCTTCTTCGAGCTCGTCTATCCTCTGGTTAAGCTCGTCTGAGCTTTTAAGGCTGTCCGAGACTCCTTTGAACCAGCCGCCTATAGAGTTTATGCCCTTTTGGAACGGCACAACAAAAACCGACGCCGCTTCCTTTACCGGCGCTGTCGGAACGAGATCCGAAACGGTAAGGGCAATAGCGCTTATACAGATTATCGTAAGGATAATAAGCGTATTCCTGTTTTTTATCTGAAATTTTTTATTCTTATCCATTCTGTTACCTTCTTAAAGTCAGCGGCGTGTATGCCAGCTTGTTGGCGCCTGAATAGTTCACGACTTCCTTTAAACCATTTATCGTACAAAACTGGTACTGCGAAGAAAGATGTACCGGATACCCGAGACTTTCCGATATCATCTCCGCAAAGCCCGGAATACGGCTGCTTCCTCCGGTAAGATAAATACCCTCAAGCAGCGCTGTGCTTCGCACCTGCGGCGGTATCCTCTCCAAAAATACGCGCAGCTCCTCAGTCATCTTCTTCATCTGACGCTTTACGGCCTTCCCGACCGTTGAACGCGTCACATAGCCGCTTCTTGGAAGTCCTGTGCCTGTATCTATTCCCTCCGCGAACATTCCGGCTTCGTTTGATTCCGAACCTAAAAGGCTTATCTTGAGCGTTTCAGCAGATTTAAGGCTTATGTTGAGCATGTTTTTCTTCCTGACGTCAGCGGCTATGCTCTCGTCAAAGCTCTTTCCGGCTATCGGAACTGATTTACTCAATATGACGTTTGAATCGGCTATCGCCGAAAGTTCTGTTGAAAAAGCTCCCATATTTATCATCATCGAGCCCTTTGCCTTTTTTATCGGAAGCCCGAGTGCAAGCGCGTCGAGGACAGGCTTTTCGACAAGATATATCGTACACCCTTTAAGCCTGCCTCTTCTTGCTATAGAAGCATACGCCCTTCTTTCTATCTCAGTCATATCCGTAGGGACCGCAAAATATATTGACGGCTTATGTCCTATATAATGCTTCTGCTCAAATAGCAGCAGGTGGATCAAAGCCTCGGTATATCGTATGTCGTTTATCCTGCCTCCGGTCACCGGAGACATTACGGCCGTGTCCCTCGCAGCCCTGTTGAGCATTTCATATGCGGAGTTTCCTACGCCTAAGACCTCCTGGTCGCTGCGCACCGCGATGAGGTTCCTTTCGACCGTTATCGTATCCGTCTTTTTATCATATATTTTAATGGTATCGGTACCTAAATCTATTCCGAATTCCTGTTTATAAAACATTGCCGCAACCTCCGGCTATAAATCGATAAGTCTTTCTTCGGCTATAATACTCACATAGCTGTCTCTGCCTATGATTATATGGTCGAGCAGTGAAATGCCGAGCAGATTCCCGGCGTCGTATATCCTCTGCGTTATCTCCACGTCCTCCGTGCTCGGAGCCGGATCCCCGCTCGGGTGGTTATGCACAAGTATAATGCTGACAGCGTGATATGAAAAAGCCGCAAGGAATAACTCCCTCGGAGTTATGAGCGAGCAGTTCACAGTCCCCTTCGTAACGCATACGTCGCCTATAAGCGCGTTTTTCGTATCCAACATCATGCAGTAGACAAGCTCCTGCTCTTCATGCCTTAGCGCTTCTGCATAATAGCCCGCTATACTCGACGGGGCGTTGAAATTCAGGCTTCGGCGCGCCGTGCTTCTTGACATACGCTTCGATATCTCGCATATGCATTTGAGCTGTATTGCCTTGACGCGTCCTATACCGGGTATCTTTTCAAGTTCGCTTATCCCCATATGGAAAAGCCCGTCTATGCCGTTTTCATACCTGCTGTTGTCAAGTATGAGCCTTGCCACGTCGACGGACGACATTCCCTTTGTGCCCGACCTTAATATAACGGCTAAAAGCTCGGCGTCAGTCAGAGACTCGGCGCCGTATCTGGCAAATTTTTCATACGGTCTGTCCTGCTCTGAAAGCTCCTGGATAGTTCGGTTTTTATACAATAAATACTCCGTTCCCTCTCCTCTGAACCCCTATATTAACACATAAGAATGTACGGGTCAAAAAATATTTTGCCCCTATGTTATGCTAAGCCGCCTTAGGCTTGCGGTTTACAATAATTATTCCCGTACATACGAGCGCGAGCGCTATTATGATATAAATATTGATGACCGCTCCTTCGGAAAGGAAAATGGCCGAAAAAGACACTCCGAATATCTGATTCATGAATCCGAAGACGGTAACTCTCGATACGTCGTTGTTTTTTAGAAGTATGCCCCACAGGGAATACGCTACCGCAGAGATACAGCCCATATAGAATAAGAGAAGGAACGACGCCCCCGAAACAGGAACGATATGTCCTCCGGCAGCCGCCCCCGCAATGGCCATTACAAGTCCTCCTACAAAAAACTGATATCCGCTTAGCATTACTGGATTTTCATACTGCGAGTATCTTTTAAGAAAAACAGATGAAAAAGCGTATGATACGGCTGAAAGTATCATAAAACCGTCTCCTAAAAGAGTAAAGCCAAGCTCGAGGCTGCTTCCGTTAAGGCAGACTACTACAAGTCCTGCAAAGCCAATGACCGTGCCTACTATTTTATTTGTCGTAAGCTTCTCCTGTCTGAAAAGGACACACGCCACTACGATCGCGATAAAAACATTGAGTCCGTTTAAGATAGAAGCCCTGACTCCTGTCGAGTGCGCAAGCGCAATATAAAACAAGACATACTGTCCTATAGTCTGAAAAATACTGAGCTTAAACACCATAGGCCACGCATGTTTTTTCGGCACAAGTATTTTTTTCTGCGAAACGCTGCCTATGATTATGGCAAGCAGGCCGGCGATTATAAACCTCGAACCGGCGAACAAAATAAGCGACGCCGGATCCGACGTATCGACAGAGAACATCTCATATCCTATCTTTACCGCCGGAAACGCGCTTCCCCAAAGCGCGCAGCATACGAGCGCGAGCGCCCAGACTACAGATGTTTTTTTGAAGAAATTTTCTTTCATATCCCTGCTTTCCGGTTATTATACATACGCCACCTAATAATAACCTTAAATACCTTGAATTTACTTGAACAAATTTAAAATATAGTTTATCCTTTTAAAAGATAATACGCAAAATACAGAAATTTACATACAGATCGGAGGGCACTGCCATGACACTGCATGAATCGGGCGAAATGTATCTTGAGACCATACTGATCCTTCATAAACAAAAACCGCATGTCAGATCCATAGATATCGCCGAATACATGAATTATTCAAAACCATCGGTCAGCCGCGCGGTAAACCTGCTGAAATCCGAGGGATATATCAGCATAGACGGCTCCGGTTATATTACCCTTACCGAATCCGGGAGCGCCGTCGCCGAAAAGATATACGACAGACATACAAACCTTTCATTATATCTTACGAGACTTGGCGTCAGCAAAGAAACAGCTGATAAAGACGCCTGCGCGATAGAACATGTTATAAGCGACGAATCTTTCGAAGCGATAAAAAAACATGTCGCAAATATGCCTTTGCAATGAGTTTTAATATTCGATTTATTTTTGCCGTTTCATATTTTTTATATGAAGCGGCTTTTTCATACCGGTCTTTTGTATTTTGACGCTATGGCTTCGGCTACTTTTATTCCGTCTATAGCGGCCGACATTATGCCGCCGGCGTATCCGGCGCCCTCGCCGCACGGATACAGCCCGTTTATATTGCTCTGGAAGCTTTCGTCCCTTACTATCCTGACCGGCGAAGATGTCCTGCTCTCCACGCCGAGCATGAGCATGTCCGGAGTGTCGAATCCGGCAAGCTTTTTACCAAACTCAGTCAGTCCGTTTTCAAGGCTTTCGTTTATAAACTTCGGAAAAATACTTTTCACATCGGCGTATTCCCAGCTTCCCTTTGTACACGGCTCATATTCGGAAGAAAGGTCCGTCCTGTTCTGTTTGAACGCTCCGAACGTCTGGACCGGTATCTTGCCGTACGAAAGAGAAAAAGCTCTTTCCTCAAGCTCTCTTTGAAAGGCCACGGCGCTGAGCGCCTCTGGCATTTCGGCATTCGAGTATTTCAAATAATCATCGGGTGTTACCGAAACAATAACGGCGCTGTTCGCATACCCCGAAGCCCTTCCGGAATAGCTCATTCCGTTGACCGCCAAACGTCCTTTTTCCGAGGAAGCGTTTACAACGTAGCCTCCCGGACACATGCAGAACGTATATACATTTCGTCCGGACAAAAGCTGCGCGGAAAGCTTATAAGGCGCGGCGCCAAGAGAGGCCGGCGCGTCTTCGCCCCACTGCGCTTTATCAATAAATTCCTGCGGGTGCTGTACACGCACTCCTACGGCAAAAGCCTTAGGCTCCATGCGCACGTTTTTTTCGGAAAGCATTTTAAAAGTATCTCTTGCCGAATGCCCGACAGCCGCGACGCAGACATTAGCGTCAAACATCTTATCTCCGGCTCTTACTCCGGAAACTCTTCCGTTCTCTATACATATCTCGTCCGCTCGCGTATTAAAACAGAAAGTACCGCCGAGAGATATTATCTCGTTTCTTATATTTGCAATAACTTTGCACAGTATGTCCGTTCCCACGTGCGGCTTCGCGTCATACAATATCCCGCGCGGAGCGCCATGTTTTACAAAGAGCTCCAAAACAGCCCTGTTTCTTCCGTATCTGTCGGTAACGCCGGTGTTGAGTTTTCCGTCGGAAAACGTTCCCGCGCCGCCCTCTCCAAACTGAACGTTGGATTCGGTATTCAATACGCCGTTCTCCCAAAACCTGATTACGCTCTTTACACGCTCGTCGGCCTTCTCTCCCCTTTCAAGCACAACCGGCCGGTATCCGTTCAGAGCAAGAAAGTACGCGCAGAAAAGTCCGGCGGGTCCGGTGCCTATTATCACCGGCCTTAACGCCATTTCCTCTTCTCCGCTTTTTGGGAAAACATATTTTACGGCTTCCGCGGCTGAGATATTCTTATTCCTGTTCTTTATAAGCACGGACTGCTCGTTTTTTATATGTACATTTACTGTATATACATATGAAAGAGTCTCGCGCCGTCTTGCCTCGACCGAGCGCCTTACTATCTCCCAGCTTAAAAGCTTCTCCTTCTTTATATGAAGAAGCCCGCATATCCTGTCTTCGATTTTTGTTTTCGTATCCCATACGGGGATCTTTATCTGTGTTATCCTAAGCATTACTGCTCCCTGAAAAATCAAACGGCGCAGGCCAAACCCGCCGCGTATCCGCTGCTCCAGGCCCACTGCAGATTATAGCCTCCGCACGGCCCGTCGATATCGACGGCTTCGCCTGTAAAGTATAATCCTTTGCATTCCTTTGCTTCAAGCTCGTCAGTCAGGTCGTTCAGATCTATTCCGCCCATGCACAACTGAGCCTTATCTTCTCCCAAATATCCCGTGATATCAAGATCGAATTTTTTAATAAGTTCAGCAGCTTCCTCATCCGAACCGGCATTTGAAGCAATCACCTGCGCAAGCTTTTCACTTAAAAAACCGGCAAGTATCGTCTTCGTGCTTTTATCCGGATATTTGACCCTCGTTTTTTTTACATCCGATAAAATTTCTTCTTTGGTATGTCCGGGCAGAAAATCTATCACGGCACTGACGCTTTTGCCGTGATATACGCGTCCGACAGCGTACCTGCTTAAGCAAAACACCGGTATTCCTGATACCCCGTATTCCGTAAGCTGCAGCTGTCCTTTTTCACGAGCGATCTCTCCATCAATATCAAAAAGTGATATTTCAGCGTCCGCACGCACCCCGGCCCATTTTCCTGTTCCCGGCTTATCGCTCTTAAGACCGGTTAGCGCAGGCAGGAATTTTCTAGTAAAGACCTTGTATTTTTCCGCCGTCTCAAACGCCGCGCCGCAGCCGCCTCCGTCCGTTGACGCTGTGCTGCCCGTTGAAAATATGACCACGTCCGCTTCGTATTTCCAGTCTTTCGTATTTATGATAAACCCGCCGTCGGAACTTTTCCCGACGGAAATTACTTCCTGATTTGTCTTGATACGCACTTTCAGCCTTTCGGCCTCATACAAAAGAGCTTTCGCAACCGCCGAAGCGCTGTCGTTCTGCGGATATACCCAGCCGTCCCTGTCTTTTGTATATATGCCGATACCATAAAAAAAAGAAATAACATCTTCCGGACCGAATTTTTTAATTATCCCAAGCGCCCTTTTTACGTTGCTTCCGCGCAGGACCGGTTTATCCCACTTAAGGTTTGTAAGATTACACCGCCCGTTTCCGGTAAGAAGCAGCTTTTTGAGCGGTTTCTCGTTACGTTCAAGTATCGTAACATGCGCGCCGCCCCTCGCCGCCTGTACCGCAGCCATCAGGCCTGACGCTCCCGCTCCTATTATAATGACCTCTTTCATTTCATAAGCCTTTCATGATCCACTATTCCGGCGTCGACTAATTTCTGCAGGCTTTTGAGTATTCCGAACTTCGCATGAGCCCATGTAAGCCCTCCCTGGAAATACACGCTGTACGGCGGCTTGATAGGTCCGTCCGCCGAAAGCTCGATCGACGCTCCCTGGATAAACGCTCCCGCAGCCATTATGACCTCAGAATCATATCCGGGCATATCCCACGGCTCGGGAGAGACAAAGCTGTCGACCGGCGCGGCCTCCTGGATCCCCTGACAGAACGCAATGACTGCATTCGGGTCATGGAACGTTATCTGCTGAATGATGTCAAAACGCTCCTCTGACGCGTCCGGCAAGGCTTCAAATCCAAGCTTTTCATATATATTCGCCGCAAATATCGCGCCTTTGAGTGCGCCTGCCGTAACAGACGGAGCAAGAAAGAATCCCTGATAAAAGCTCCTGTTTGTATCCAGCGTCGCGCCGACCTCTTTGCCAAGTCCCGGCGTCGTCAGCCTGTAAGCGCAGTTTTCAACGTATTCACACTTTCCGGCAATATATCCTCCTATCGGAGCGAGCCCGCCGCCCGGATTCTTTATAAGAGAGCCGACTACCATATCGGCTCCAACGTCCGTAGGTTCGATAGTTTCGGTAAACTCGCCGTAGCAGTTGTCTACCATACATATGATATCGCTGTTTATGCTTTTTATAAACGATATGAGTTCCCCTATTTTTTCAACGCTCAGCGTAGGACGTGAAAGATATCCCCTTGAACGCTGTATAGTCATCATCTTTGTCTTATCCGAGATGGCGTTCCTTATACCGTCGAAATCGAACAAACCGTCGTCAAGCAGCTCGACCTGCTTATATGTTATGCCGTATTCCGCAAGAGAACCCTTCGACGGCCTTATACCGATTATCTCCTCAAGAGTATCATAAGGCTTGCCGACCGGAGAGATAAGCTCGTCACCCGGCCTTAAGTTAGCCGCAAGGGCTATCCCAAGGGCGTGAGTTCCGCAGGTGATATGCGGACGTACAAGAGCGTCCTCGGTATGGAAAACTTCCGCGTAAACCTCTTCAAGAGTGTCGCGTCCGATATCGTTGTAGCCGTATCCTGTAGAAGAATACAGGCACGCTTCGCTTACGCGGCGTTTCTGCATTGCGGAAAGCACTTTAAGCTGGTTTATTTCCGCCGTTTCATCTATCTTTTTAAATCTGTCCTCAAGCTGATTTATTATCTTTTCTCCAAATTCGAATACCGCTTCGGATATACCGTTTTCTCCGTACACGTTTTTCTTTAAATTTACCGGCTCACTCATTCCAGATTTCCTTCCATTTTTCAGCCATTGCTCCGGCTATTTTTATATTATCGTTTCCGTAATCGCGTCTGTCGAACCAGATAGCGTCCTTCTCCCTTTTAAACCACGTTATCTGACGTTTCGCGAAATGTCTCGTGTCAAGCTTTATCTTTTCCACGCATTCATCAAGGGATATCTCCTTCCTGAAATAAGGAAAGAACTCCCTGTAGCCTATCCCCTTCATCGAGACGTCGTCCTCCTCAAGTCCCGATTTATAAAGCCTTGTGACTTCCTCCAGAAGGCCGTCTTCCATCATCTTGTCAACGCGCTTGTTTATCCTATCGTACAGCGCCTTCCTGTCGTCTGTCACAACAAAATACGCGTATTTATACGGCGACTCCTTAGCGCTCTGCTCCAGGTTGTGCTTTGATATCTCCATGCCGGTCTCTTCGGCAAATTCAAGCGCTCTTATAACACGCTTTATATTGTTAGGGTGTATCTGCCGCGCGGCTTCGCTGTCCTTTTGGCATAAAAGCTCATACAAAGCCTGCGCGCCTTTTTCTTCGGCTATCCTCTGATACTTTTCTCTAAGCGAAGAAACATGTCCCGTCTCCGTAAAATCAACGTCCTTTATAAGCGCCTGGATATAAAAACCTGTTCCGCCTGCGATTATCGGTATTTTCCCCTGCGAATAGATCTCCGCCATCGCTTGCTTCGCCATCTGCTGAAATCTCACAACATGAAATTCCTCTTTCGGGTCGAGCTCGTCTATAAGATAGTGCGTCACGCCTTCCTTTTCTTCCTCGGTTATCTTTGCTGAGCCGATATCCATGCCCTTATATACCTGCATGGAATCAGCCGATATGACCGAGCCGTTCAGCAAATGCGCAAGTTTAACGGATATTCCGGTCTTTCCGGCCGCCGTAGGTCCGGCGACGACTATACATGGGTTTTTTTTACTTTGCATGTTTGTACTGCCCCAAATAATATACTTTTATAAACCTACACGATACGCTTGAATTTTCTATCCAGTTCATAGTGCGAAAAAGAGACCATAACTGGCCGTCCGTGCGGGCAATGATATGGATCGTCAAGCGCAAACAGTTCGTCCATAAGCTTTTCCGCCTCCTGAGCGGACAGGCGCATATTAGCTTTTACAGCCGCCTTGCATGACTTCGACGCTATTTTTTCTGCGAGCAGCGTAGGCTCTTTGGCCGCCGGCTCGTCGAGTCCATCGAGTATCTCCATAAACAGTTCCCGCGTGTCGACAGAATACAGGTCGGCCGGAACAGCCGTTATCCTGAATTCCCTGCCGCCGAATTCTTCTATCTCAAATCCGAACCTCTCAAACGTCTCGATATTCTCCTTCAAAAGAACCGCCTCCGTAATCGAAAGCGAAAGAACCGCCGACGGCATTAGCATTTGCGAAAGATTTTTATGCTCATTAAGATTTTTTATAAGCTTTTCGTATAATATCTTTTCATGCGCGGCGTGCTGGTCTACGATATAGAACTTATCATCCATTTCGACAAGAAAATACGTCTCGAAAACCTGTCCTATTGTCCTGTGTCTTCGTATCTTTTCAGGCGTTATCTTATCGTTTTCAAAAAATGTTATCTGCTTTTCCGCAACGAGCTCCGGAGTCTTTTTAAAGCTGTCGCGCCTCTTATATTCGAACGGCTCCGGTATGGATCTTGACGCTGGTTCTGTTTTTACAGGTTCTTTCGGTTGATTTTGAATAAATGATCCTTCTTTTTTATATGCGGCTTCCGGTATTTTTTCCGCGTGCATGCCGTCAGGAATTTCAGTTTGTTCCTCATTATTCCTTAATATGTTTCCATAGGCATTTTTATTAAGAGATTTATCATCTGTTTTTTTCTTGGAACTAAACAGCGTCACCTCTGGTATAGACTGGTTTTCAAGCAGCTGTCTGCGTACCGCCTCTGATATCTCCGCGTATATTTCCTGCTGTCTTGAAAACCGTATCTCAAGCTTGGCGGGGTGCACGTTTACATCTACTTTATCCTTAGCCATTTCAAAATTCAATATCGTAAAAGGATATCTGTGCTGCATAAGATTGCCCTGATACCCGTCCTCTATCGCCTTTGAAATTATCTTATCGCGGACATATCTTCCATTGACAAAATATATTTCGAAGTTCCTGTTTCCTCTTGCTGCCTCGCCTCTTCCCAAAAATCCGCTTATGTTTACGTTTTCGCACGTTTCCGATACGGGTATGAGCTGCCTGACGGCGTCCTTTCCGTATATCTGATAGACCGCTTCTTTAAGGCTGCCATTTCCGGACGTATATATCTTTGTGCTGCCGCCGGCTATATATTTAAAAGAGATATCCGGATTCGAAAGTGCGAGCTGCTCTACATACGAAGTCACGGCGTTCTGCTCCGACACGGAAGATTTAAGAAATTTTGCGCGCGCCGGCGTATTGAAAAACAGATTGCGCATTATAAACGTTGTACCGTACGGAGCGCCTATCTCCTCAAAGCTTTTCTCAACGCCGCCCTCGATAATATACCTGACTCCCGTAACGCTGTCGGCGTCACGCGTTATAAGCTCGACCTGTGAAACCGCCGATATGCTCGAGAGCGCCTCGCCCCTGAAGCCAAGCGAAGAAATAGAATTCAGATCATTAATATTCCTGAGCTTGCTCGTAGCGTGACGAAGGAATGCCGAACGAACCTGGTCCGCCGGGATTCCGCAGCCGTTGTCGGTTATACGTATAAAATCTATTCCGCCGTTTTTTATCTCTACGGTAATAGCGTTCGCTCCCGAATCTATCGCGTTTTCGATAAGCTCCTTAGCAACCGACGCCGGTCTTTCGACGACCTCGCCCGCCGCTATCTTGTCTATTGTATTCTGATCTAAGACTTCTATCCTGTTCATCGATTTAACCTATTCATTATTTACGGCTCTGCCGCTTGCATTTTTTATACTATTGTATACGTTTCTGCATATCATACAGCAGATTCAGCGCCTCCATCGGCGTCATATGCGCCAGGTCGAGCCGGCGTATTTCGTTTTCAATGGATTCGCCTTCGGGCGCGTCAAAAAGCGACATCTGCCTGAAATGCTCAGGCTGCCCGTTAACTCCGGAAGCATTTGTCCCGCTTGCCGCTATATCCTTTACCTTTGCGGTGATATCCGCGTCTACAAGCTGTCCTACAAGCTCCTTTGCCCTTGAAAGCACGCTTTCCGGAACTCCGGCAAGTCTTGCGACCTGTATGCCGTAGCTCTTATCGGCGCCTCCGCGCACAATTTTACGCAGGAATACGATATCGTCGCCCTTTTCCTTTACTGCAATGCAAAAATTCTGAACGCCCGGCAACTTCCCTTCAAGCTCTGTAAGCTCGTGGTAATGCGTCGCGAACAGCGTTTTCGCGCCAAGCTTAGTCTTATCTGCGACATGCTCGGTAACTGCCCATGCGATAGAAAGGCCGTCGAATGTGCTTGTACCCCTGCCTATCTCGTCGAGTATGAGGAGGCTTTTCGATGTGGCGTTCCTCAAAATATTCGCAACCTCGGTCATCTCGACCATAAACGTACTCTGGCCGCTTGCAAGGTCGTCGGAAGCTCCGACACGTGTAAATATCCTGTCGCATATGCCTATGTCCGCCGACTCAGCGGGAACAAACGAACCCATCTGCGCCATCAGCACGATCAGCGCGTTCTGCCTCATATAAGTTGACTTTCCGGCCATGTTCGGACCGGTGATTATCGCTACGCGGTTATCGTCGTTATCGAGGAACATATCGTTCGGTATAAACATATCGTTAGGTATCATACGCTCAACGACAGGGTGCCGGCCTTCGCTTATCTTTATAACGCCGTTGTTATTCAAAGACGGCCTTACATAACGGTTGCGCATAGCGACATATGAAAGAGAAGTGAACACGTCCAGCATAGCTATCTGCGCCGCCGTTTTCTGTATCCTGCTTATCTGAGATGATATCGAGTTCCTTATCTCACAAAACAGGTCGTATTCAAGCGAGGCGAGCTTGTCCTCGGCTCCGAGTATCGTATCTTCAAGCTCCTTAAGCTCGTCCGTCGTATATCTTTCGGAATTTGTAAGCGTCTGCTTGCGTATATAACGCTCCGGAACGAGCTCCTTGTACGAATTCGTTACTTCTATATAATAACCGAATACGCGGTTATATTTTATGCGCAGGTTCTTTATCCCGGTCTGTTCCTTTTCTCGTTCCTCAAGCTCGATAAGCCATTTTCTGCCGTTATGCTTCGCCTCCCGGTATTCGTCGACCTTCTGGTTATATCCGTCCTTTATTATATCGCCGTCCCGCAAGGTAAGCGGCGGATCGTCGGATATTGAGCTTTCGATCAGCCCGTATATATCCTGACACGGATCCAGGTCTTCCTTTATCTTATTAATAAGACTGCAATTAAAATTCCCAAGAAGACCGCTGATGAACGGCAGCATTTTCAAAGAATTTTTAAACGCGATAAGATCCCTTGGATTCGCCGACGCATTCGCTATACGGCTTATGAGCCTTTCAAGGTCATATATAGCAGAAAGATACTCGCGCATTTCATCTCTGTCTATAGGCTCTTTAGAGAACTCCTCGACGCAGTCCAACCGTTCCTCGATACTGTCCTTGTCTATGAGAGGCTGCTCGATAAAGCTTCGCAGGAGCCTCGCGCCCATGGCGGTCCCTGTTTTATCGAGGACC
>DVOP01000116.1 GCA_018713465.1 Candidatus Alectryocaccobium stercorigallinarum | reverse complement strand
TTTATATTTTGGAGGTTATAGAAAATGTCTGAAGTTGTTGGACAAATATTATTACAAATTATTCTTATTCTGTTAAACGCTTTCTTTGCCGCAACTGAAATCGCGGTTATCTCACTCAATGAAAAGAAGATAAAGGCAAGAGCCGACGAAGGCGATAAAAAAGCTGTGAAGATGCTCAAAATGATAGAAGAGCCTACACGGTTTCTTTCGACTATCCAGATAGGCATTACGCTTGCCGGATTTTTGGGTTCCGCTTTTGCGGCTGATAACTTTGCGGAGAAGTTGTCGGGCTTTTTGGCGTCGTCGCTTAATATACCGGATTCCCAGATTGGAATGTTAAACACGATCTCTGTCATAGTGATCACCATAATACTTTCGTTCTTTACGCTTGTTTTAGGCGAGCTGGTTCCGAAGCGCGTAGCTATGAAGCATAAAGAAAAGCTTGCGGAGGCCGTATGCGGCACTATTTCGGGTCTTGCGGTCATCTTAAGGCCTGCCATATGGCTGCTCACGGTTTCAACGAATGCAGTCCTGCGTCTTTTCGGTATCGATCCGAATGAAAAGGACGAGCCGGTATCGGAGGAAGATATCGTGTTAATGCTCGACGCGGGCGCGGGTGAAGGAAGTCTTGACCAGAATGATATTGAATATATAAAAAATGTTTTCAAACTTGACAGTATGACCGCGGAAGACGTAATGACTCCGCGCAGGGCTACAGTGTTTTTATCAAAAGACGCTGATAAAGAAGAAATACTGAGAACTATCGAGACAGAGGGATACTCAAGGATACCGGTATATGCCGAGTCGAAAGATAAAGTCATAGGCGTTCTTTTCAGCAGGGATTATCTTTTAAAGCATGAGCGCCCGGATTTCAAGCTTGAAGACGTAATGTTCCAGCCTGTGTTTGTTCCGGAGACTATGCATCTTGACATATTATTTAAGGATATGCAGAAAGAGCATAACCACATAGTCATAGTCATAAACGAATACGGAGAAACCGCGGGTATCGTGACTATGGAGGATATACTCGAGGAGATAGTCGGAGAGATATGGGACGAGCAGGACGAGGCAATTGAAGATTTCAAAAAAATAGATGAAAATAAATACCGTGTTTTGTGTACTGCCAATATAGAAGAATTCTTTGAGATCTTTGATATCGAACCGGAGGAAAAAACAGAATCTACTACGGTCAACGGCTGGATAATCGAGCTTATAGGAAATATTCCGGAGCAGGGATATTCGTTCGAATATGAAAACCTTTTGATAACGGTTACCAAGGCAGATGAGTTTATGGCGCAGGAGATCGTCGTCGAGGTCAGGGAAAAAGCCGAGCCGGAAAAAGAATGATATATGCCGGAAAAAATTTGATTTATAAATAAACGGACAGAAGAGAGGGAATAAGATGACACACGCGGAAAAAGCCGTGGAGCTTTATGACAGCAGGAAATATAATTGCGCGCAGGCTGTCGCCGTCGCGTTTGCGGATATCACAGGTTTAAGCGAAAGCGATATGCGGAAGATCAGCGAGGCTTTCGGCAGTGGCGGAGGAAATATGGACGGCACATGCGGCGCTGTCGCCGGGGCGCAGATGATAATAGGACTGCTCAACAGCTCCGGTGATGAAAACAACGACACAAGGGCCAATACGAGAAAAAAGAGCAAAGAGCTTCTTGAGGCGTTCAAGGAAAAGAACGGTTCTGTCATATGCAAAGAATTAAAGGGCGTAGGGACCGGAAAGGTATTAAGAGAATGCCGCGGCTGTGTCGCTGACGCAGCCCAAATACTTGAAGGCCTGATATAATCTTGTCCTTTTCGGCGTTTTGGGGTATTATCAGAGTTAAAGAAAAAATTATATGCCGCAAACGTACAAGGCATATACAAGAATGAGTAAAGAAAGGGAAAGTGCCATGGCAAACATAATGAAAAGCCCCGGAAAATATATTCAGGGACCCGGAGAACTCGAAAATATCGGAACCCATGTAAAAAAGATGGGAACTAATTTTATCATTATAATAAGCAAGAGAAATAAAGACGAGCTTGGCGAAGTTATCGTAAAATCTCTTACAGAGGCAGGCTATGCCTACACATTTGAAATTTTCGGAGGAGAGTGTTCGCTTGAAGAAATAGACCGTATCGCGGAGGTTGGAAAGAAAGCTGACGCAGACGCCGTTATAGCGGTAGGCGGCGGAAAAGCGATAGATACAGGAAAGGCTGTCGGAGTTCGCATGGACGTTCCGGTAATCGTTTGTCCGACTATTGCGTCGAACGACGCGCCGTGCAGCGGACTATCGGTATGCTACAATGAGGAAGGCGTAGTTTGCAAGGTCGTTTACGGAAAGAGAAATCCTGATATAGTTATCGTCGATACAGAGATAATCGCAAAATCTCCGCTCAGGCTTTTCGTTGCCGGAATGGGAGACGCTATGTCGACGTATTTCGAAGCAAGAGCATGCAAGGCTTCAAGCGCGAAAAACTACTGCAGAGGAACCATGCCGAATACGGCGTTCGGAATGGCCAAGCTTTGCTATGATATCCTTCTTAAGAGCGGCGTTCAGGCGTATGAGGACGTTAAAGAGGGAAAATGCACTCCGGCTGTAGATGAAGTAGCTGAAGCGGATATACTTCTTAGCGGCGTTGGTTTTGAAAGCTGCGGTCTCGCTGCGGCGCATGCCATCAACGACGGATTTGCTCAGGTGCCGCAGGCACATGGCGCGCTTCACGGCGAAAAGGTAGCTTATGGAACGCTCTGCCAGCTTATACTTGAGAACGATATGGAATCTTTCGATACCGTATATGATTTTAATAAAAAAGTAGGACTTCCGACGACTCTTGCCGATCTTGGCATTACGGAAGTGAAAGACGAAGAAATACAGAAGGTAGCTATTATGGCTAACGTTAAGACTCAGTCTACTAAGAACATGCCTTTTGCGGTAACCGAGGAGGATATAGTTAAGGCTATATATAAAGTAGATGAGATAGGAAGAACAAGAAAATAAATAACTGATAAGAAATGCCGCCGGGTTTACCGGCGGCATATTTCGTCATATATAACGGCGTATGATGTTTCCATGTACGGCATGATAACGAGAAATCCTGTCGCAAGGCTCGCCGCGCCAAGGAGATACATGGGAATAAAGCTTAAAATGAGTTTTAATATCCTTAAAAAGTTTCCGTTTGTTATAAAAAAGCTTTCTTTTAATGCGTCTGTTAAGGTGCAGCCCGGCTGGTCTATCAAAACATATCTTGCAAAGCGAAGCTTTATCGTCAGCAAAAGAGATATGAAGGACGCGAGAAGGCCGAGCAGTATGAGCCCGAGGACATTTATTGTCCTGAAATAGTACAGAAAAATTGCGGGCAGCGACAGGCATGTGGCTATTCCGGACAGTATCATTTCGAGTTTTATGAACTGATTGCTCTG
>DVOP01000115.1 GCA_018713465.1 Candidatus Alectryocaccobium stercorigallinarum | reverse complement strand
ATATAATTTGAAGTAAATCATACATAATTCCTGCGGCAATAACGCCGGTAATTAATTTTCCTGCAGTAGTCGCAATAAAGCCTTTAGCAGCAGCGTATGAAGCTGCGGATTTAGATATTCTCGCTACGGATTTAGATAATGGGGCAAGGTAGTCAAAAGCGGACGGATGTGCTATATTATCGCCTGTGGAGATAGAATAAATATTTATACAGATGACATAATGCTGGGGATCAAAAATGCAAAAAGTAGATTTTGAAAACGGGAAAGTCTGGAAAAATATACTTATGACGGCGTTCCCGATGCTCATAGCGCAGGTGGTAAGCCTTCTGTACAATATAGTAGACAGGATCTATATAGGCCGTATCCCGGAGGTCGGAACAGAAGCGTTAGGAGCGGTCGGGATAACATTTCCGATAATCATTCTCATAACCGGATTTACAAACATGTTCGGAATGGGAGGCGCGCCGCTTTTTTCAATAGAGCTCGGAAGAGGAAATAAAGTCAAGGCTTCGGCAATTCTTAATACTGTTTTCAGGCTTGAGATAATAGCTGCATTGATAATCACGGCAGTCGGAGAGATTTTTGCGTCTCCCCTGCTTTTGGCGTTCGGCGCTACAGAGGCGGAGCTTGTATATTCGCTGCCGTATCTGCAGATATATCTTATCGGTACGGTATTTACAATGTTAAGTACCGGCCTGAATCCGTTTATAAATGCGCAGGGTTATTCAACTATCGGAATGATAACCGTAATCGTGGGCGCGGCGGCAAATATCGGACTTGACCCGGTGTTTATGTTCGGACTGAATATGGGAGTGGCGGGAGCGGCTATAGCTACCGTTATTTCACAGGTTATATCATGTGCGCTCGTTTTGGGATTTTTCAGAAGCTCAAAAAATGAGTTTCCGCTGCGAAAGGAAAGGCTTTTGGGATCGGGCGACAAAGACAAACCGGCTTCTATGCTGCCGCAGGCAGGGAACATAATAGGACTTGGAGTTACGCCGTTTACCATGCAGGCAACGAACTCGCTCGTTTCGATATGCTGTAATAACGTGCTTATGAATACCGGCGGGCTTACATACGTTTCGGTAATGACGGTCATTTCGTCGGTAAGGCAGATACTCGATACGCCCGCGATGGCGATAACCGAGGGAGCGTCTCCGGTAATAAGCTATAACTATGGCGCGCGCAAATATAAAAACGTGCTGTCGGCCATTTTTATCATGGGCTGCATTGCGATAGGATATACTGCGCTCATGTGGTTTTTGATAGAACACTTTCCGGAGTTTTTCATAGGGATATTTACATCTGACGGTGCGCTTATGCAGACGGCGCTGAATCCGCTGCACCTGTATTTCTTCGCGTTTATCTTTCAGGCCTTACAGTACACGGGACAGACGGTGTTCAAAGCGCTCGGAGAGAAGAAGTTTGCAGTATTTTTCAGCATTTTCAGAAAGGTAATACTGGTCGTGCCGCTTACTTTTATGCTGCCGTATCTTTTTGGCATGGGAACGGACGGAGTGTTTATCGCCGAGCCGATATCGAACTTCGTCGGCGGAACGGCGAGCTTTGTGACTATGCTGATCGTAATCGTGCCGAGGCTGCGTCACGGTAATGTGAAGCAAAAATAAATATTTCAGGCGCCGAACATTTCTTTTGAGTCCATAACTATGGTAAACGGGCCGTCGTTTAAAAGCTCGATCTTCATATCGGCGCCGAAGATACCTTTTTGAACGCCCGGAATATATTTCCGGGTTTCTTCTATTATATGGTCGTACAGCGGAGAGGCTATATCCGGTTTGCCGGCCTGAATAAAGCTCGGCCTGTTCCCCTTTTTGCAGTCGGCGTAAAGCGTGAACTGTGAAATTATCATCATTTCACCGTTTACGCCCGATATCGACAGATTCGTTTTGCCTTCCGAGTCTTCGAATATCCTAAGGCCGCACAGCTTTTTAACCATTTTATCGGCGATCTCTTCGTTGTCTGTCTGGGCTATGCCGCAAAGCACAAGAAGTCCATCGTCTATCTTTCCGTAAACTTCGCCGTCTATCGTAACTGAAGCGTGTTTAACACGCTGAATAACAAATCTCATCGTAAAATCTCCTTATAGAAATTTATATGTCCCGAATACTATATAATATTCGGGACATAATACGCAATAGATTTTCTGAAACAACAAAGCAATAAAGTTCAATATGTCAGTACACTTCCAATATCCCCGTCAATGCAGACAGACCGGTCTGCAATCTCTTTCGCGCATATGCCTCACCATCATTGATACAGGCGTATACTGCCTTCGGATTTTGATAAGTCATTTGCCAGAATGGATATTTTATTATGGCGGGGGTATTATGTTTATTGAGCACCCAGAATAAAGTCATTTTTACAGTTTTCCGTTTTGTCCCTCTGCTTCTGCCTTTCCTAAGAGATAGAGGAAGACGGTGGCTGGGACGCGCAGAATGGGTACTTTTGTTTCGTGTTTGGTGGTGCCAAAATCATCAAGCCGTTTTGTGATTAAAAAGGCGTCTGTAACTTTGGATTTTTCGTCTTGGCATAGATCGACAATAGCATCCGACGCCGCGATATGGGAATTGCTGCGGTACTTCACTTCGCAGAGAATCTTCTGGCGGGGAAGCTCTACCACCACGTCGACCTCTTTCTGATTGTCCTTCGCCTTTCTGAAATAGCCAAGATTTGCAGGACTTCCCTGATAGAAGGAAACCATATGCTTGTAGACGGTGGTTTCCACCATTGCGCCCAGTTCCTTTTCGTCCGAAAGCACGTCATCGATCATCAGCACCGCATTGCGGATGGCCGCGTCTGCAATAAAAATTTTCGGTTTTCCTTTTAGCGCGCCCTTGCTGCCCACATCCATTGGCTTTGCCAGATAAATGAGATTGGACATCTCAAGGGCCTTAATGTAGCTTTCAATGGTTGCGATAGAAGTGTTCTCCAGTTCTTTCGCCGCCGTTGTTGCGTTAAAAATTTCCGTGGAGTTCATGCACAGATAGAGAAACAGTTTTTCCATCAACAGCGGGCTTCGGATATTAAAGAGGGACAGCACATCCCGCTTGATTACCTTATCCACCACATCTTCCCGCAGAATTCTCTGCGCATAGGCGTCATCGTCCGATAACACCAGTTCCGGAAAACCGCCGATTATAAGATAACGGTTAAAATGATTTTGCAGCGGGGTGAATTTATTCATCAGATCGCCAAGCTGCGCCGGACTCATATTTTTCAGTTCCGATAAGCGTAGATCATCCGGCAGGAGCGGTAAATCCAGATCAAGCAGTCTGCAATACTCATAAAAGGACATGGTAGGGATTTTAAGAACACTCCACCGTCCCGTACCGCTGTCTGCGGAACCCTTTTCTAAGACAGGGCTGGCGGATCCCGTGGCGATCAGCCGAATATCTTTCCGGCTGTCGTAAATCACCTTCATCCAGAGTTCCCAGTTTTCGGTGTACTGCACTTCATCAAAGAAGACGTACCTTGTGCCGTTGGTAGGGTACATTGCTTCATAGATGGATAGCAGATTTTCCGCGCTCTCGAGTTTCAGAATCGGATTATCAAAGGTGGTGTACAGGATATTTCTGGGATTTACACCTTCGTCGATCAGGTGGTCAATGATCTGATACAGAATCGTCGTCTTGCCCACGCGCCTCATGCCGGATAAAACGGCAAACCTTCGAATGCTCTGATGTGTGAGTGTTCTCAGAGCCTCGTAATATGCCAGTCTCTTTTGCGGCTTGCTTTCTTCCTTGAT
>DVOP01000114.1 GCA_018713465.1 Candidatus Alectryocaccobium stercorigallinarum | reverse complement strand
CTGAGAATAATAATATTACACTTTAAATAGATATGCAAGTAATTCAAAATAAAAATAGCAATAATTGACAAAAAAAATTGTAAAATTTAAGCAAAAAGCCGGTCTTGTGTCCTCTGAAAAACAACAGCGGATACAAGACCGGTTTCTTATTTTATATATTTGTCATTAAATACTTGCGTTATTTTTGTATTTGTATTTTATTTGCCTGAAACAAGAGCAACCGTATCGCGGCAGATAGCAAGTTCTTCGTCTGTCGGGATAACGCAAACTTTAACCTTTGAATCATCTGTAGAGATAAGTCTGTCGTCGCCTCTTGCAGCGTTGCGCTCTTCGTCGAGCTTGATTCCAAGATAGCCGAGGCTGTTTACGATGTCCGCCCTTACTTCCGCGTCGTTCTCGCCGATTCCCGCTGTGAACGCGATAGCGTCGACTCCGTTCATAGCCGCAACATATGAGCCTACCGTCTTAAGAACTCTGTAGCTGAATACGTCAAGAGCGGCTTTAGCGTATTTGTTTCCGCTTGCGGCTGCCTCTCCGAGATCCCTGAAGTCGCTTGAAAGACCTTTTGAGAGTCCGAAAACGCCTGATTTTTTATTGAGCACATTTATCACATCGGCGAGCGAAATATTTTCTTTGTTCGCTATAAACTCAACGATGGCCGGATCTATGCTTCCCGAGCGCGTTCCCATTACAAGGCCGTCGAGCGGCGTAAGTCCCATGCTCGTATCAACGCATTTGCCGTTTACTACAGCGCTGATAGAAGCGCCGTTTCCAAGGTGGCAAACGATTATCTTTGAATTATTGATATCCAGTCCGAGGAATTTTGCAGTCTCTTTTGAAACATAGCTGTGAGACGTCCCATGGAAGCCGTATTTTCTTACCTTGTAGTTCTCATAATATTCCATCGGAAGGCCGTACAGATATGCTTTTTCCGGCATCGTCTGATGGAAAGCCGTATCAAAAACGCCTACCATCGGTACGCCCGGCATAAGCTCCTGGCATACGCGGATACCGATAAGGTTTGCAGGATTATGAAGCGGAGCAAGGTCTGAAACTTCTTCGATAGCCTTGATAACGTCTTCTGTGATAACTGTCGACTCTGCGAATTTTTCTCCTCCGTGTACTATACGGTGTCCTACAGCGCCGATCTCTTTAAGATCCTTGATTGCGCCTGTCTTATCGTTTGTAAGTGCGTTGAGCACGTATCCGATAGCTTCTTTATGAGTCGGCATAGCGTATTCATAGCTTTCTTTGTCGAGGCCGGCTTTCTGGTATACAAGACGTCCGTCGATCCCGATACGCTCGCAGAGACCTTTTGCAAGGACCTTTTCCGTCTCCGAATCTATAAGCTGATATTTAAGTGATGAGCTTCCGCAGTTTATAACCAATACTTTCATCTGAATCTACTCCTTTCAGGCAAGCGACGCTGTAATGATAGCCATTGAATACACCTCAAGAGCGTTGCAGCCTCTTGAAAGGTCGTTGATAGGAGCGTTGAGTCCTAAAAGAATAGGTCCGTACGCGTCGAAGTTTCCAAGCCTCTGAGCGATCTTATATCCAATGTTTCCTGCATTGATATCAGGGAATATAAACGTGTTTGCGTGTCCGGCAACTTCTGATCCCGGGCATTTTGTCTTTGCTACTCTCGGGGAAACAGCGGCGTCAAACTGAAGCTCTCCCTCGATCTTCATATCAGGGTGAGCTGCTTTGGTCTTTTCTGTAGCGTTGCGCATTTTGTCTACGTCCTCGCCTTTTCCTGATCCAAGTGTTGAATAGCTTAAGAACGCAACCTTCGGGTCTACGCCGAATACCTTAGCGCATTCCGAAGTCTCATAGGCGATCTCGACAAGCTCGTCCTCGTTCGGCTTGATATTGATAGCGCAGTCTCCCATTGCTAAAACTTCGTTGTCGCCTGTAGCCGCTTCACGAACAAGAATGAAGCATGAAGATACTATTGAATTTGCCGGTTTTGTCTTGATGATCTGAAGCGCAGGGCGAACCGTATCGGCTGTTGAATATGTAGCTCCGCCAAGCAGCGCGTCGGCAACGCCCATCTTTACGAGCATAGTTCCGAAATAGTTAGCCTGTTTAAGTGTCGGGATAGCCTTCTCAGGAGTCATCCCCTTGCTCTTTCGAAGCTCGCAGAACATATCTACCATTTCATCAAAACGATCGTAATTTTCAGGATCGATTATCTGGGCGCCTTTGATATTGTAGCCTGCTTCCTCGGCAGCCTTATAAACCTCTGCCTCGTTTCCTATCAGGACCGGCTCAAGGAAGTTTCCTGCCAAAAGCCTTGATGAAGCCTCGAGGATCCTAGCGTCTGTTCCCTCGGTGAAAACGATCTTTTTAGGATTCGCTTTAAGTTTGTTGATCATGTCAGTAAAACCGTACATTTTGTTCTCCTTTCGGATATATCCGCATAAGATATATCTTTTATTAATAATTTTAAATATTATTATTATGAATTTTTCCAATCATATTGATTATAATCTTTATGGCATGATTTAACAATGGTTAATTCAAAAAAACCCGAAAAAGAAATATAAAAAATGACGGCAAT
>DVOP01000113.1 GCA_018713465.1 Candidatus Alectryocaccobium stercorigallinarum | reverse complement strand
GTCTTTCAGCTCACAGAGCTATTTTTCAAAAATTTTTCACGCTAAAACCGGAATGACTCCAATGCAATACCGCTTTATGACAAGAAACTCTCTTGCAAACGATCCCAGCACAAATATTTTTCCGGAATTTTTTTCAAAAAAATTCAACGAAAAAGGCCAAAATTATACTTGACTTATCCACTTTATTATGTATAATAATAGTAACAGTTATCATTATTGTTTTAGGAGGAACGCGATGCAGCAACGGAAGTTCAGCCGACAGCGGGAATCGATCATCGAGAACCTGAAATGCAGGACCGATCACCCCACGGCTGATATGGTGTATTCCGACATCCGTCAGATATACCCGAACATCAGCCTCGGAACGGTTTACCGAAATCTTTCGCTTCTTGCCGAAGAAAAAAAGATTCAGAAAATCATTACTGATGACGGCGTTCTCCGCTTCGACTACAACGTAAATCCGCACGACCACTTTATTTGCCGCAAATGCGGCAGCGTATCGGATCTCCATATGCTCGATACGGAAGGCCTTAAATCTTCCGTTTCAAAAAACTTTGAAGGTTCGATCGAGAAATGCGTAGTAACATTCTATGGTCTGTGCAAAAACTGTTTGACAACACATTAAGAAAATCAAAAGAGAGGAAGGTAATTTAAAATGAGTAAATTTGTATGCAGCGTTTGTGGTTATGTTTATGAAGGTGACGCAGCTCCGGCAGAGTGCCCGGTTTGCCACGCAAAAGCTTCGGCTTTCAAAGAAGTTACAGGAGAGCTTACACTTGCAGCTGAGCATGAATACGGCGTTTACGGCAAGACAGTAAAGAACAATCCTGACATTAGCGACGAAGACAAGAAATACATCTTCGATCAGTTAATGGCTAACTTCAACGGAGAGTGCGCAGAAGTCGGAATGTATCTTTGCATGGCCCGTATCGCTCACCGTGAGGGATATCCGGAAATCGGCCTTTACTGGGAGAAAGCAGCTTATGAAGAGGCTGAGCACGCTTCTAAATTCGCTGAGCTTTTAGGAGAAGATCTCGAGCCGAACATGAAGGCTACAACAAAAGACAACCTCGCTTGGAGAGTTGAATGCGAATTCGGCGCTACAGCAGGCAAGACAGACCTCGCTAAATGCGCTAAGAAAAACAACCTTGACGCTATCCATGATACAGTGCATGAAATGGCCCGCGACGAGGCTCGCCACGGCAAAGCGCTCAAAGGCCTTCTTGAGAGATATTTCAAATAATTTATACACCCTTTATACACTATAACGCAAAAGCCGCGCAGACTAAGGAAAATCTTAGCTGCGCGGTTGTTTTTATAACCGTTATCCAAAAAATCAAACCTTCGGCACATGCACTCCGTTGACGTTCACCACGGCGAGCAGCACGCCTTTATCGTTTGTAACATCTATCTCATACGTGCAGCATGTCCTGCCGTCTTTTATCAGCTTGCTCTCGGCATAAATCGTTCCGTCCGACGCGCCGCGCAAAAAACTAATCTGACTCACATTCGTAACCGTGCCGTACGGCTTATTATAATTCGAAGCCACCGCGAACGTAAAATCCGCAAGCGTAAAAAGCGCGCCTCCCATAACTGCGTTCCTCGCGTTTTTATGTCTTTCGTCCGGAACGAAGCAGCATTTAGCGTATCCGTCGGCCACTTCGAGTATATCCACTCCGGAAGTTACCATCGCGTATCTATCATGTATAAATATATTTCTCGCTTCCTCGACATCAAATTTCAATTCTTTTTCCTGCATTGTCACACCTCTTAATTTTTTCCTTTTACATATATCGCCTTATGCGGACACATTTCCTGGCAGCAGAAACACCGTATACATTTTTTATAATTATATACCGGCGGCTCGTTTCTGCCGTTTTTAAATGAAATCGCTTTGCCGTCCACGGGACATACCTCAACGCACACTCCGCATTTTTTACACAGCGCGCCGTTTATCTTCGGCCTTCTCTTAAAACGGTTGAGCCGCGTTACAAAGCCCATTATCCCTCTTGACGTATGCTTCGTCCTGATGACGTTAAACTTAGGGTTCCCGTATCTTTCAGCCGCTTCAGAAAACGAAACCTCTCCGTCTTCCGTCAATATCTCTATCTCATCTTCAACATAGGTGCCAAGCCCCATTTGCTTCCCGTATACATTCGTAGGGACATTTTCCGGCAAAAGACCTATAAGCGAACAAAATACCGAATCGACTGCGACGGGATCGGCTCCCATCAGTATAACGTTCATAGGCGTAGGATCACCGGAGGTGGGGCCGTTTCCCTCCATCGCAGTTATCCCGTCCATTATATAAAACCGCGGTTTTACGCACAAATTCAAGTCTACAAGCATTCGCGCAAAGCTTTCCTGGCTCGGATAAACCGTATGCCCCTTCGCCTTATTAAGCCCTTGAACGCAGCCGTACTGGTTCTTTACCGCTCCGGTTATGTATTCAAGCGCGTGCGTCTTCATCTTGCAGACGCTTATCAACGCGTCCGTATCAATCACGTCTTTTGATATGATAAATTCTTTTGCATGTATCCCTTCAGGATATGCCACTTTTTCTCCGGCCTTAAAATCCGCCATTCTTACATTATATTTCTCAAACGTCTCTTTTAATCCCAGATCTTCCATTATCCTGACCGGTGAACCGAAACCGCTGGAATCGCCCGCCGACAGTTTTTCATATCCGGAATCATATAAAACCCTAGCCAGCGCGGAAACTACAGACGGGTGCGTCGTCACCGCTCTTTCCGGCGCCGCCCCTCTTACAAGATTCAGCTTCATCAATATTTTTTCATCTTTATCGAAAAATTTTTCTGTTCCTCCGAGCAGTTCAAAACCTTTTTGTATTTTTTCGCATAATATGTCTTCATCGTATGTATCGCAATAAAGAACAACTACTTTACTTTTCATCTTACTCACCTGCATATTTTTCCCAGGAAAGTATACCACAGTTTTATAAATAATATAAACAAAAAGAAAA
>DVOP01000112.1 GCA_018713465.1 Candidatus Alectryocaccobium stercorigallinarum | reverse complement strand
AAGAAAGCTTTTATTCAAAAAGATAAACATAAAAGACTCCGTTTACTATTTTATCTGTAAACGGAGTCATATCAAGCTTTAAATATAACTAATTATTTGCCCTCTTTTATTGCCGCCTGTGCCGCCGCAAGCCTTGCTATCGGCACCCTGAACGGCGAACATGATACATAATCAAGTCCTATCTTATGGCAGAATTCTACAGAAGACGGATCTCCGCCATGCTCTCCGCAGATTCCGCAGTGCATATCCGGACGGGTCTTCTTTCCAAGAGTTACAGCCATTTCCATAAGTCTTCCTACGCCGACCTGATCGAGCTTCGCGAACGGGTCGTTCTCGAATATCTTCGCGTCATAGTAAGCGTTGAGGAACTTGCCGGCGTCGTCTCGCGAGAATCCGAAAGTCATCTGCGTAAGATCGTTTGTTCCGAAGCAGAAGAACTCGGCTTCTTTAGCGATCTCGTCAGCCGTAAGCGCCGCTCTCGGGATCTCAATCATCGTTCCGACTTCATATTTAAGGTCAACGCCTGAAGCAGCTATCTCGGCGTCAGCGACCTTTACAACGACGTCTTTCACGTATTTAAGCTCTTTGACGTCACCAATAAGCGGTATCATTATCTCCGGCTTAACGTTCCACGACGGATTTGCTTTCTGTACGTTGATAGCCGCGCGGATAATAGCTTTTGTCTGCATACGCGCGATCTCCGGATATGTTACCGAAAGGCGGCAGCCTCTGTGTCCCATCATCGGGTTGAATTCATGAAGCGACTGGATAACGGCTTTTATATCTTCGACCGTCTTGCCCTGCGCCTTTGCAAGCTGTTCTATTTCATCCTCTGTAGTCGGAACGAACTCATGAAGCGGCGGATCGAGGAAACGGATAGTTACCGGATTTCCCTCAAGGGCCGTATACAGAGCTTCAAAGTCTGACTGCTGCATAGGAAGTATCTTGTCGAGAGCTTTCTCTCTCTGCTCAACCGTATCGGCACAGATCATTTCTCTGAACGCGGCTATCCTGTCAGGCTCAAAGAACATATGCTCGGTCCTGCAAAGACCGATACCCTCTGCCCCGAGTTCACGCGCTTTTTTAGCGTCTGTAGGAGTGTCGGCGTTTGTCCTTACTTTAAGCCTTCTGAATTTATCGGCCCAGCCCATAACTCTGCCGAACTCGCCGGCTATCTGAGCGTCGACCGTCGGAATAGCTCCGTCGTATATATTTCCTGTAGTTCCGTCTATAGAGATAACGTCTCCCTCACGGAATGTCTTTCCGCCGAGTGTGAACTGTTTATTCGCTTCGTCCATTACAATATCCGAGCAGCCTGATACGCAGCATGAACCCATTCCTCTTGCGACAACAGCCGCATGAGAAGTCATTCCTCCGCGCACCGTAAGGATTCCCTGCGAAGCCTTCATTCCCGTGATATCTTCCGGCGAAGTCTCAAGACGCACGAGCACTACTTTCTTTCCTGCCTCATTCCATTTTTCAGCGTCCTCGGCAGTAAATACGATCTGTCCGCACGCCGCTCCCGGTGAAGCTCCAAGACCTTTGCCTATAGGCGCCGCCGTTTTGATAACTTTCGCGTCAAACTGCGGATGAAGAAGGGTATCGAGGTTTCTCGGGTCTATCATAAGAACAGCTTCCTGCTCCGTTCTCATTCCCTCATCAACAAGGTCGCACGCTATCTTGAGCGCCGCCTGCGCCGTCCTCTTTCCGTTTCTTGTCTGAAGCATATAGAGCTTTCCGTGTTCTACGGTAAATTCCATATCCTGCATATCCCTGTAGTGATTTTCAAGGATAGAACATACGTCTTTAAACTGAGCGAACGCTTCGGGGAACTTCTGCTCCATTTCAGCTATCTTCATCGGAGTACGGATACCCGCAACAACGTCCTCGCCCTGGGCGTTTGTAAGGAACTCTCCAAAAAGCCCTTTATTTCCCGTAGCAGGATCGCGCGTGAACGCAACGCCCGTGCCGCAGTCGTCGCCCATGTTCCCGAACGCCATCATCTGCACGTTTACGGCCGTTCCCCATGAATACGGGATATCGTTGTCGCGCCTGTATACGTTTGCTCTCGGGTTATCCCATGAACGGAATACCGCTTTGATAGCCTCCGTAAGCTGTTCCTTCGGATCAGACGGGAAATCCTTTCCTATTTTAGATTTATATTCAGTCTTAAACTGTGAAGCCAGCTCTTTAAGATCGTCGGCAGTAAGCTCAACGTCCTGCTCAACTCCTCTTTCTACTTTCATCTCATCGATAAGGACTTCGAAATACTTCTTTCCGACTTCCATAACAACGTCGGAGAACATCTGGATAAATCTTCTGTAGCAGTCCCATGCCCATCTCGGATTACCTGATTTCTCAGCCATTACGTTTACAACTTCTTCATTCAAACCAAGATTAAGGATAGTATCCATCATACCGGGCATAGAAGCTCTTGCTCCGGAACGGACAGATACGAGCAGCGGGTTCTCTTTATCCCCGAATTTCTTTCCTGTGATGTCTTCCATTTTTCCGACGTATTCCATGATCTGACCCATTATCTCGTCATTGATCATACGCCCGTCTTCATAATACTGGGTACATGCCTCTGTAGTAATAGTAAAGCCCTGAGGCACCGGCAGACCGATGTTAGTCATTTCAGCCAAGTTAGCTCCTTTTCCTCCAAGAAGCTCGCGCATATCGGCATTGCCCTCGGTGAATAAATACACCCATTTTTTTGCCATTTCATTTCCTCCTGTGTTTTATTTACCTTACCCAAAGAATATTTTACCATTTCATGCAGAATAGTCAATATTTACCATTTATTTTGAATATATTTTTTTACAGTTATATATCAAATATATATGTTACCTATAAAAAAATATAATCTTTGTACATTTTTCCATTTCCGGATATATTTAATAAAACAAAAATATTGAGGCCAAAAAATTCTCTGGCCTCAATAATATCACGGAGCACTCCGCATTTTATATCTTTATCATCGTATTGTTCATTCCGGCTACGCTGCTGTACGAAAGCTCTTTTGCAAGTTTCCTTACGACCGCAATACCGTACTGCCCGTCTTCAACCTCCGCCGTCAGAGGATTAAACGCTGTTCCGTCATCTCTTAAGCGGAAAATTATATCCTTTTCCTCCATTATTATCTTTATATCTATATAATGCTTTTTGCCGTCCCTGAACGCATGCTGTACTACGTTTCCGGCCATTTCCTCTATACACAGTGCAACTCTGTTTATCTTATCCGTATCCGATGTAAAGCGCTCGCAGAATTTTCCTATGCGCTCAGATACCTGCATTACGTCAGACATTTTATTTTTTATAGTTATGTCAAGTATCCTTTCGGCTGCAGGCTCAAAATCCTTTGGCAAAAGGGTTATATCGCCAGCGCCCTTAGGCAGCCTTTTGTTTCTTATGCCCGCCACGATAAATACCGAAGCTACCGCCGTGACCTCCGCGCAAAGGAACGATATCCAGACGCCGTCAGTACCGAATGCTGCCGAAAGTCCGAACGCATAAGCAAGTACAAATGCCAGCCCGTGCACTATGCATATAAAATTCGCCATGAACAGGTTGCGCGTGCTTTGATAAAAATACAAGAGCGCAACGCAGACAAGCGAAAACGGAAGGCTGAGGCAGAACATCCTGAACGAACGCACCGCAAGCGTCATAGCCTCCGGCGAACCCGACAGGAACAGACCCACAAGCTGCTGAGCAAAGATAAACACAAGCACGGTTATAATAATGCTGAGCGTCAGTCCCGTCTTCAGCGAGACGCGCAGCGTTTTTCGAAGCGCCGCTCCGTCCCTTTCTCCGTAAAATATACTCGCAATGAGCATTATCGTCATACCTACGCCCATAGTTACCGAGCTTAGGAACTGATTGATATTGTTCTGCACCGTCAGCGCGGATACGGCTACGGAGCCGCCTATGGACAACAAGAGGTAGTTCAGCGCTATTCCCCTTATCGTCATGCAGACCCTGTTAAGCGCGCTGGGTGCGCCGCACATGATAACCTCGCGTATCTCGGAAGCTCCCCCTGATATACGCGCAAGCTTCAGTATATTTGTTTTTCTGAAAAAATGGCGCAGACAAACGACAAACGCCGCCGCATAGCTTATCGATGTGGCAAGGCCCATGCCAATAAGCCCCCATTTAAGTACTACACCGAAAAGCACATCCAAAACTATGTTGACTGCCGTCATGACGATTATACTCACAAATCCAAGGATAGGATCGTTGTCAACACGCACATAGACAAGCAGTACCTGGGAAAGCATGATAAACGCCCCTCCAGCCCCTATACCGCGCAGGTAATCAGCGGTAAGCGGCACAAGATCGCCCCTCGCGCCAAGAAAACCTGCCAGAGGCTCCGCCGCGGCTATGCAGAATACCGTTATAGCCACGCCTATTATCAGGGAGACGAGGCATGTGACCGTAAAGTTCAGACGCACTTTATCGTTCTCGCCCCTGCCTATATGACTGGAGCAGACAGAAGAGCCTCCGTTGCTGAACATGCCGGCGATCGCCGCTATCAGTATAAAAACAGGGCTTGCGAAGCCGAACGCCGAAACGCACTCCTGTCCCAAAAACTGGCCGATAACTATTCCGTCTACAAGCATTCCGAGCATTGCCGCCAGCGTCGACATTATCGAAATAAAAAGATATGAGACGAATACTTTCTTCATAAGGTCATCGCGTGACCACTTTCCCTCTTTTCCCATATTATCTTTTTTCCTTTGCGCCGTATACTGCCAGGCCAAAAAATCTTTCTCTTTTCTCAGCCCTCGACTATCAGGTAGGTACCGTCAGGTATCGCAAATACCTCGGACTCTTCTTCGAGTTCTTCGTCCGAAAGCCCGCTGACGTCCATGCCCGCGTCCTCCAGATATTCTCTTACTTCGTCAATACTGTCCACTACTACCGCCATACAGTCTTCGAGAAACTCTCTCGCTTCTTTGATGTTTTCCGCTACCGGCTCGTCAAAAAGCTGCGACTGGTTTTCAAAAAAATAAGAGATACATTCGTCCGAATAGTAATCCATCAACACACCTCCGCAATTTTTTCAGGCTCGTCAATAATCATATCGGCATTATTTTCTTCAAGCTCTTCCCTGCTGCGGAATCCCCACGTTACTCCGACGGTATAAAATCCCGCTGCCTTGCCGAGCTTCATATCTGTATCGCTGTCTCCGAAATAACAGCATTCCTCAGGAGATACCTCAAGTTTTTCGAGTATTCCCTTTACGCACTCCGGATCGGGTTTTGCAGGCATTCCCTCCTGACGTCCCTGAACGATATCGAAAAGCCCTTTTCCAAAAAACTCCTCTATAACGGCCGGCGCCGAGATATGCGGCTTGTTCGTTATTACTGCAAGCTTCATTCCCTTCGCCTTTAATCCTTCAAGCGTCTCCTTCATATCGGGATATGTTTTTACATTATACGTCGGATCGTCGGCGTATAACGCGCTTCCGAAGCCGTATACTCTCTCTATTATTTCCGGATCAGTAATTCCATCATCGGCAAGAGCGTTTTTAATACAGTTTTTATATCCGTTCCCTACATACCGCTTAAAATCTTCAAGCGGACGTTCTTCATAGCCGAATTCCCTGAAGGCGGCGTTCGTAGGCCGTTCCAAAGACTCCAGCGTATCGAGCAGCGTTCCGTCCAGATCGAATATCGCCGCTTTGTACTTTAATACATCATATACGTTCCCGCGTTTATTTACAATAAGCAGCAGAACGATACCTGCCGCAAGAGTAAATATCGATATAAACTGCGACGTGGAAAGCGCCCCTACGGAGCCTCTTATCAGATCGCCCCTGAAAAATTCAAGTACGAACCTTCCGCCGCTGTAGCATATGAGATAAGCGGCCATGCACTGCCCCGGAATATGTTTTTTCCTCCTGTACAAAAGCACAAGGAAAACAAAGAGCAGGAAATCGAGCGCACTCGATATCAGCTGCGTCGGTATAAGGTGTACGCCGTTCGGCGCAAACTGCGAGTTCGTAAATACTATGGAAAACGCGCTGTCGGTTTCCATGCCATAGCAGCAGCCCGCAAAGAAACAGCCAAGCCTTCCGAATCCCTGAGCTAAAGCAACGCTCGCGATCGCTATATCGAAATATTTAAGCGTAGGCAGCTTGTTTCGTCTGCAGAAGAGCCACGCGCCAAGTATTCCGCCTAATATTCCGCCGTAGACGACCCAGCCGTCCGCAAGCGTACGCAAAATTATAGACGGATCCTCAATTATCGACGGCAGGATAGTTATCCAGTAAAGCAGCTTTGAACAGATATATCCGAACACAAGGCACCAGATTACAAGCCAGAATATCTTAGAATCATCGAGCTTGTTCTTTTTGGCTCTGTATTCAGCCGTGCAATACGCCGCTATTATCCCTATCGCGGTCATAAGACCGTACGTATGCACCGTCAATGAACCTATTGTAAACAGATCGTTGTACATATTTCTCTCCAGTATTTCGTAACTGAACTATCATTCCGCCTCGGAAGACGAATCAGCTGACGGCTCCGAACTTGAATCAACTGACGATTCCGAACTCGAATCAGCCGATGTCTCTGAGCTTGAACCGGCCGACGATTCCGAACTGTCCTCTGTTTCCTCAGCAGACGTCGTCGGCACTACCATAGTGTAAACATCATTATCCCTGAAAGTTATATTGTCCATGCTAGAATGCTCTTCAACGACAGCTCCGGCCGCCCATTCTTCGCAAGCCTCCGTATAAGCGTCGCTTTCCCTCTGCGCAATGATATTTTCTTTTTCGGTCTCTGTAGCTTCCTCATCGAAAACTTTCAGCATTTTGACCAGATAATAATATTCTCCCGTGTCAATGACGCTGTCGTAAACTTCCCCGTCGTCAAGCGAATATATAGCCTCGCTTACCTCATCGGCAAAAGTATCATCGTCCTTTCCGATCGAATATTCCATCGCGAAAAAGTCCTCGTTGACTCCGTCGGCCATCTCGGTCACCTCATCTTCGGTAACGTCCCCGGCGTCTTTTAAGAGCGCGAGCACTTCCTCGGCGTCGCTCAGGATCTCTTCATTTGTCTTTGTCTCTGAATCCTCTTCATTTGCGGCAGCTTCTTCGTCTTCGTCATTCTTCGCTATCCTTGCGTATATGAACGTAGACTGCGCCGCTTCCTCGTCCGAAACGTTCCTGTCGACGTCCTCTGTAGCGTACGGCTTAAGCGCTGCACGGTATGCATACAGTTCAAGCATATCTTTTACCATGTCTTCCGTAACGCCGTATGTGCTTTCGGCGTCTTCATTTTCGGACATGAATTTCTGCGCCGTTTCCTCGATAGAAGCCTTTTCTTCGTCTGTAAGCTCGACTCCGTATTCATTTACGGCTACCTGTCTTAATGTCACGAGCTCGACAAGCTCTTCCGTCAGGGCTTTCTTGAAATACTCGCCGTATGTGCCCTCTACTTCCGTAGTTTCAGGCTCCGAAGCTGAGCTTGTTTCCGAAGTCTCCTCTGTTTCTGCAGACGTTTCTTCTACTATATTTCCATCTTCATCGACCTCATACGTATACGCCGAATCCCACATCGCTCCCGAAGATCCCATCTGCGAATAAAGGCTCTGCATATAATAATATGACTGCGCCTGCTGATAGCGCATGAACAGATTCACTTCGCCGAACGGCAGAGTTTCATCATTTATCGTGATTGCCGCCGCCTCGCCGTCGATGGACTTTTCACTTCCGGAACAACCGGCAAAAGCTCCGACCGCAAAAACAGCAGTCAATGTGATGCCTAAAGTTTTAAATAATCTTGATTTCATACTGTCCTCCTGATATTGTCCGCATTCTGCAGATATATCATAACTTCTTTTTGTTAAAATTCTTTGACCGAACTGAACGACATTATACCCTTTTTTATTTTATGATACAAGGGTCTATTGTTTCATGCCAAATTCCGTTTTG
>DVOP01000111.1 GCA_018713465.1 Candidatus Alectryocaccobium stercorigallinarum | reverse complement strand
ACGGAAAATGATGATGCAAGCATTGAAAAAGCAGGTGACATAAAATCAGATAACTAAATGATATTTATAGAAAAAAGTAGAATTAGGGGAACCCATATGGTAAAATTAAATCAGGAATTTTTTTGAGATTACATTTACCGCCCGGTTAATAAAAAGCAGACGAGGCAGAGCGATATGAAAATGAAAAGTCCGATATTCAGAGAAAAGAATTTGAAAAAAATTTCTTCGCCGGAGCAGCTGACGGATTACATACGGATAATCGGTCCGGGGACATGGATAGTATTGGCAGCGGTAATAGTTCTGTTGGTATCCGTTTTGGTATGGGGGATTTTCGGCGCGCTGCCGGATGTAGTCACGGTGAATGGAGTTGCGGCTAACGGGATCGTTACATGCTATGTGGAAGATCCAAATAATCTGTCCGCGGGTATGGAAGCTGAAGTAGACGGAATGGCCGGAGAAGTAACGGCCGTAGGAACAATTCCTTTTTCAAAAGACGAGATCGCCGAGATCTATCAAAAAGATTACACGCTGCATATGCTTGATGTGGCGGACTGGAACTATGAGGTAATCGTTCAGGCGGACGGGATTCCGGACGGACTGGTGGAAGTTGTGATCATAGGCGAGGCTGTTCATCCGATTTCGTTTTTGACCGAGGGGGTGTCGTCATGAAAGCCGGGGCTGTAAGAAAGCCGGTTGAAAGCGGATGGGCTAAGGTTCCGGTCGTCATTCAGATGGAAGCGCTTGAATGCGGAGCGGCGTGTCTTGATATGGTATTGGCGTATTATGGAAAATGGGTCCCGTTAGAGCGCGTGAGGATAGACTGCGGAGTGTCCCGCGACGGATCGAACGCGGCAAATATGCTGGTCGCCGCGCAGAAATACGGACTGAACGCAAAGGGCTACCGCTATGAACCGAAAAGACTCAAGGAGAAGGGCAAATTTCCTTGCATAATCCATTGGAATTTTAATCATTTCGTTGTGCTTTGCGGCTTCCGCGGAAAAAAAGCGGTGATCAACGATCCGGCGCGCGGAGCGCTGAGCGTCGATATGGAAGAGTTCGACAGGGCGTTCACCGGGGTATGCATAATGTTTGAGCCGGGCGAGGCATTCGAGCCCGGAGGAAAGCCTGAAAGCGTGCTTGCGTTTGTTAAGAAGCGTTTGCAGGGTACGGCGTCGGCAATGCTTTTTGTATTGCTTACAACCGTGGTGATCTCTTTGATCGGGATCATCAATCCGGTTTTTTCGCGCATTTTCCTGGACAGGCTGCTGACGGGCAGAGATCTTCCGTGGCTGTATCCGTTTATCATATGCATGTCCGGGGTTGCGGCGGTCCAGATCGTAGTGCTGGCGCTGAGAGCCGTCCAGCTTTTAAAAATAGAAGGCAAATTCGCGATCAGCGCAAATGCGTCTTTCCTGTGGCATCTTCTGCGTCTGCCGGTAGGCTTTTATTCGCAGAGGATGGCCGGGGATCTTGCCAGCCGCCAGAAAGTCAATGAGAATATCGCGTCCGTTCTTATAAGCCAGCTGGCGCCGCTCGCGCTGGGATTTTGTATGATGATCTTCTATCTGGTGATGATGATACGCTATAGCCTATTGCTGACGGCGGCAGGGGTTTGCTCGGTGGTTATCAATCTGCTGCTCGCGCAGCTGATATCTAAAAAGCGGATCAATATTTCCAGAGTCATGGCGCGCGATGCCGGAAAGCTTGCAGGCGCGACCGTGGCAGGTATCAGCATGGTAGAAACGCTTAAGGCGTCCGGCGCGGAAAATGGATTCTTTGAAAAATGGGCAGGATATCAGGCTGCGGTCAACACACAAAATATAAAATATGCACGGCTGAACCAATATCTCGGCGCGATACCGGGAATAGTCAGCTCGCTTGCTAATATAGCAGTACTTTCGCTCGGAGTATATCTGACGATAGAAGGGCAGTTCAGCGCCGGAATGATACTGGCGTTTCAAGGCTTTTTGTCGTCGTTTTCATCACCGGCCGGAGAGCTTATCGCGGCGGGGCAGAGCCTTCAGGAACTGAGGACAAATATGGAGCGTACGGAAGATGTGCTTCGTTATCCTGTGGATGTCGAGGTAAAAAATACCGATACGGAACAGGAAACGCAAAAGCTTTCGGGCGGATTGAGCCTGAAGAATGTCACATTCGGATATTCGCCGCTTTCAAAACCGCTGATACGTGATTTTTGTATGGAGCTGAAGCCCGGAAAAAGTGTCGCGCTCGTAGGGTCGTCCGGAAGCGGAAAATCGACGCTTGCCAAGCTTATAGCCGGCCTTTATCGTCCGTGGTCGGGAGAGATCTTATTTGACGGAAAAGCAAAAGATGATATCTCAAGAGAGATATTTACCGCGTCTGTAGCCATGGTAGATCAGGAAATAGTGATTTTTGAAGATACTATCGCCAATAATATCTGTCTGTGGGATGAAAGCATAGATGAAACGGAAATAGTACACGCCGCAAAGGACGCGCAGATACATGAAGATATAATGAAGCGCAGCGGAGGATATGAATCCCGTCTTTCCGAAAACGGAAAAGATCTGTCGGGAGGACAGCGTCAGCGTATAGAGATTGCCAGGATGCTGGCGCAGGAACCGTCCGTAGCGATTTTGGACGAAGCGACCAGCGCGCTCGACGCAAAAACAGAAGGCGAGGTGCTAAAAGCGCTTAAAGGACGGGGAATTTCATATATCGTAGTCGCTCACCGTCTGTCCGCCGTACGGGACTGCGACGAGATAATCGTGCTTGAACATGGAGCGGCGGCGGAACGGGGCACGCATGAGGAGCTTATGAGGCAAAACGGGCTGTATGCGAAATTAGTGTCTAATGAATAAAGGGGGAAATGCAGTGGAACGCCACGACAGGCAGATAGGCAGACGTATAAAGAAAGACGACGAACGGTTTTCCGCGTCGTTTTTCCGCATGGCTGGAGTTGTCATGAAGGATGCCGAAGCGCTGGCCCTTGACCATCAGCAGAGAAAGCTTTCGGCTATAGGAGAGATACTGCGGTATTACCGCATAAAGCCGCAGGAGCTTCCTAGGGGAATAGACGATACGGAGGAGCAGCTGGATTATCTTTTAAGGCCTTCGGGGATGATGAGGCGGGCTGTTCTTTTGGATGAGGGATGGCATAAGCGTGCAGCCGGTGCGATGCTTGTAAAAAAGCCGGGCGGAGAGTTGATCGCGTTGATCCCGAGCGCTTTTTCGGGATATATGATGTTTGATCCGAAAGAGGGACGCAGAGTGCGCGTTACAAATAAGACCGCTAAGGAGCTTTGCGGAGAGGCGATCGTATTTTACAGGCCGCTTCCGACCGGAGTGATAAGCGGCAAGGAGCTTGCGCGTTATATATTTGGTTCCTTTAACGGAGCGGATGTGTTTTTTGCCGCCGCGGCGGCTCTGGCGGCGGCGCTGATCGGACTGCTTCCGCCATACGCGGTAAATCTGCTTTTCGATGACGCCGCGCAAAGCAGCGATCCGTCTTTGATCGTTCCTATCATATGCTTTCTTGCGGGAACGACGGTTTCTGCAGCGCTGATCGGGATCGCACGTGGAATGCTGAGCACCCGGATCAAGAGCAGATTAGATGTTTCGGTGTCTGCGGCCGCTATGATGCGCGTTCTTTCGCTTCCGCCTAAGTTTTTCAGGAAATACGGAGCCGGGGAGCTTGCGGCAAGGATAGACGCGCTGGATCAAATGTGCGGAACTGCGGCCGATGCGGTCTTTACTTCAGGGCTAAGCGCTGTATTTTCTATCGTATATATCGCGCAGATCTTTAATTACGCTCCCCGGCTGACGTTGCCGGCAGCCTGTACAGTGTTTGCGACGGTAATATGTACGATTACCACGGTCGTTATCCAGGCGCGGGTCACTACAAAAAGAATGGAAGAATCCGCGAAGACAGACGGCCTGGTGTTCGGAATGATCTCGGGGATACAGAAGATAAAAACAGCGGGAGCGGAGAAACGGGCGTTTGCGAAATGGGCGGATCAATATACAAAAGCGGCGAAGCTACAGTATGACTCACCCGCGTTTTTGAAGCTGTCTTCGGTGATCATAACAGCCATATCCTTAGCCGGAACCATAATCATCTATTATTTTGCGGTAAACGCGCAGATCCCGGTTTCCGATTATATGGCGTTCCAGGTATCGTACGGAATGATGACGTCGGCTTTTGCGGCGCTTTCGTCCGTCGCGGCCGTGCTGGCAAATATAAAACCGGTTATGGATATGGTAAAGCCGCTTCTTAAGGAAACTACGGAAACGGCGCAAAATAAAAAGCCGGTATCGTTGCTGGAGGGCGAGATAGAGCTTGATAACGTTTCGTTTCGATATAACGACGATACGCCAATGATACTTGACGATATTTCTTTAAAGATCAGGCAGGGGGAATATGTAGGGATAGCAGGCCGGACAGGCTGCGGAAAATCTACGCTTTTACGTCTGCTTTTAGGATTTGAAACCCCGTGCAAGGGCGCGGTTTACTATGATGAACAGGACATTTCGGCAATGGATCTGCAGTCTCTGCGCCGGAAGATAGGCGTGGTGATGCAGGACGGAAGTCTTTTTACCGGCGATATTTATTCCAATATCGCTTTGTCGTCGCCGCGGCTGACGCTCGAAGAGGCGTGGCATGCGGCCGGGCTTGCCGGGATCGCGGACGATATCAGGAATATGCCGATGGGCATGCACACGTTGGTCTCGGAAGGCAACGGCGGGATTTCGGGCGGTCAGAAACAGAGGCTGCTTATTGCTCGGGCCGTGGCCGGAAATCCGAAGATACTGATGTTTGACGAAGCAACGAGCGCGCTTGACAATATAACCCAAAAACAGATCTCGGACGCGCTTGCGAAGCTTAAATGTACAAGGATCGTGATCGCGCACAGGCTTTCGACCGTTGCACAGTGCGACCGTATCCTTGTTATGGACGGCGGAAGGATCGCGGAAGAAGGAACGTATGATGAGCTTTTGGCTAAGGACGGCATTTTTGCCGAGCTTGTCCGGCGTCAGCTTTCGTAAATATATATCAAGGAGGAAAAAGACATGAAAAAGAAAGCGCTTTTTTTGATCGCGGCGGCTTTGAGCCTGACTTTTTTGTTCGCCGCGTGCGGAAACAACGATGAGAATATCATCACTGAGGTTGAATCTGAATCTCCGGGCGACCCGGAGCCTGTCGATTCGGATAAAGAATACCGGATCGAGCTGGAAGGCAATGCTACAACGGGATACCAGTGGATGTATAAGGCGGATCCTGAAGGGATCGTGGAAGAGGTTTCCAATGATTATATAGTTGAAGGCGACGATGGAGAAGCCGGCACGCCGGGAACATTCGTATTTGTATTTGAAGGCGTGAAGGAAGGAGAGACGACGCTTGAATTCAGGTATGCGAGGGCGTGGGAGGACGAGGACGCGCAGAGCGTAAGCTATACTCTTTCGGTCGACGCAGACGGAGTGATCACAGGATGATCAATCTCGTTTATATGCCCTTTTTGTCCGTTTTATATCCCGCAATGGGAATACCCGTGCTGTCCGCAACTCTTAAGGAAGCGGGTCTTCCGTGCACCTGCAGATATTTCAACGATTATTTTGCGGATATGGTCGGGCTGGAGAAATACGAAATGGCTGCCTGCGGCAAAAAGATAGACGCAAGGGTCTTTGAATGGCTGTTTTCGGATATTCTATGGCCGAATGATGATCCAGGGCGTGACAGGGCGTTTTTTGAATATCTGGGAATAGATATAAACGGCGGTCTGGCCGCGTGGCTGTATGATCTGAAAGAGAATACGGTGCCCGTATTTATGGAGGACTGCATAAAAAGGCTGGAGCTTTCAAAAGGACACAATGTTGTGGGCTTTAGCTGCCTGTTTCAGACTCTCCCGTCGCTTGCGCTCGGAAAGATGATCGCGCAGCGTTATCCGGATACGGCGATAGCTTACGGAGGACCGGGCTTTCACGGCTGCGTCGGTGAAGAACTGTTTGAAAAATGTGATTTTATCGACGCCGTTGCGCTCGGCGAATCGGAAGATATAATCGTACGGCTTTATACCGCCCTTTTGGAGGGGCGTGTAGAAGAGGATCTGAACGGCGTATGCATGCGTGATAAAAAGACGGGAAAGACATATATTTCGCCGCAAAAAGCGCTTGACGAGGAATATTTTCTTTCAGGGAGCATTCCTGATTTCGACGATTATTACAGAGAGCTTTCCGATTCCGGACTGGCGGAAGAATGCAAGAAATACGAAAAGCAGATGCTGCTCCCGTTTGAAAGCTCAAGAGGCTGCTGGTGGCACGAAAAATCGCCGTGCCGTTTTTGCGGACTGAACGGATTCAATACATGCTACCGGAGGCGGGAGCCGAAGCGGGTGATCGAAATACTGCGCTATTATATGAAAAGATACGGTGCGAAAAGATTTCAGGCGTGCGACAACAACATGTCCATGGATTATTTCGACACGTTTCTTCCGATGCTTCAGGAAGAATTTTCGGACGGCGAAATAGAATTGTTTTATTGTGTGAAATCGAACCTGAGTCGTTCTCAGATAAAACAGATGGCCGGCGCGCATATAAAATACGCGCAGCCGGGGATAGAAAGCCTTTCGGATCATCTGCTTGAGTGCATGAACAAGGGAGTATCGGCTCTGCAGAACATCTTTTTCCTTAAATGCTCGCGGCAGTATGGCGTTTATGTTCTCTGGTACGCGCTCATGTGCATGTACGGAGAACGGAAAGAAGATTATACGGAAATGTGTGAAATGATCCCTTATCTGACGCATCTGAATCCCCCCGGAGGAAGCCGGTCTTTTATCAGATGCCACAGATACAGCGTGTACTTTAATGAAAGCGAAAAATATTTCAGCAAAATGACGCCGGAAAAATGGTATTCGCTGCTTTATCCGGAATATTTCGATTATGAAAAGCTGGCGTACTTTTTCGACCACGAGTGGAAGGACGGGAGCGATAACCAGACGGAATACGCAATGTTCAGCGGTTATCTTGAATGGTGGCGCTCTCTTTGGAGAAATGTGGGCGAAGTGCCGGAATTTTATTATACGGAAAAAGACGGAGGAAATATAGAACTCACGGATACGAGGTTCGGAAAACGGGTCCGCGTATGCCTTGACGAAAAGGAAAGCGCGGTATACAGATCGTTGGACGATATTATTTCTTTTTCCGAAATATCAAGAAGGACTAAGGGTATATGCGGTCCGGAAGAAGCCGGGAAGATACTTGAAGCCTTCTGCGGATACGGATTCGCTCTTGAAAGGGGAGGAAAATATTTAGGACTTGCCCTTAAGGAAGGCTTTTACAGTTGGACGGAAGAAGAACGCGCCGGGCTCATGCAAAATTAAAGAAGCCGGAGCTTGATGAGCAGCTGCGGCACAGGCAACGGAGGCAAATGATGACACAGCAGGATATATCATATAAACCGTCGCTATATAACATCCTGATAGAATTAAAAGGCGGAAAAACGCTTGCGTTCAATACGCTCAGACAGACGCTTGCCGTCTGGGATGAAGCGGATGCAAAAGTATACAGCCGCATTGCGGACGATAAAGTCTGTTCGGAGGATGAACGGGAAAAGGCCGTAACAGACGATCTTTTGCGCGGAGGGTTCATCATAAAATCCGAAGAAGACGAAAGGAAACGGCTTGAAGAAGCTTTTTCCATGATACGGTTCGGAAGGAAGAACATGTCTCTTACGATAGCGCCGACGCTTCTTTGCAACTTTGCGTGCGATTACTGCTATCAGGGAAGCGGAGCGGCGGCTCTTACGATGGACGACCGCGTGTTTGAAAGGCTTTTGGAGCATCTTGATAAAAGGGTGCCGGGACTTTCCAGACTCGGTATAGCGTGGTACGGAGGCGAACCGCTCCTGCAAAAGGACCGCATATGCGAGATGTCGGACAGACTGATGGAGTTTTGCGCGCGGAACAACATAAAATATTCCGCCATGATGGTGACGAACGGATACGGTCTTTCGGGAGATACAGCACAAACGCTTGCAAAAAAGCATGTAAGCCTGTTTCAGATCACGCTGGACGGGGACCGGAAAACCCACGATACGAGAAGGATAAAAAAGGACGGCTCCGGAACCTTTGACCGGATAATCGGCAATCTTAAGGATGCATTAGGGCGGCCTGGAGTGAACCTGATGGTCCGCGTAAATGTTGATAAACGCAATGTAGAAGGAGCGTTTGAACTTTTGGAAACCCTTCATGAGGAAGGTTTTTCCGGAAAGAACGGCTTCAGCGTGTATTTCGCGCCGGTGGATGTCTGCTCGGCCGAGTGTACTCGCATTGAAAGCGAGGTCCTGACTTTTTCGGAATACGCCAGGATCGAAACACAGATGCTTAAAAAAGCGATAGAGCTGAAGCTGGCGAAGCCGCGTCTGCCGGGAATAATGAACAGCATGTGCGCGGCCATCAAGCCGAACGGTTTTGTCATACTCCCGAACGGCGACGTGCATAAATGCTGGAACACGGTATCGGATCCGTCTCAGAGGGTCTGCACCGTAGAGACTTTGGAAGAAGCGGAAAAAACCGGCGTTTCACAAAAATGGCTTTCATGGTCGCCGTTTTCGGAAGAAGACTGCAGACAATGCCCCGTGCTTCCGGCGTGCACCGGAGCCTGCGCGAACCGGGTCATGATGGGACGCGGAGCGCCGTGCACAAGCATAAGGGAGAATATACGTGAAAAACTGCTTCTTTATTCGGTTTACCATAAAGCGATAAAAGAAGACGATATATATTAAAGGAGGAACCACTATGAAATTTGTAAACTTAAACGAGTATAAACCGTCTTCCGCGCTGGCGGCTTTTTATCCGGGCAAAGGCTTTAGCGGAAACGCGCAGGAGCTCGGACGTGGAAATTATCAGACGCAGCAGCTGCTGGAAAAACCCGCGGCTGTAAAGCTTCTTGGGGAGTTTGTAAGTGTGGTATGCTATGAAAATACCGATAAGAGCGGCAAGATGGCGGTCATCAATAAGGACTGCGCGGACATGTCCGCGGCGCTTGGATTCGAACCGGCGGCAATCATGGTGACACTGCATGCAAAATGCAAAAAGATCGGAGTAAAAGACGAGGCGCTGCTTTTCGGAGCGTATGGCATAGAAGCGTTAAACTGCTATGATCAGATAGAAGTACCGGATGAAATGTATGTCGTATTTTACGGAAACGGAAACGACAAGCACGACGTACGCTGCTACAGCGGCGAAACGATCCCGATGGACGACAGGTTTTCAGCCTATACAATGGCGGCCGTAATGATATTGGGTAATATCGACGCGTTTTTGGGAATAAGCGAAGAGGAGCTTTCTCCTGAAGAGCTGTTGTCGGTAGTAGGCGGCGCACAGGACGATGAGGAGTTCCACGGGTTTGGAGCCTGCAAGCTGGAGCAGTGCAATCTGAAAGCCTGCGCCGCTGACGGACCGTGCGCGGCCAATGTCTGAGCCGCGGAAAAATATCCGGACGGCGGGAAGGAGGCTTAAAAATGCAGTTTGTGGTATTAAATGAAAATCAGGAACCGGAAACGTTTGCGGTAATGTACGCTAACCCCGGCTTACAGGGAGAAAGTCAGAAAATGACGCTGGGCTCTTATCGAAGGAAGCAGCTTATGCTTAAGGAGATCGCGTCTATGGATATTATGCCGGACTGCACGTGTATTTTTTACGAAAAAGCCGACGGAACCGGAAAATGTGCTTCGGCGGACGGAAGTGTGGATGATCTTGCCCGGCTGGGATTTGTCCCGGAAGCCTTTTTGCTCCTTCCGCATGTCAGCTGTCTGAAAAGCGGCGAGGTGAAGCAGCGTCTTTTGTTCGGAAGATATCCTGCATCCATACTGAAAGAATATGATACGATACGCATTCCTAAAATGAGCGGTATTTCGTGGGAATGCGAGCCGGAGGTTTCGTTGACGGAAGGCGAATATCCGGTTTCGGAGCTTCCGCAGACGGCGCAGTTTTTCTTTGTTTCCGTTGAGGGCGTTATCCAAAGCGAAGCGGAGCAGGAGCTTTCTTATGAAGAGCTGCTGAATGTTGCGGCCGGAGCGGAAGAACAGGCGGGAGGTAAAGGCGGAAGATTTGATCAATGCTTTTTTAACTCGTGCGACGCGCAGGCATGCGCGGCCGATCTCTGTGCGGTTCAGGCTTGCCCGGGCAATGCGTGCGTAACAAATATGATCCCTGTGGTAGGACTTATTTAGGAGAAGCGAATTGAACGAAAAAGGACTGCCGGAGGTGTATCCTGTAAACGATTCATACGGATTTTGGAACGAGCTGCCGGAATGGATCACAAGCTCTGAAAGGCACGCGCTTCGCGCGGCGTTTGCCTCCGGCGGCGTTGCTGCCGGGGCTTACCGCAAAGAAAAATTAAAAGGGATAATATGTGCGGCGGAGGGCCGTTCGCTGCATATTTCCTGTATGCGTGCGGAAAAGGACGATAAAACTGCGGCGTATGCGTTGCTTTGCTATATACAAAGATATGCCGCCCTGAAAGGTATCGGACGTATCAAGATACATCTTCCGGATGAAAGCGTTGAACTTCAGGCTCTGCTCTGCAGACTGGGATATCGTATGGAAGGCCGGGCCGTGAACGTTTTGGCCTCGTTAAACGAGGAAAATAAAGAGCGGGTTATCGGATATCTGGCGCGCTGCAGGCGGTATTCGGAACAGATGTATAAAAGAGGATTCGAAGAACGGTCGTTTTTTGAAACTGACCGTGCAGAGGCAAAAGCCGCGGTCGAGCTGTTTCTGCCTGAATATCCTTTTCTGAGGGGCGTGTTTGAAAATAAGAAGATCGACGCCCGCAGCAGCAGGCTGGTGTGGAGAAATAAAAGGGCCGCGGCGTTTTGCGTCGTTGCGCCTTTGGAGGCGAGCCGGGATACGGCCGTTGTGGAATATCTCGGGGCGCTTCACGGTGAAAGAAATACGGGAGCGGCGTTCGTTGCGCTTACGGGAGCGCTTTGCGCCGTATGCGGGACAGGCAGATATAAGGCGGCAGCTTTTTCATTCCGTGAAGACAATCAAAGCATAAACGGTATTTTACGCGCGAAGCTTTTGCGGATATGCGGCTGTACCGTTAAGAGGACGGATCACTTTGTCAAATATATCGAGGCGGCTGAATAAAGCCGGTCATGAAAAGCAATAAAAAAGCCCGCAAGGGCTTTTTTTGGTGCGGGAAGCAGTTGCTTTTGACTGTTGAATTGAAATTAGTTTAATTTTATAATATATAAAGATTATTTAAAGAAAGAGGATGATTTGATTGGCCGAAAATCCGCTGGGATATGAAAAAATTCCAAAACTGTTGAAAAGCTTTGCTATACCGAGTATTACGGCGATGGTCGTAAGCTCCCTTTACAATATAGTCGACCAGATATTTATAGGGCAGGGTGTAGGATATCTTGGAAACGCGGCGACGAATGTTTCATTCCCGCTGACTACAATATGTATGGCGATAGCGCTGCTGATTGGAATCGGAAGCGCTTCAAGCTTTTCATTAAACCTCGGCAAGGGCAGGCCGGACAAGGCCGCACAGATAGTAGGTAATGGTATTGTTATGATGATCATTTCAGGAGTTGCGTATATGGTCATCGGCGAGATACTTCTTGTTCCGCTGCTAACCGCGTTCGGCGCGACGCCGGAGGTTATGCCGTATGCTATAGAATATTCCGGTGTAATAATCGCAGGCTTTCCGTTTTTGATAATACAAAACGGTATGAGCAGCCTGATAAGGGCAGACGGAAGTCCTAAATATTCAATGCTCTGCATGGTGTCCGGCGCGATAGCTAATACTATACTCGACCCTCTGTTTATATTTGGTTTCAATATGGGAGTATTCGGGGCGGCGCTTGCCACCGTGCTCGGCCAGATTCTTTCGTTTGTTTTAGCCGTATTATATCTTAGAAAATTCAAAACGATAAGTCTTGTAAGAAGCAATTTCAGGCTTAATCCCGCAGAGAACTTAAAAACGTGCGCAATGGGGATAAGCAGCAGCATCAATCAGGTCGCCATAACGTTTGTTCAGATAGTGCTGAATAATTCGCTTACATATTACGGCGCGATGTCTGTATACGGAACAGATATTCCGCTGGCGTCCTGCGGCATAGTAATGAAGACCAACGCTATTCTGCTCGCCGTTATAATAGGTATAGCGCAGGGCGTTCAGCCGATCATAGGCTTCAACTACGGCGCGCGGAAGTTCGAACGTGTCCGGAGTGCTTACATGCTTTCTATCAAATGGAATTTTGTTGTTTCGGCGGTCGGATTTTGTATATTTCAGTTTTTTCCGCAAGCGGTCATTTCGTTGTTCGGAAGAGGAGATGAGCTGTATTTTGAATTTGCGGTTATGTTCATGCGCATATTCCTGCTGATGGCGATAGTAAACGGCGTGCAGGTTCTTTCTTCAAACTTTTTTACATCTATAGGAAAGGCTGTAAAGGGAATGATCCTTTCTCTGACGAGACAGGTTATTTTCCTTATACCCCTTATCATTATACTGCCGCATATTTTCGGGATAATGGGAATATTGTATGCAGGGCCGATAGCAGACGCGGCGGCGTTTGTTTTAGCGATATGTCTTGTAAGCAGGGAATTAAAAAAGCAGAAAGCGCTTATGTAAAGGAGAAAACAGAGTATGAGAAAAGCACTGTGGAGGCCGGATGAAAAGCGGCGACAGCAATCGAGGATGCAGGATTTCTTGAATTTTGCCGGACAGAAGAACGGAATAAGCTTCGACGGATATACGGAGCTGTATGAGTGGTCTGTATCGCAGCCGGAAAAATTCTGGGGCGATCTATGGGAATATTTAGACATCATATGCGAAGACAGATATACAGCCGTCGTGGATGATTTAAAGAAATTTCCCGGTGCGCAGTGGTTTGTCGGCGCAAAGCTGAATTTTGCCGAAAATATGCTTAAGTTTATGAACGGTAACGGCGACGCAATCGTTTTTAGGGGAGAAGACCGGATACGGCGTGTGCTGAGCAGGGATGAATTTAAGACGCAGGTAATGAAGTTTGCCTGCGCGCTTCGCGCGGATGGAATAAAACCGGGAGACAGGATAGCGGGGTATCTTCCTAATATCCCCGAAACTATAATTGCATACCTCGGGGCAGCGGCGGTAGGCGCGGTATGGTGCTCGTGCGCTACCGATATAGGTCCGGCGGCGGCTATAGACCGTCTCGGACAGACAGAGCCGGTCGTTTTGGTTACTGCGGATGCTTATCTATATAAAGGAAAGCTTTTTGATATATTAAAGCACACAAAAGAGGTTGCGCAGGGTATTCCGTCTGTACGCAGAGTTGTAATAGCGCATTACGCCGGTGATGAAAACGCCAGCAGTACGCAGATAGAAAATGCGGTATCGTGGGATGCTTATATTTCTGACCGTGATATAAACGGCTTCAGGTTCGAACAGCTTGACGCTTCGCATCCGCTTGTTATCATGTTTTCATCAGGAACTACAGGCAAACCGAAATGCATGGTGCAGTCGGCGGCGGGCTTGCTTCTAAACCAGCTTAAAGAAATAGTGCTGCACAGCGATATAGACGAGCGCTCAACGCTGCTGTACATCACTACGTGCAGCTGGATGATGTGGAACTGGCAGGCGTCCGCGCTCGGAGCGGGTGCAAAGCTTGTGCTTTATGACGGCAATCCTGCTTTTCCGGATGAAAGCGCAATATGGATAATACTTGAGCAGGAAAAGGTAACGGTTTTCGGACTTTCGGCGAGCTATATACACAGCCTTATGTCAAAGGGATTTTCGCCAAAGAAAGCCGCCGATCTTTCGGCGCTGCAGTCTATTTCGCAGACTGGCTCGGCGCTTTCGGAGGAAGGCTTCGAGTGGGTATACCGTGAAGTTAAGGAGGACATGCATTTTAATTCGATAGCCGGCGGAACAGATATCAACGGCTGTTTCGCCATCGGAAGCCCGATACAGCCGGTTTACGCCGGAGAGCTTCAGGCGCGCGGACTCGGGATGCCGGTCGAATGCTTCGACGATAACGCGCATCCGGTGCGCGACGAGCAGGGAGAGCTTGTATGCCTGTACCCGACGCCGTCGATGCCGCTGTATTTTTGGAACGACCCGGACGGAAAGCGCTATTTCAATGCGTACTTCGACGTTTTCAAGGGCGCGTGGAGGCATGGCGATTATGTCGTCATTCACTCAGATACGGGCGGGATAACGTTTTACGGACGCTCCGACGCGATATTGAAGCCGTCGGGAGTCAGGATAGGAACTGCGGAGATATACAATCAGGTCGACAGGATAGACAAAATCGAGGACAGTCTGGCGGTCGGACAGCAGTACCACGGAGACCAGCGCATAATCCTGTTCGTAAAGACGAAAGACGGCGTTGCTCTGGATGAGGAGTTAAAAAGGGAGATATGCAGGACGCTCCGCGAAAATGCGTCGCCCCGCCATGTGCCGGCGGTTATACTGCAGGCTCCTGATCTCCCGAGAACGCTGAACGGAAAAAAGGTGGAATCGGCGGTAACAAATATCCTGAACCACAGGGCGGTCAATAATAAAGAAGCGCTTCAGAATCCCGAGTGCCTTGATTATTTCGAAGAGGCGGCGAAAGCGCTGGAGGAGTAAACGGCTGTCAGCCTGACGGCAAATGAATATAGAAATTATTAACGAGCTCTCTCTTGCTTAAGCAGGAGAGAGCTTATTTTGTCATTATGCATAATAAAAAAGAGTAATAATTGTTGAAACAACAGAAAGTAAGCTGAAGCAGCAAATAACTGTTGAAATAACAATTATAAGTGTTATTATGAAAGTGTAAACAAAGAATAAACAACAAAAGCTTTTAAAATAAAAGCAATTGCCGCTGTATAAAGCGGAAGAACGGAGAGGGTTATGATCTATACAGTAACGCTTAATCCCGCAATGGATAAAACGGTCGTTATTCCGTCGCTGACGCTTGACGCCGTGAACCGTATAGAAGAAATGCGGACAGACCCGGGCGGAAAGGGTATCAATGTTTCAAAAGTTATCAGCAAGCTTAACGGAAAGAGCATTGCCGCAGGAATTTTAGGCGGCAATACCGGGAAAGCAATCGAGAATGCGCTTAAAGAGCTTGGGCTCGAAACGATGTTCAGGTATGCGGACGGCGAAACACGGACGAATATGAAGATAATCGATCCGGTAAAGCGTGAGAATACGGATATAAACGAACCCGGCGTTATTGTTTCTCAGGAAATACTGGAGGAGCTTCGCAGCGCTATTAGCGAAAGGCTTGAAAAAGACGATCTGGTTATCATTTCCGGAAGCATGCCTAAAGGAGCGCCGTCGGATACATATTATAAATGGATAAAGCATTTCCGCGAAAGCGGAGCTAAGGTTTTCTTAGACGCGGACGGGGTGCTTTTCAAGACGGGAATAAAAGCCTCACCTTATCTTATAAAACCTAACAACCATGAGCTTTCGCAGTTCGCCGGACGCGAACTTAAGACTACAAATGAGCTTGCAGAAGTGGCAAGACAGATGATGTCGGAATACGGAATTGAAAAAATCGTTGTTTCCATGGGCGGCGACGGAGCGCTTTATCTGACAAAAGAAGAATGCGTTTACGCTAAGGGACTTAAGGTCCCGGTCGGCAGCACGGTAGGCGCAGGCGACAGTGTTGTAGCGGCGCTTGCATATGCGGAGGAACAGAGACTTAGTCTTGAAGATACGGTTCGCCTATCGACGGCGACGGGTGCTGCGAACGTAATGTGCAGCGGGACGCAGGCAGCCGAATACGAAGTGATTGAATCGCTCATACCTAAAGTTGAATACACGAAATTGGACTTCTAAATTTTTCAATATTTTTAATGGAAAAAGAAAGGAATAAAAGAAATGAAAGCAAAAGCAGTAAGACTACATGGCGCGAATGATTTAAGACTTGATGAATTTGAGCTTCCGGAGATAACCGACGATGAAATACTCGTCAAGGTCGTATCGGACAGTATCTGCATGTCTACATACAAATGCGCCATACTCGGAACAGGGCACAAACGCGTACACCCTGATGTAGCTGAGCATCCGGCTATCATGGGACATGAATTTGCCGGAGACATCGTAAAGGTAGGAAAGAATCATCAGGACAAGTTCAAACCGGGCATGAAATTCACGCTTCAGCCTGCGCTTAACTATAAAGGAACGATGTGGAGCCCCGGATACTCATATGAATTTTTCGGTGGGGACGCGACATACTGCATAATCCCGTCTGAGGTTATGGAGCTTAACTGCCTTCTGGAGTATCACGGACGCGCATATTATGAGGCGTCTCTCGCAGAGCCGATGTCATGCAGCATAGGAGCGTTCAACGCGGCGTATCATACAAAGATGGGCGTTTATACGCACTACATGGGTATAAAAGAGGGCGGAAAGCTTGCTATAGTAGCGGGAGCCGGTCCTATGGGCCTTGGTGCGCTTACGTATGCGCTCAACAGAGATGTACGTCCGTCGCTCGTCGTCGTAGCCGATATAAATCAGGAGCGTCTTGACAGAGCCGCTTCGCTTTTCCAGCCGGAGGAGATTGCAAAGAAGAACGGCATAGAGCTTCATTTTATAAATACTGCAAATTATGACGATCCGGCGGCGGAGCTCATAAAAGTATCAGGCGGAACGGGATATGACGATGTATTATGTTACGCTCCGGTACCGGCTGTAGTAACGCTTTCAAGCGATATTTTAGGACGCGACGGCTGCCTTAATTTCTTTGCCGGTCCGACGGATAAGAAATTTTCAGCGACAATGAATTTCTATGATGTTCATTATAATTCGACGCATGTTATGGGAACTACAGGCGGAAATACGGACGACATGATCGAGTCGCTCAAGCTTACCGCAGAAGGACGTATCGACCCGTCGGTAATGGTAACGCATATCGGAGGACTCGACGCGGCGGCGGAAACGACGCTTAACCTGCCTAAGATACCCGGCGGAAAGAAACTTATATACACACATCTTTCAATGCCGCTTACGGCGCTTACGGATCTGCGCAAAAAAGGCGAGGAAGAAAAAGACGAAAGATTTATCGCGCTGGCGGATATAGTCGAGGCAAATAAAGGACTCTGGTGTCCGGAAGCGGAGGAATATCTTCTTTCGCACTTTACGCAGACCGAGTAAGATTTGATCAAAAAAGAAACTTGTCGATGTTTTGGCACGTAAGGATTTATGAGGTGATATATGGACACAATGGAAACGCGCAGGAACGCGATAGTTAATTTTATCAATGAAAACGGTACTGTATCTTTTGCAGAGATTAAGAAAGAATTTCCGAATGTATCGGAAATGACATTGAGAACAGATTTAAAATTCCTTGACGAGGAAAAACGTATTTTACGTATACACGGCGGAGCCAAATCGGTGCAGACGATTATCGAGTCTGACGACTTTTTGGGGAAACGCTTTGTGCGCAGTATAGAAGAAAAGAAGCTTATTGCGGAAAAGGCGCTGGCGGTGCTTAAAGAAGGTGCGGCGGTCTATCTGGATTCGGGAAGTACGGCGACAATGCTGGCCGGAATGTTCCCGGACGAATCAAGACTCATATATACTACCGGCCTTACATGCGCGACAGAGCTTTCGGCACTTGAAAAGCCGTCGGTAATGATACCGGGCGGGAAGCTTAACCGCTACAGCCAGAGTGTATACGGATTTACAGCCATAAAAGAGCTGGAACGCGTTAATTTCGATCAGGCTTTTATGGGAGTAACGGGATTTCATACATCGACCGGATTCGCATGCGGAATGAGTGATGAGGCCATATTAAAACAGATGGCAATACGTCAGTCGGAGCAGGTCATCGTTTTGATGGATTCTTCGAAAATCGGGAAAAAATGCAGCTATACGTTCTGCGATTTTTCAGATATCGACATTATCATATCTGACGGAAAGCTGCCCGAGGACTTCCTCGCAGAGTGCAACCGGTATGGTGTGGAGGTTTTATAAAAAACAAGAGGAGGATTTCGTGAATGAAAAACAAGGTGCAGCAATTTGGTAAATTCCTGTCCGGTATGGTAATGCCAAATATCGGAGCGCTCATTGCTTTCGGATTTTTAGCGGCGTTCTTTATCGATACCGGCTGGTTTCCTAACGAGGGATTCAACAGTATAGTAGGTCCTATGCTGTCATATCTTATCCCCGTTCTCATCGCTTTTACGGGCGGAAAGATGGTAGGCGGAGAACGAGGCGGCGTCTGCGGCGCGATCGCCGTTATGGGCGCTATAATGAGCAATCCTGAAATAACCATGCTTATGGCGGCTATGGTAATGGGACCGCTCGGCGGCTGGTGTATTAAGATGTTCGACAAATTTATGGAGAACCGTATGCCTGCCGGATTCGAAATGCTTATAAATAACTTTTCGGTCGGTATCATAGGTATGCTTCTCGCTATGCTCGGATATGTAGCGGTAGGCCCGATAATGAGCGCTATCCTTGCGGTGCTCGCGGCCGGAGTATCAATGCTCATCGAGAACGCGCTGCTTCCGTTCATATCTATATTTATAGAGCCGGCGAAAGTATTGTTCCTTAACAACGCCATCAACCACGGAATATTTACGCCGCTCGCGACAGAGCAGGCAATGGAAGCAGGAAAGTCTATCCTTTACATGCTCGAGACTAACCCCGGTCCGGGACTTGGCGTGCTGCTTTCATACATGTTCTTCTGCAAGGACAAAACGACGAGACAGTCGGCTCCCGGCGCGGTCATCATTCAGCTTTTAGGCGGAATCCATGAGATCTATTTCCCGTACATACTCATGAATCCGATAATCATAATCGCTCCTATCCTTGGAAATATGGCGGCGATAGCGTTCTTCAGCGTAACTAACGCCGGACTTGTAGGGCCTGCTTCACCGGGATCGATAATCGCGTTCCTTTCGATGACCCCGGGTTCGGATATGTGGAAGTCCGTGCTTGGCGTATTGATAGCGACGGTGGTTTCACTGATAGTGGCAACTCCGTTTGTAAGGCGGGCCGGCGACAGAAGCCTTGAGAGCGCGCAGGCGGAAGTTAAAGCGAGAAAAGCGGAAGCCAAAGGCATTGCGGCTGAAACACCTGCTATTGAGAAAAAATCAGGCGAGATAAAGAAAGTCATCTTCGCGTGCGACGCGGGAATGGGTTCGTCGGCAATGGGCGCTACGAAGTTCAGGAACCGTGTTAAGGATTTAAGACCGGATCTTATCGTGAAGAATACTTCGGTGGACAATATACCGTCCGACTGCGACATAGCGGTAGTCCAGACGACGCTCGCTGAAAGAGCCAGAAAATCCGCTCCCCAGGCAGAAGTGATCACGATAGGCAACTTCTTAACGGATCCGGCGCTTGACGCCCTGTTTGAGAAGCTGACAACTAAAGCGGAGGAAGCAGCCGAAGTACCGGCTGAGCAGGAGAGCGAAACCGGCGTCAAGGCAGAAGGGGAAGCTAATAAAGAAGAAAGCACAGCTTCCGAAACGGCTTCGGAAGAAGCACAGGAGAAAAAGCAGGTCATTGTCGCTGACGGCATAAAACTAGGGCAGGCAAGCGTATCAAAAGAAGAAGCTATCCGCGCGGCAGGTGAGCTTATGGAAAAATTAGGCTATGTTGAGCATGATTATCTCGAAGCTATGCAGGAACGTGAAAAGCTGACGACGACTTATATGGGAATGGGCGTTGCTATACCGCACGGCACGGACGCCGCAAAGAAAAACGTCAAGAAGACAGGAATAGTATTCCTGCAGTATCCGGAAGGCGTTGATTTCGGCGATGAGAAAGCCCAGCTCGTATTTGGCATTGCCGGAATAGGCGACGAACATCTCGACCTTCTCGCTCAGATATGCACTATGCTTGAGGACGAAGACAAGCTTGAGAAACTTAAAACTACAGACGATCTCCAGTGGGTACTGGAGCAGCTTCAAGGCTAAGATATATTAAACAGTAAAAATTTTGAGCAGCTGCGCGGGCAAAAAATTTCCGGCAGCTGCCCGCTAAAAATAAGGAGGGACAAAATGGCTAAATTTTCTTACACAATAAAGGACGAACTCGGAATACATGCAAGACCGGCAGGAGAGCTTGTAAAAGAAGCAAAGAAGTATGAAAGCAAGATAACTATAACAAAAGAAGGCAGAACGGTAGAGGCGACTAAGCTCATGGCTGTTATGAGCCTCGGCGTAAAATGCGGACAGACCATCGACGTTGAAGTAACGGGAGCGGACGAAGAAGCGGCGGCGGAGGCTGTTAAGTCATTTTTAGAGGAACATCTTTGATCTCAGGTTGAGAAAGCAAACTTCAGCAGGAGGAAACGCTGATGCAGAAATATTCGGGAAAAGCAGTCTACAAGGGGATAGTAATAGGCCCTGTAGCTGTGTTAAAAAAGAACGACCAGCCTGTCACGCGCATTAAGATAGAAGATCCGGACGCGGAGCTTGCAAGAGTCCAGGAGGCGGCTGAAAAATCTCAGAATCAGCTTCAGAAGCTGTATGATAAAGCCGTAAAAGAAGTCGGGGAGGCGAGCGCGGCGATATTCGAAGTCCATCAGATGATGCTTGAGGACGATGATTACAGGGATTCGATCGAGAACATGATCCGCACGGAAAACGTAAACGCGGAATATGCCGTAGCGGTCACAGGCGATAACTTTTCAAAGATGTTCGCCGAAATGGACGACGACTATATGAAAGCGAGAGCGGCGGATATAAAAGATATCTCAAACCGTCTTGTTAAAAATCTTCAGGGGAATGCGGATTTTGATCTTGCGGATATGGAGCCGTCCGTTATAGTCGCCGACGATCTGACGCCGAGCGAGACCGTACAGATGGATAAAGAAAAGATACTGTCTTTTGTTACGGTTCATGGTTCAAATAATTCTCATACGGCTATTTTGGCGAGAATGATGAACATTCCGGCGCTTATAGGCGTGCCGCTTGACATTGAAAAAATACATTCGGGCATGACGACCGTTGTGGACAGCATAAATGAAGAAGTAATATTCGAGCCGGACGAAGAAACGATAGCGCGGGCGAAAGAGCGGATAGAAAAAGAGCAGGAAAAACAGAACCTTCTCCAGACGCTTAAAGGCAAGGAAAATGTAACGCTTGACGGAAAGAGCATAAATATTTTCGCCAATATCGGAAGCACGGCGGATCTCGGATATGTGCTTGAGAACGACGCCGGCGGTATAGGCCTTTTCAGAAGCGAATTCCTTTATCTTGGAAGAGACGATTTTCCGGACGAAGAAGAACAGTTCAAGGCGTATAAGCAGGTCGTAAGGACGATGGCGGGCAAAAAAGTCATAATCCGCACGCTTGATATAGGCGCCGATAAAAAGGTGGATTATTTTAATCTTGATAAAGAAGAAAATCCGGCGCTCGGATACAGGGCGATAAGGATATGCCTGCGCCAGCCTGAGATCTTCAAGACCCAGCTCCGCGCGCTGCTGCGGGCTGCGGTATTCGGAAACCTTTCGATCATGTATCCTATGATAATATCAACGGACGAAGTAAAGAGGATATATGAGATAGTAGACGAGGTAAAGGCCGAGCTCGATGAAATGCAGATTCCGTATAAGGTTCCGGAGCAGGGAATAATGATAGAGACTCCGGCGGCGGTAATGATAAGCGACGAGCTGGCTAAGATGGTCGATTTCTTCAGTATAGGAACGAATGACCTGACGCAGTATACGCTCGCGATAGACAGGCAGAACGAGAAACTTGATGATTTCCTTGATACACACCATCCGGCGATCATACGCATGATAAAGATGGTAGTGGATAACGCCCATAAAGAAGGAAAATGGGCTGGCATATGCGGTGAGCTCGGGGCCGATCCGGAAATGACTGAGCTGTTCGTAAAGATGGGAGTAGACGAGCTTTCGGTAGCGCCCGGCGCTGTGCTCCGTACGAGAAAAGCCGTAAGGGAAATGAAGGCGTTTGAGTAAAATATGCGCTAACGCTGATGTGAATATTGTATTTTTGAGCCCGTGTCAGATGATACGGGCGTTTTTTCGCAGATCTTTAAAAAACATGTGACTTTATATACGCTGTATGCTATATTAAAAAATATAATGCGTGCACGAAAACGCAAAATTATTATCTATGAGGCGGAAGAGTACGTTATGGTAACTTTACAGCAGATAGCGGATAAAGCGGGAGTTTCGAGAGGAACCGTAGACAGGGCGCTTAATAACAGAGGGCGTATCAATCCGGAAGTAAAAGCGAGGATAGAGCAGATAGCAGAGGAATTGGGGTATCAGCCGAACCGGGCAGGAAAAGCGCTCGCCATGGCAAGGCGCTCCGTTAAGATAGGCGTGATAATAACTTCAACCGATACGCCGTTTATGCAGACAGTGCTGCAGGGCATAGAAGAGGCGAAACGCGAGGTGGAAAGCCTTGGCGCCGAGGTCATCGTAAAAAAGATCAAGGGCGCAAAAGCCGAGGATATAATGAAAGCGATGGAGGAGCTGCGTTCTGAGGACGTGAAAGGACTTGCGCTTACATCGGCTGAAGGAGATGACGCCGTGCTTTCCACTATGATCAATACTTATGTAGAAGAGTACGGCATACCGGTCGTAACTTTTAACAGGGATATCAAAGGTACAAAACGCATGTGCTATGTAGGGCAGGACGCGTTAAAAGGAGGAAAAACCGCTGCAGGCCTTATGGCAGAGATCGTCCCGGAAAACGGAAAAGTGCTTATAATCTCAGGCTATCCGTCAAATAAGACAAGTAAGAACCGTGACTCGGGCTTTATGCAGGAAATAAAACATGTAAGACCGGATATAGAAATACTCGACGTGCGCTATGCTTATGACAATGGAGATTGGGCGGCGGAGATAGCGAGAGACGCTTTGAACGAGCATAAAGATCTTTCGGGTATTTATGTGAGTTATGCGGGCGTCGGTGCGGTTTGCCGAAAGATAGAAGAAATGGGTCTTGAAAAGAAGCTCAAGATCATATCAAACGATATAATACCGGTAAACTGCAAGTATCTTAAAAAAGGAGAGATAAATTTTCTTATCGGACAGGACGCCTATACTCAGGGACACGACCCGATAATGATATTGTTTGATTATTTATTTGACGGCACGATGCCGGAGGATGAATATGTGTATACGGAGATCGTGATAAAAACAAAATATAATCTGTGAATGGATATGCAGCTGTACAGCCGCCGTGTTTTGATAAACGCGGCGGTTTTTTGCGCAAAAATGTTTTTGGCAGGGTTCTTTGAGGAATTTTTTTGAAAAAATAAGTTACAAAGTTTTTTCGTAAAATTTGTATATAACTCAGTATTGCGTTCACGTGCACGCGTGTGCTATTATGCAACCATAGACAAGAACAAAGTAAAGTGTATTCAAAACAAATAAATTCTTAATGAAGGGAGAAAGCTATGTTAAATGTTGGAGTAATTGGCTGCGGCGGAATGGGAAGAGACCATATCAAAAGGCTTACGGAAAGAACGAGAGGGGCAAAAGTAGTTGCGGTTTCGGATCTTGTAGCGGATCTTGCCAAGATGGGCTCCGAAATAGCAGGCGGGGCAAAGATCTATAACAACGGGAAAGACCTGATAAACGATCCTGATGTTGACGCGGTGCTTATCGTTTCGCCGGGATTTGCCCATGTAGACGATCTTCTCGAAGCTATAAAGACAGGAAAGCGGGTATTTTGCGAGAAACCTCTTTGCACGACGGCAGAGGATTGTCAAAAGGTTATGGAGGCTGAAGCGGCGTCCGGCAAACATCTTATACAGCTTGGATTTATGAGACGCTATCATAAAGGATATATTCAGATAAAAGACGCTATTGCGACAGGAAAATACGGCGAACCGCTCATAATGCACTGTACGCACAGGAACCCCGAAGTCGGTACGAATTATGATACCCCGATGGCTGTTACGGATACGGTCATACATGAGATAGACCTTTGCCATTGGCTGGTAAACGACGATTATGACAGCGTGCAGGTAATCATGCCGAAGGAAACTAAGTATACGCATTCCAAGCTCAAAGATCCGCAGATCATGATCATGCGCACAAAGAGCGGAATAACGATAGACGTTGAATGTTTTGTAAACTGCAAATTTGGTTATGACATTAACTGCGAGGTAGTATGCGAGGAAGGAGCGCTTAAGATGGGAAGCCCTATGTTCCCGTCGATCAGAAGCAATGCGGCGGTTTCCAGCGAGATAACAACTGACTGCTTCGTGCTTTTTAAAGACGCATACGATGAAGAGCTTCAAAACTGGGTAGACCGCGCGGCTGACGGAGTTATAGAAGGACCGAATACATGGGACGGTTATCTTGCGGCAGTCACAGGCGACGCGCTTGTAAAAGCACAGCAGACCGGAAATATTGAAAAGGTCGTAACTGTGGAAAAACCGGAATTTTATAAGTAAACTATGTTTAGAAGCGGATTATAATTTATGTAAACACAGATTAAAAAGGGAGGCATTCATATGAAGATAGGATTTAACGAGGCAACAGCTTTGGAGTGTAAAGGGCAGTCGCTTATGGCGGACCTTGAAGCGTGCGAAAAATATGGATTTGATTATATAGAAATACGTTTCGATTGTGTAAAAGATTATTTAAAGGAGCACACCCTTGCTGACCTTGCGGATTGGTTTAAGAGCCACAACCTTAAACCGTGGGCATACAATACCCTTATCTTCTTTAATCAGAGAGATGAGGCGGGAGAAAAAGAAATAGACGAGGAAACGGATTTTATCATTGAAGTTTGCAAGGCTATCGGTATGAAAATGTTGATTACGGTTCCGAGTTTTGACATAAAGGATAAAACCGTAGGCGAGATAAAAGAAGAGGCGGTCGCAAGGCTGCGCTATCTGTCAGAAAAGGTAGGTCCGGATATACGCATTTCGCTTGAATTCTGCGGAGCGCCTAACTGCTCTATCAATCAGTTTGGAACGGCGTATGACGTAGTCAAAGCAGTTGACCGAGACAATGTCGGAATTACTGTCGACACTTTCCACTTCCATGAGATGTGCTCAAGGATAGAAGATCTGAAAGCCGCTGACGGCAAAAAGATTTTTGCGTATCATCTGAATGACTGTGAAGACCTGCCGCTTGGTTCATGCGGAGACGACAAGAGGCTCTGGCCTGAAGAGGGAGTTGTAGACCATGCCGCGATCGCGTCGGCGCTTAAGGAAATAGGGTTTGACGGCGTATGTACGATAGAAGAATTCAGACCCGAATATTATGAAATGCCGCATGAAGAAAACGTAAAGAAAGCGGCGGAAGTTACAAAAGCGTTTGTTCAAAAATATTTTGGATAATATTTTGAAATAAGGAATATCGATATTCAACCCGTAACTATAAATTTAGCCAAAAAAACAGGAGAAAGATATGAAAAAGATAGTTGCATTATTGCTTATGACAAGTCTTGCAATAGGAATTGCGGGTTGTGGCGCTTCAGGGGATGGAAATTCTCAAGGCAGCTCAAGTTCTGGCAGCTCTGCGTCTGCGGAAAGCGTTTCATCAGGAGAAACAGGTGAATCAAGCGGCATAAAATTGGGCATGTGTATACCTGCGCGCGATCAGTTTTTCTCGGCGCTGGAACGCAGCGCTTCGGAAAAAGCGGCGGAGCTTGGCATTGAATTGCAGGTCGTAGAAGCGAAGGACGATATTTCCACACAAATATCACAGATAGAAAACTTTAAAAATAACGGATTTACATCTGTAGCGGTTGCGCTTGTCAGCACTGAATCCTATCAGGAGGCGCTGAATGCGGCAGGCGACATGAATGTTATCTTCTTTAACCGCATACCGAGCGATACGTCATGCCTTGACGGCGAAAAGACGATATACGTAGGCATGCCTGAGATAGAGGCCGGAGGCGCGCAGGGAGAATGGCTTGCGGATTATTTTGAGGAGTCCGGAGAAAAAGACTTAAACTGAGTATTGTATATGGGAATACTCGGACACCCGTCTACAGGCGACCGTACAGACGGCGCGAAGGCAGCGCTTGAGGAAGCCGGATACAATATAAACTGGGTATTTGAGGACACAGCGGAATTCGACCGTGCGAAGGCTATGGATAAATTCACCCAGTTCCTCGGAACAGGAGAAGATTTTGACTTTGTTCTTTCGAATAATGATGAGATGGCGCTCGGAGTTATTGAAGCATGTGTGTCAGCCGGAGTTGAAATAGATTTCCCGATAATCGGCGTAGACGGAACTGAGACGGCTTGCCAGGCTATACTTGACGGCACAATGAGCGCTACGGTAAACCAGAACCCGATCCTTATGGGCGCTACAACCGTGGAGTGCGTGCAGGATATCGAAAACGGAGTTACACCGGAAGGATGCAACGAGGACTTCGTATATTACACTGCTGTTGAGGTAGTAACGCCGGAAACTGCGGAGGCAGTAAGAGACAGTTTCGCAGAATGATCCTTAACAGTTTCATATAACATTGATTCTTCTTTCTAAAACGGAGTATGGAATGCTTTTTAAAAAGTGTTTTATGCTCCGTTTTGTGACGGCAAATATTTACCCTGCGCAATTTAAACAAACATGGCGGACTTGCAGCGGGATATTTTAAATAAAAAAATTTTTATGCGTTGACTTTAAAAAATCCGCATGTTAGAATGCGGTTGCTTGCTCGGAGGGCATGTCATTCGATGGAAATGACCGGCCGGATAAGGCACAGGCTGAAATGCCTGAATCTTATCCGGTCTTTTTTGGACTAAATCTGAAAGGGCGGTGTCAAATATGGATCTGTTAAAAGATGACATAAAAAAAGTATACTTTAAATATCTGACGGCTGCATTTGGAAGCGCTCTGATCACCTCGATTTATTCGATAGTAGACATGGCGATGGTCGGACAGTATCACGGACCGGACGGTTCGGCGGCGCTTGCGATAGTCGCTCCTATATGGAATATCGTATGCAGCTTAGGGCTCCTTACCGGAATAGGCGGATCGGTTTTATTCAGCAACCTGCGCGGACACGGGCAGGGAAATGAAAAACGCTCGAATGAATATTTCACGATGTCAGTGCTGCTTTCTATCGTGCTTTCGGCAGCGGTATGGATAATGCTCGTATTTTTTGACAGACCGCTGTTTCAGGCGTTCGGAGCTGAAGGCGCCGTGCTTGATATCGCGCTTAATTATATAATGCCGATAAAGTATGTCTGTCCTTTGTTCTTGTTAAATATAATGATAGCCGCATATTTAAGGAATGACGGAGCGCCGGTCCTTGCTACGGCGGGAGTGCTGGCAGGCGGCATATTTAATATATTCGGCGATTATTTCTTCGTATTTACATGCGATATGGGTTCTTTCGGAGCGGGTCTCGCAACAGCGCTTGGCGCGGCCATTACGTTCGGAGTGCTTATAGTACATTTCTTTACGAAGAAAAATACGTTGTATTTTGTGAGGCCGTCGAGCGCGGCGGCGCAGGCAAAGCGCGTATTGGTCACCGGCTTTTCGACGTTCTTTATAGATGTCGCAACGGGCATAATGACGATCATATTCAATACGCAGATAATGCTGTTTCTTGGAAATACCGAGCTTGCGGTATATGGAGTCATAGCAAATGTCGCTATGCTCGCGCAGTGCTGCGCATACAGCATAGGGCAGGCGGCGCAGCCGATAATTTCGACAAATTTCGGCGCGGGACAGGGAAAACGTATATCCGGAATTTTAAAATACGCCCTTTATACTGCTGCGTTTTTCGGAATAATATGGACGGCTGTATGCGTAGGAGCGCCGAACGGGGTCATACATGTGTTTATGTCGCCTACGGAAGAAGTCCTGAACATTGCTCCGGCGATAATCAGAAGCTATACGATATCATTTTTAATAATGCCGTTTAATATTTTCTCGACCTATTATTTCCAGGCGCTTATGAAGCCTGCAGCGGCGTTTGTTGTTTCGGTCGGAAGAGGACTTGTTGTAAGCGGATTTTTGATAATGCTTCTGCCGAGGATTATATCGCCGGCGGCGATATGGTTCGCTATGCCGATAACGGAAGCTGTAGTTTTGATATATGCTGTGATGAAAATAAAAAAATATACAAAGGCGCTTAAGGCTGAAAAGCGGGTGTAGCTCATGGATAATTCGTGCAAATTTTTTGAAAACCGTGAATGTGAATATTTTCCGTGTCATAAGCTTGACGGGGATTTTAACTGCCTGTTCTGTTACTGCCCGATGTATCAGTATGAAGATTGTCCCGGGACGGGAACATATGTTGAAAAAGATGGCAGGCGGGTCAAGGTGTGCACGGACTGCGATTTTCCGCATAAGCCGGAGAATTATGGAGAAGTGATAGAGTTTTTGAGGTCAAAAAGAAAGTGAGTTTTTCGTTTAAAAATATTGACTTTTTTAGAGAAAGTGTTAATATACATTTGTAGCATATAAAACAACGTAGTTAACCAATTTTTATGCACAAAGAACCCCGGAGGGTCGCGTCCTCCGGGGTTCTTTTATTCCGTTTTTGCGCAGGTGGCTTAATCCTGAGGCTGACTGCCATTTTAATCTCTGTCCAGCCATTTGCATATGATGTGCGATACAACATTTACCATAACAGAGATGACGAATTCAACGTAGTTAATCATTTTTTTATACACCCCCTCTCTTTGCCTGAATAGGGGCGGCAGTAAAACAAGGATAGCATATAACAGAAGAAACATCAATAAAAGAATGATAAATGAGCCTTTAATAAGCAATAATAAAATAGAAATATATATACTTCAAAGTAACAACAGAGATTGTGTTTGATATAGAGTTAAAAATTATATTTGATGAAGAGTAAAAAATGCTTGAGGAATGTTTTTTACTGTGTTAAATTGGATTTCATAAACAGCATATTTAAATGGAATGCGGCCAGTCTCCGCAGCGGCGTCCTTGCCACCGTAAAGTCGGGTCTTTTTAAATATCGCTCATAGTACGTTTGTTTCTCAGGGGCGATTCAGGCGTATATAAAGCCGCGGCAGTGCGAAGCCGTGGTCTGTTCAGGTGCCTCTTAAATTTTAAGAGGTATTTTTTTATAAGCCCTCCTTATTAAATTCGAAGGAGAAGATCAAAATGAAAAGAAAAATTATGGTACTATTAACGGCGGCGCTCGTATGCGGAATATTTTCGGCATGCGGCGGAACTGAAGGAGAAAGCGGCTTAAAGCCGGAAAGCTCCGTATCTTCGGAAAGCGAAGAGAGGTTTGAAGCTGAAAACGCACCTGAAATACCGGGGCTTACATATGAAAATTCAATGGCTTTGGAATACGCGTCGGGCTTTGCAGTGCATTATTATAATGACGGATATGCGTTGATAGATGTTGAGGACAGCGCGCAGTATCTTATCGTGCCTGAAGGAAGCGAAGTTCCGGAGGTATTGAGTGAAGACATAATAGTTTTGCAGAAGCCGTTCGACAACATATTTATGTCAACTTCGTCGCCTATGGCGCTGTTCGAGGCACTTGGCTGTGTGGATTCGATAGGATTTTCGGCTACGGAAGAAGCGGACTGGTCGATCGAAAGCGCTGTAGAAGCAATGCAGAACGGGGATATAAAATATGCGGGAGCGTTCAATGAGCCCGACTATGAAATGCTTACCGATGGCGGCTGTTCTCTTGCGATAGAAGACGTTATGATAACATATTCGCCGGAGGTTCAGGAAATGCTTGAATCGCTCGGGATACCGGTATTTATAGATATGTCAAGCTATGAGGATCACCCGCTCGGCAGGACAGAATGGATAAAGGCGTATTCGGTGCTGTTTGACAAGGAAGAAGAGGCTGAAAGCTTTTTCGACGAACAGGCTGAAAAGGTAAGCGAAGCCGAAAATTACGAAAAGACTGACAAAACAGTAGCGTTTTTCTACATTAAATCAGATGGTACGGCTGCGGTCAGAAATACGACGGATTATATGGTAAAAATGATAGACATGGCCGGCGGAAAATATATATACGATGAACCGCCTGCAGACGCGAGCGGCAGCAATATAACCATATCGATGGAAGAATTTTACGATGTCGCGTCAGACGCGGATTATCTGATATACAACACCTCGCTCGGAGGTGAGATAGAAAGTACGAACGATCTTATCGCATTGAACGAGCTGTTTGCGGATTTTAAAGCGGTTCAGGATGGAAATGTCTATACAACAAACAAGCTGCTGTATCAGGCGACCGACAGCCTTGCGGATTTCATCGGGGATGTACACCAAATGCTTACCGGAGGCAGTGATATAAAGTTTCTTAAAAAAATCGGTTAAGTATACTTTTTCGAAAAATTTTATATAGCAAAGTATACATTTATAAGATAATAAAGGAAAAATGGCATGGATATGGTGATGGCGCAAATTGAAAAAGTGAAGAGGCGGAAACGGTGTATTGCGGTTTTTGCGGTACTGGGTATTGCTTTTTGCGCGTTTGCCCTCATAAATATCGGAGCCGGGAGCGTAAATATATCGGCGGAAGATATATTAAGGATCATATTCCTTCAGGACGGAAGCCTTAAAGAATACAATATCATTTGGAAAATAAGGCTTCCGAGAATGATAATGGCAGCGCTTCTTGGAGGAGCGCTGGCGCTTTCGGGCTTCCTGCTCCAGACGTTTTTTGAAAATCCGATAGCCGGTCCGTATGTGCTTGGAATATCCTCCGGAGCCAAAATGACGGTAGCGCTTACGATGATATATTTATTGAAGGGCGAGACCGGGGTTTCGTCGTGGATACTTATTATTGCGGCGTTCGCCGGAGCGCTTATGTCCACGGGCTTTATCCTCTTGTTTTCAAAGCGCTTAAGGAATATGGCGACGCTTCTGATCGCCGGGATAATGATAGGATATATATGTTCGGCGATAACAGATTTTATCGTTACGTTTGCGGAAGATTCCGATATCGTAAACTTAAATAACTGGTCGCTGGGCAGCTTTTCAGGAATGAACTGGGGAAATGTTCAGGTGGCGTCCATAGTGATCGCCGCGGCGTTTGTATTCATAATGCTTATGTCAAAGAGCATAGGCGCGTACAGATTAGGAGAGACATACGCCCGGAGCGTAGGTGTAAACGTCAGATTGTTCAGGGTCGTCATCATAATGCTCTCAAGCGTGCTCTCCGCGACCGTTACCGCTTTTGCGGGACCGGTAGCCTTTGTGGGTATAGCGGCGCCTTATCTGATAAAACAGCTGCTTGGCACATCAAAACCGATCGTTGTGCTACCGGCCGCGTTTTTGGGAGGAGCGGTGTTCTGCCTGATATGCGATCTTATAGCAAGGACGGCGTTCTCGCCGGTCGAAATGAACCTGAGCGCGATAACGGCTATATTCGGAGCACCTGTAGTTATCTTTATCATGCTCAGGAGAAAGAGGGGTTGATATGGCATACATTCAGATCAAAAACCTCTCGGCGGGTTACGGAAAAACGGCGGTAGTGTCCGGAATGGATCTCGACATAGAAAAGGGAAAGATACTCGCGTTCATAGGGCCGAACGGATCGGGAAAGTCTACGATATTAAAGAGTATATCCAAAAATATCCCGATACTTGGCGGAGATATAATAATAGACGGAAAGAGCATAAAAAATTATTCTTATAAAGAGCTGTCTAAAAAAATGGCGGTGATACTCACGGAGCGCGTCAAGACTGAACTGATGACCTGCCGCGATGTTGTGGAGATGGGCAGATTTCCTTATACGGGCAGACTGGGGCTGCTTTCTGAAAGCGACGAGATCAAGGTCAAAAACGCTCTTGAAGCCGTGAACGCTCTGGACATTGCCGAAAAAGATTTTAATAAGATAAGCGACGGGCAGAGGCAGAGGATACTGCTTGCAAGAGCGATCTGCCAGGAGCCGGAGATAATAGTTCTGGACGAGCCTACGTCGTTTTTAGATATAAAATATAAATTCGAAGTTTTGACGATACTCATGCGCATGGCGAAGGAAAAAGGGATTACGGTGGTCATGTCGCTGCATGAAACGGAACTTGCAAAAAAGAGCGCGGATGTTATCGCTGCAGTCAGCAGGGACGGCAGCGTAAGATCCGAAAGCCCGGAAGAAATGTTTGACGAAAAAGAGATACAGAAATTGTACGGAATAGACAAGAAGTTTTTGGATCCGGTTTTCTGGCAGGATTTGTGAAAGAGGATAAAACGGCATGTCAAAGGTCATAATGATACAGGGGACAATGTCTAGCGCAGGGAAAAGCCTGATTACGGCAGGGCTTTGCAGGGTTTTCAGACAAGACGGATACCGCGCCGCTCCGTTTAAATCGCAGAATATGGCGCTTAACTCTTTTATCACAAAAGACGGGCTTGAGATGGGACGTGCGCAGGTCATGCAGGCGGAAGCGGCATGCATAGAACCCGATGTCTGCATGAATCCGGTACTTTTAAAGCCTACGGGCGATATGCGTTCGCAGGTGATAGTAAACGGCGAAGTTGTCGGGAACATGGGCGCCCGCGAATATTTTTCGTATAAAAAAAAGTTAATGCCTGAAATTTTAAAGGCGTTCAAAAAGCTGGAAGAAAAAGCCGACATTATCGTGATAGAGGGCGCGGGAAGTCCGGCGGAGATAAATTTAAAGGAAAACGATATCGTAAATATGGGGCTCGCGAAGGCTCTTCACTCTCCGGTGCTTCTTGTGGGGGACATAGACAGAGGCGGAGTATTCGCGCAGCTTTTAGGAACGCTTATGCTGCTTGACGAAGACGAAAAAAAGTTTGTAAAAGGACTTGTCATAAATAAATTCCGGGGCGATAAAGCGATACTTGACCCCGGCGTAAAAATGCTTGAGGAAAAGGCGGGAATACCCGTCACGGGAGTTGTTCCTTATGCAAATCTGAATTTGGACGACGAGGACAGCCTTACCGAAAGATTTGAAAGAAAAGCTGCAGATTTGATAGATATCGCGGTCATATGTTATCCGAGGATCTCAAATTTTACAGATATGAATATTTTTGAGCAGATAGACGGTGTTTCTGTAAGATATGTGCGTTCGGCAAAGGAGCTTAGTTCGCCGGATATGATAGTTTTGCCGGGCAGCAAAAATACGCTGGGCGACCTTAAATGGCTGCGTGAAAGCGGGCTCGAAGCGGCGGTTATAAGGTTTTCAAAGAGCATTCCGGTTTTCGGGATATGCGGAGGATATCAGATGTTGGGAGAGAAGATATCAGACCCGTATTGTTCGGAAACAGGAGGAAACATGCGCGGTATGGGGCTGCTTCCGGCAGATACGGCGCTGCTTCCTGAAAAAACAAGAAAGCAGGTAAGCGGAAGCCTTAATAATGTATCCGGCATTTTTTCGGGACTTTCCGAAAAAGTATATTCTGGATATGAGATACATATGGGAAATACGGTATTTGACGGCGGGGCGGATACCCCTGTGCTTGTAAATGCCGGAAATGTATACGGAACGTATGTGCATTCGATATTTGACGCGGGTGATATTGCCGCGGAAATAGCCTGCGCACTGGCAAAGAAAAAAGGCGTTGCGCTTGAGGCAGAAGAAATACCGGATTATAAGGAAGTAAAAGAACGGGAATACGATAAGCTTGCAAAGCTTATACGCGGCAGCATGGATATGGAAGCGGTATATGGCATGCTTGCGGAAGCAGCGGTTTGACTAAAGGTTTCAGAGATGAACAGATAAAAAACAAGCTGGATATTTTGGCAAAAGCCGCTGTTTAAAAGCCGTATTTATAAAGGATTTTGTATGGATATGGATAATAAAATAAAGATCGAAGCTCTGCTGTCGGGAAAAGTGAAGATAGAAACGCCGGATATGAAAGTTTATCATGAAGTCAAACGCAGATGGGATAACGCCGCGAAACCTCTTGATTCGCTTGGGAGATTTGAAGATATAACGGCAAGGGTAGGAGCGATTACAAGAAACGCGGATATAGATATAGACAAAAAAGCCGTTATCGTGATGTGCGCCGACAACGGTATAGTAGAGGAAGGCGTAAGCCAGAGCGGGCAGGAGGTGACGCTTGCCGTCAGCCGGGCAATGGGAAGAAGAGAGTCTTCTGTATGCAAAATGGCTTCAAAAGCAGGAATGTCCGTTATTCCGGTGGATATCGGGATAAACTCGGATGAGCGTATAGACGGCGTGGTTCACAAGAAGGTCTGTAAGGGAACGAGAAATTTTAGCGTTGAACCCGCAATGACGCGCGGCGAATTTCTGCGGGCTTTGCAGGCAGGAATGGATATCGCGTGCGAGGCAGTAAACAGAGGAATAAAGCTTATCTGCCTTGGCGAAATGGGAATAGGAAATACGACTACGAGCGCAGCAGTCGTCTGTGCGCTTACAGGACTTAGCGCGAAGGAAGCCGCTGGACGCGGGGCGGGGCTTGACGACGGCAGATTAAGAAAAAAGGTCAGCGTTATAGAAAAAGCGATAGAAAAGTATGATTTGCATAACGCAGACGCGGCTTGCGTGCTTGAAACGGTCGGCGGATTTGACATTGCAGGTATGGTCGGCGTTATGGTTGGGGCGGCGCTTTGCCGCACGCCCGTAGTGCTTGACGGAGTTGTAAGCTGCGCGGCGGCGCTGGCGGCGGTAAGGATGTTTCCGGAAATAAAAAATTATCTTATCGCCTCGCATATGAGCTCGGAAAGAACTGCAAAATATGTGTTTGACGAGCTGAAGCTGATGCCGGTCATAAATGCTGAAATGGCGCTTGGAGAAGGAACCGGCGCGGTCATGATGTGTGCTCTGCTCGACATCGCGCTCACTCTTTATAAAGATCAGCTTACGTTTGATGATATCGAAATAGAAAAATATACGAGGTTTGTATGATACTTGTGATCGGCGGAAGCGGCAGCGGCAAATCGGAGTTTGCCGAGAAGCTTATAACACAGATCGCTGATAACCGCGGATTAGAGCTGTATTATCTCGCGACAATGAAGATATACGGCGAGGAAGATGAAAAAAAGATAGAAAAGCACCGCAGAATGCGCGCCGGAAAGGGATTTACGACGATAGAGCAGGCTGCTGATATTTGCCTTGCGGTGAATGAAATGCATCCGGCAGGAAAAGCAGACAGTGGAAAAAAGCCAGCTGTCCTTTTGGAGTGCGTCTCGAATCTTACGGCAAACGAAATGTTTAAAGACAGCGGAAGCGTCGCGCCGGAAGACGCCGCAAAAAAAATCCTGCGCGATATATCTGTATTAAACAAAGACTGCGGCGAGTTTGTTGTGGTATCGGACGACGCCTTTGAAGACGGCATGGATTACCCACAAGAGATAAAGGCGTACGCTGCTGCGCTTGGAAAAATAAACCGACATCTGGCAAAGGCGGCGGACGAAGTATTTGAAGTTGTGGCGGGGATACCGGTAAGAGTGAAATAAATTAACGGTTTATAAATGTTTGATAAGCCGCATTTATAATTTTTATGCATTTGGAAGTTTGATTCAAGAAAAAATAAATGGAGAGAATAATTTGACTTTATTAAAATCGCTGTGCATAGCGTTTTCGATCTATTCAAAGATCCCGGTTCCGAATTTTGAATGGAAAGAAAAAGAGTTCAAATACAACTTGATATTTTTTCCGTGGGTGGGCGCGGTGATAGGCGCGCTGCTTTTGTTTTGGCATTATATAGCGCAGCGCTTTCAGCTCGGTGCGCTCCCGTATGCGCTTATCGGAACGGCAATACCATTGCTTGTGACCGGAGGTTTTCACGCGGACGGATTCATGGACACAATGGACGCTTTTTCTTCCGGGAAATCAAGAGAAGAAAAGCTGCATATACTTAAAGATCCGCACATCGGGGCGTTTGCGGTCATAAAACTGGCGGCCGCAGGGCTTGTTTATATCGCGGCGTTTTCTGCTATTTCGAACTTTAGCGTTATATGCGTGTTTTCCTGCTCGTTCTTTTTGGCGAGGGCGCTCAGCGCCATAGCGGTTATAGTTTTCCCAAAGGCCAAGAGCAGCGGTATGCTTCATGCGTTCAGCACTTCGGCAAATGAAGGCTCGTCGAAAACTGTGCTGATTCCTATTATTTGCGAAGCGGCTGCCTGCACGGCTTTTATGATATGGATAAACGCGGTATGCGGAGCGGTACTCGTTGCGGCGGCGCTTATTGTCTTTGTATATTATAAAAACCGCAGCCTTAAAGAGCTTGGCGGCATAACCGGAGACACTGCGGGATATTTTGTTGTGATCGCGGAGACGACTATGTGCGTGTGCGCGGCGGCGTATTCAGTAGTGGTTATTATTTGAAAAATTAGTATACGGCGCAGCTGACGAGATTTATAAATCAGATTTAGCAGAGCAAAAAAGAACATAACCGATACAAGGATACGGGATAAAGAGATGATATTGATAATCGGCGGAGCGTTCCAGGGAAAAAGAGAATACGCGGAAACAAATTATGAAAACGCGGGCGAACACATTTTTTATCTGAACACATGGGCGCGCGGGATATTTGAAAAGGCAGAAAAGGACGGAGCAGTTTTACAGGATAAAATGTCTGAAGATACGCGGCAGGCGCTTAAAAATAAAATAGCGGACGATCCCGGTTTGATAATCATAACAGACGAGATCGGCCGTGGAATCGTTCCGGCACAAAGGCGCGAAAGGGATTTCCGAGAGTTTGTCGGCGGATTGCAGGTAATGCTCGCGCAGGAGGCTGATGAAGTCGTACGCGTCATATGCGGAATCGGACAGAGAATAAAATAACAAAGCTTATAACATAAAAACATCGGGCGCTTTGCGTTTGCGCCCGACGGGATAATTGTATCAGACAAGACTTGTTATATCGGTATATTTAATATCAAGACTGTCGGCGACGTTTTTACATGTCAAATATCCGTTATATGTATTTACGCCTGAGTAAATGACAGGATAATCCTTTGCGGCAGCTTCAAGGCCTTTGTTCGCTATCATTGTTCCGTATTTAAGCGTGGCGTTTGTAAGCGCTATGGTTGAAGTGCGCGATACGGCGCCGGGCATATTTCCGACGCAGTAGTGATTTATGCCGTCAACCTCAAATGTAGGGTCGTCATGATATGTAACGTGCGAGGTTTCGCAGCAGCCGCCCTGATCGATAGCGACGTCTACAATAAGACTGCCGGGCTGCATAAGCTTCAGATATTCTTTTTTGATGAGCTTCGGAGTGGCTTTTCCGGGAATGAGGACAGATCCGATAACAAGATCCGCGTCCTTGAGCGCTTCTTTTATATTTTCATCGGTGCTGTAAAGCGTCTGTATTTTTGAGCCGAACATATCGTCAAGGGATGCAAGGCGGTTGAGATCGATATCAAGTATCGTGACGCGCGCGCCCATTCCGACCGCGAGCTTACATGCGTTTGTTCCAACGACTCCTGCGCCGACGATAACCACATGGGCTTTCGGAGTACCGGGAACGCCTGAAAGAAGTATGCCTTTGCCGCCGAACGGCTTTTCAAGATATTTGGCGCCTTCCTGAATGCTGAGACGGCCGGCTATCTGGCTCATCGGAGTTAAAAGCGGGATAGAGTGGTCGGTTTCGATAAGGGTCTCATATGCTACGCTTTTCACCTTTGACTGCATAAGAGCTTCCGTAAGAGGCTTGTCTGCGGCGAGATGAAGATATGTATAGAGTATAAGACCTTCGCGGAAAAATTTATATTCTTCCTCCAAAGGCTCTTTTACTTTGATTATCATATCACTGGCGTTCCATACCTCACCGGCAGTATCCGTAAGGACCGCGCCCGAGACGGAATATTCTTCGTCAGAGAAACCGGAACCGGTACCGGCGCCTTTTTCGATATATACGGTATGTCCGGCGGCTATATATGATCTTACGTTTGCCGGGGTCATACCTACACGGTATTCATTGTTTTTTATTTCTTTGACACAGCCGATTTTCATGATTCAGTATCCTTTCTGAAATGATTTTTTAGGATTGTAATAAACAGTATAAGCGCGGAAAGAAAAAAGCACAATATCATGCGCGCGTTTAATTTAATTTATTATAAAACGAGGTCAATATTTTAAATATGATGATCATATATCATACAATAGCGTTCGCGGCGGGATACGTGCTTGACTTGCTGATCGGAGATCCGCAGGAAGCGCCGCACCCGGTTCGCCTTATAGGGAAATTCATAGGATTTCTTGAAAGGAAATGGAATACAGGCAGCAGAAGCGAACGGATAAAAAAGGGCCGACTGCTTGTATTTGCGGTGACAGGAACAACAGCTGCGATTGCGGCGGCGCTGATTATCGCCGCATATCTTATACATCCGTATTTAGGTATAGCGGCGGAGGCGGCGCTTACATATTATATTTTAGCGGCGAGGTCGCTGTATGACGAAAGCATGAGAGTATACGGATATTTGAATATCGGAGATACTGCCGGCGCGAGAAAAGCGGTCTCGATGATAGTCGGGAGGGATACAGACGTGCTCGACGATATCGGAATAACGAAGGCGGCTGTAGAGACCGTGGCGGAAAACACATCGGACGGAGTTATCGCGCCGATGATATATACTGCGGTAGGCGGGCCGGTCCTCGGAATGTTCTATAAAGCGGTAAATACAATGGATTCTATGGTAGGATATAAGAATGAAAGGTATATAGATTTCGGAAGAGCGGCGGCTAAGCTGGACGATATCGTAAATTATGTGCCGTCACGTTTAAGCGCGTATCTGATGATCTTTTCATGTTTGTTTCTCGGGCAAGATTTCAGCGCCAAAGACGCATACGAAATACACAAGCGCGACAGCAGAAAGCATGCCAGCCCGAATTCAGCGCAGACTGAAAGTGCATGTGCCGGAGCGCTTGGGATACAGCTTGCCGGCGGCGCGAGCTATTTTGGAGTTGTTCATAAAAAGCCGTTTATAGGCGACGCAAAACGTCCGGTCGAATATAAAGATATAAAATGCGCGAACAAACTTATGTTAACTTCGGCGGCTGTTTGCGCGGCGCTGTGCATTGCGGTAATGCTGGCAGTGATGGTATTGTTATAGAAAATAAGAAAAAAACAGATAAAAATTTTAAAAGAAAATGGGAAGACAGCAGGGAAGAATATCGTTTAATAGGTGAGATGACGGCTTTAAGAAAGTCTGAAAAAGTAACGCAAAAATATTTAGCGGAAATGACTGGCAGCAAGCAGCAGGTTATTTCGCGGATAGAAAAATATTAGGAGAAGAATTAATGGCGCATGGCGGAGATATATATAGAAATAAAATAAACCTTGATTTTTCGGTGAATATAAATCCGCTCGGGATTTCCGATAAAGTGCGCAGGGCGCTGGCGGAAAGCCTTGGAAGTGCGGAATCTTATCCGGATCAGAAGGCGGAGAAGCTGACTGAAAAGCTGTTAAAAGTTATAAAGATAAATCCGGAAAATATCGTTTTCGGAAACGGGGCGTCTGAGCTTTTAATGGCGGCGGTGCATGCTTTTATGCCAAAGAAAATACTGATACCGGTTCCGGCGTTTTACGGATATGAACATGCGGCGAAGGCTTCAGGGGCGCATATGGATCATTATATTATGCGTGAAGAGCACGGCTTTGAACTTACGGAAGATTTTTTGCAGCATATAACTTCTGACACGGATATGCTTTTTATAGCAAACCCTAATAATCCGACGGGTAAATATATAAGCCCTGAGCTGTTGGAAAAGATTTTAGATAAATGTGAAAAAAACAATGTAATAGTAATGCTTGACGAGTGCTTTATGGAGCTGAGCGACGAACCGGAAACGCATAGTTTTTTAAGCAGATATGATGAAACAGGAAGGTTCAAAAACCTTCTTGTGCTGCGGTCGTTTACAAAAACCTTTGCCATACCGGGGCTCCGACTGGGCTATATGGTCTGCGCGGACGAAAATAAGATTCGTG
>DVOP01000110.1 GCA_018713465.1 Candidatus Alectryocaccobium stercorigallinarum | reverse complement strand
TTGAGAATGTGGAAAGGTCGACGGGCGCTATATCGCTGTCAGGCGACATACCGATATTTGTCGCGTTTATGACGATATCGGCGTCCTTGTATTCCGTATAATTTCTGAAGTTTATCTTACCGGTCCTCGTCACATTCAATATTTCAGACACGCCGGAATCCTTAAGCACTTCTTTTATCGAGGAGGCGATAGAGCCTTTTCCAAGCAGCATTATCTTTTTGCCTTTTAATTCCATGCCTGATTTTTTTACTGCAGATGCAAAGCCGTCATATTCCGTGTTATATCCTAAAATAGTGCCGTCCGCTTCGCTGACGATCGTATTTACATAGCCGGTCGTTTTGGCAATGCGGTCGAGCTCGTCGCAGTATTTTATGACTTCCTGCTTGTAAGGAGAGTCTATGCATATGCCCTTGAACGCGCGCTTTTTGAAAAGCAGCGGGAGCATTTCACACGGCAGGCTGTAAAGGCCGAAGCTTCGGTTGCCCATGCTGTGATGGATCCATTTTGAATAGCTGTTCGATACGTCTTCGCCGATGAGTCCGTATTCTATCTGAACTATCATCTGAAGATATGACTGGTACCGGCGGCTCATTTCCATTATCTGCTCATAAAGAGCGCTTATATACGGGGCGTAAATATCCCCGACTTTGGCGCAGAGATTGTCTATGACCTCTTTTTCGCGTTTCCTGTCTCTTATGTTCATGCCGTGCTCGAGCTTGTATGCTCCGATATCGGCGGATACCTTCATTCTTTCGATAAAAAGATCAGACATTTTATCGTCTATTTCATTTATCTTGCTTCTTAAATCCGTAATGTCCATTTATAAACCTTCCATAACGTAAACAGAAATATAAAACCCTTTGATTGTGTATGATATCATTATTTCCGGGCGGATTCAATTATAAATCGTTTTAAATGTTCATATATATCATCTGTAGAAGGCGGGCAGCCTTTTATGCTGCTTGAAAAGCCGGCGGTACATCTTCCTACCCCGATCTCGCCGGATCTTCCCTGATGGCCCTGCCCTATGGCTATCTTTGTTTTCAGCTTGTCTAAAAGCCCCTCTTCTTTAAGACGTATTAGCGCCGGAACGAGCATTGCGTAGCATGCGCTGCATGAATCTATCTCATCGATCGCGTAGCTCACGTCGAGCACGTTGTTTTCAAAAGGTATCTTTTCGGAATCCGTTCCTTCTATCGTATATATTTCGGCCTTGCTTAAATCGCCGCAGCCGACGCCAAGCTCCGCCGCATATCTGATATACGGCACGTCGTCTGTTGCGCAGTTTAAAATGGAGCATACATATGCGTCTGTGAGCACCGGGTCTTTGGAAGCCATGATACAGTTGCGCACGACCGGGTTTCCGCCTTCCTCGAAGCTGGGATCTCCGCATATGTGGTCGGTGACTATGAAGTCCTGCTTTATCGCCGTATTCAGATGAGCTATCGGCTTGTGCAGCCCCATCGTATGAAAGCGGCGTTTTTCTGAATTCGGGATAAGCCCTTTCATATTCTTGAGCGCGCACGTTACTCTTGTCTGGCAGTGCCCTTTAAGCACGGGAACGTTTATAAGGAAGTCTATCTTTTTGACATTGCTGCATATGTTCAGTGACATTCCGCGGCAGTCCTGCCTGAAAGAGCTGTCTTTTTGAGTATCAAAAAGCTTTACGTTGTATTTTTCGGCTAAAGAGTTGTAGCCGCATACGTCGAAGGATTCGCCCGTTTTATCTCCGACCCACGTGCCTTCAAGTACCGTTATATCATAAAAACCGTGTTCGTTGAGGTATTCTATTATCCCGGCGACGATCTCAGGGTGCGTTGTAGCGCCGTAATCGGCCGGAGTGGGAGCGACAAGATTCGGCTTTATGCCTATACGCGTCTTGCGGTCCGCTATATCAGACGCGAGGTTGGCGCGCGTAAGGAGCCGCTTCGTCATTTCCTTATAGTCTGTTCCGTATATTTTTAATATTTCGTTTTTCTTCATGTGATTTTCCCGATATATTATACTTGGTGTTTTGATGATTGTATTATATCTGAACGGGGTCAATGTAACAAGGACAAAAAAATAAGCTGCCATAAGGCAGCTTAAATTAGGTACTGAGATTTATTCTTCCTTAGGAAGCTCTGATGTACAGTGAGCACATCTTGTAGCTTCGATCGGTATTTCGCTTAAGCAGTACGGGCATTTCTTTGTTGTAGGAGCTTCTTCAGCTTCTTCTTTCTTAGCAAGGCTTGTTGCCTTATTTACCGCTTTTACGACCATAAATACTACAAACGCTACGATGATGAAATCAAGGACAGCGGCGATGAAAGAACCAAGCGCAAGGACAGGAGCTTCCGCACCGGAGCCAAGAGCGATCTTCCATGCTTCGAAATGTATTCCGCCTGTTAAAATTGAGATTATAGGCATGATAATATCATTTACGAGTGAGTTTACGATTGCCGTAAACGCGGAGCCTATAATGATACCTACTGCAAGATCCACGACGTTTCCGCGTGAAATAAATGTCTTAAATTCACTTATAAGCGATTTCATTGATATCCCCCTTTAGGTATTTGCGACATCACATCATATTATTTTTACATATTATAACTCAGAGACAGTATAATAGCAGTATAAGCATTAATCAAGCAAAACCTTTGCGCTTTTTCGCAATATCTATAAGTTCTTTAGATTCGTCAAAAGCTTCGCTTAAGAAGCGCTCGTCATAGTGCACTTTGCCCTCTTTTTCCCTGGATTTTATCTCTTCCCATTTAAGACGTTCGTTTTCCTGGCCTGGATATTTTTCGTCAGCGAATACATGAGGGTGGCGGCGTATCATTTTTTGGCTTATGCCGTCTATTACATCGTCAAGGGTAAAATAGCCTTCTTCTTCGGCGATACAGGCGTGCATAACTACCTGCATTAAAAGATCGCCGAGCTCCTCCTTCAGGTTTTCGGGGTCGCCGGTTTCTTCTAATATATTTATCCCGCATATAACTTCGGCGGCTTCTTCTATGCACGGGGCTTTTAAGGTGAAATGCGTCTGGCGCATATCCCACGGGCAGCCGTGCTCCGACCGGAGCGTGCGGATTATGTCTTTGAATCTGTCGATAGATGTCATGCAGAGTCCTTTCTGTTTATATACATAAAAACCATGATGTTGAGGTCAAAAGATATTTTGAAATCAATGATATCAAAAATATTTCCGCAAAAAAAGGAAATCCGGAATTTACACAGTATATTATAAATGAAACGGTTTTTGTTGCAACCGTTCGGAGGAAAATTTGAATATTAGAGAAATTTCTGAAGAAAAAGAATATAAAATATTGAGCCCGTACGCGGCGCACAGCCGTGATACAAAAGGACGGGCACGCGAAGAGAAAAGCTGCGATATAAGGACGGTTTTCCAAAGAGACAGGGACAGGATACTTCACAGCAAGTCTTTCAGGCGGCTTAAGGATAAAACGCAGGTTTTTCTGGCGCCGCAGGGAGACCATTACAGAACCAGGCTTACGCATACTCTTGAGGTCTCGCAGATATCAAGGACCATTGCAAGGGCGCTCAGCCTTAACGAGGACCTTACGGAGGCTATAGCCCTTGGACATGACCTGGGACATACCCCGTTCGGCCACGAGGGAGAAGAGGTGCTGAACGACTTAAGCGAGTGCGGTTTTAAGCATGCCGAGCAGAGCTTAAGGGTAGTTGATGTCCTTGAAAACGAGGGACAGGGACTTAATCTCACATGGGAAGTAAGAGACGGCATACTGAACCACAGGACTTCTGGAGCTCCTGCGACGCTTGAGGGAGCCGTCGTAAGGCTGTCTGACAAGATAGCTTATATACATCACGACATGGACGACGCGGCGAGAGCGGGAGTCATATCCGAGGACGATATACCGGTCACTCTGAGGGTCACGCTCGGAGCTACATGCAAGGAGCGTCTTGATACGATGGTTAAAGACGTGATAGAAAACAGCTTCGGGAAGGGCAGTATATGCCAGTCGGAGAAGATAAGCGAGGCTATGATGGCTTTAAGAAAGATAATGTTTGCCAACGTGTACTCGCGGGGCGTCGCTAAGCAGGAGAACGCGAAGGTCAAAAGAATGCTTTCGGCGTTATACGAATACTATACGGAAAACCCGATGAAAATGTCTAAGGAATATGTTCTTTTGCTGGAGAAAGGAACCGCTAAGTCAAGAGCCGTATGCGATTATATTTCGGGTATGACAGACCAGTACGCTATCCACATTTTCAACGAATTGTTTGAACCGAGAGGCTGGAGCGTATATTAAGGATAAAAAATGCGTTATACTGATGATTTTATAGAAAAGGTAAGAGAAGCGAATAATATAGAGGACGTTATCGGAAGCTATGTAAAGCTGCAGCGGAAAGGAACGTCGTACATGGGGCTTTGCCCTTTTCATAATGAAAAAACGCCGTCGTTTTCGGTACACCCTGTACGGCAGATGTATCACTGCTTCGGGTGCGGCGCGAGCGGCGACGTGTTCAGCTTTTTGATGGAATATGACAGGCTCAGCTTTCAGGAGGCCGTAGTCAGGCTTGCGGAAAGAGCCAGCATAGCCGTGCAGCAGGAGGAAACCTCCAAGGAGCAAAGGAAAGCCGAATCCGAACGCAACAAGCTGCTTGAGATACAAAAAGAAGCCGCGAAATATTATTTGTACAGACTGTATTCGCCGGCGGGAAAATACGCCATGCAGTATCTTAAAAAACGTGGCCTGACCGATGATACGATAAAGAAATTCGGCCTCGGATACGCGGATAAGGGCGCCAACGGACTTTATTCATATTTAAAGAAAAAAGGTTTTTCCGACGCTCTGCTGAAAGAGTCGGGATTGTTTCTGTGGGACGAAAAGCGTTCCTCGATGAATGAGAAATTCTGGAACAGGGTAATGTTTCCGATAATGGATATAAACCGCAAGGTCATAGGTTTCGGCGGCAGAGTAATGGGCGATGCCAAGCCGAAATACCTGAATTCGCCGGAAACAAAGCTGTTCGACAAGAGCCGCAACCTGTACGGACTGTATGCGGCTAAAGCCTCGAGACAAAGAAGCATTATCATATGCGAGGGCTATATGGACGTAATAAGCCTGCACCAGGCTGGATTCGCGAACGCGGTAGCTTCGCTCGGCACTGCGCTTACGTCGCAGCAGACGGCGCTTCTTAGGAAATATACAAAAGACGTGTATTTATTATATGACAGTGATGAGGCGGGAGTTAAAGCGGCGCTTCGGGCGATACCGCTATTAAGGAGCGCGGGACTTAATTCGAAAGTCGTAAATCTGCAGCCTTACAAGGATCCGGACGAACTTTTGAAAGCGGGCGGAGCCGAAGAGCTACAGAAGCGTATCGACAGCGCCGAGAACGGATTTATGTTTGAAGTCAGGAAGCTGTATGAGAGCTATGACATGAACGATCCGAAAGAGTCGAGCGATTTTTATCATGAAGCGGCAAGGAAGCTGATGGCGTTTTCCGATGAGATAGAAAGGAACAGCTATCTGGCAAGCGTCGCAAGACAGTACCATATTGCTCCAGAGGTATTGAAAAGACAGCTTGGAAAGCTCGCCATGCAGGGAGTAAGGCCGGACGATGACGAGCCGCAGGTCCTGCAGCGGGGTTATAAGAGCAAGACCCAGGAGAACCGCGCTGATAAAGCGGAAAGGACAATGCTGGCGTGGCTGTGCAAAAAGCCGGATATAATATCAAAAATAAAAAATGAGCTTAAGCCCGGGGATTTTTCACCCGGAATGAACAGGACTATCGCTGAGGATATATTCCGAATGTACGAGGCGGGCAATTACAATCCGGTATCCGTGTTAAACCGCTTTGAAGAGAGCGAGGAAAAGACAAAAGCCGCCGCAATATTAGAGGGAGAGGAGCTTCCCGAAAACGAGGATATCCCAAAAGCGCTCGGCGAGGTCATTGTGAAGATAAAAACAGAAAGCCTCGAACGCAGGCTTGAAGCGCTTCCGGCGTCAGATATGGCGGCGCTTCAGGAAATAATGAATGAAAAGAAAAAATTAGAAGATCTGAAAAAGACTTTAGGAAAAAACAGCTAAGAAAGGTACAGGTATTAAAGAAGTGAGTAAAGAAAAAACAAACAGCAAAGCAGCAGAAAACGAGCAGCAGGAGAATGCAAAGCCTGATAAAGAAAAGCTTTTAGCCTGTATCAAGGCGCTTGAAGAGCTCGGCAAAAAGAAAGATTATATGCTGACGACGCAGGAAGTAAAGGATTACTGCAACGAGCTTAAGCTTACCCCCGAGCAGATGGACAAAGTGCGCGTTTATCTTGAAAGCCATAAAATAGACGTCGTGGAATTTTCGGATATCGACGCCGACGCGGATTTGGACAATATCCTGCTTTTAAAGGACGATGATCTTGACCTTGAAGATGAGGATATCGATATTGAAAATATAGACCTGTCCGTACCGGAGGGCGTTGGCGTTGAAGACCCGGTGCGCATGTATCTTAAAGAGATAGGCAAGGTCCCGCTCCTTACCGCGGAAGAAGAGATAGAGCTGGCGCAGAGAATGGAAAACGGCGATGAAAGGGCGAAAAAACGCCTTGCGGAAGCAAACCTTAGGCTTGTCGTTTCGATCGCGAAGCGATATGTGGGCCGCGGAATGCTTTTCCTTGATCTTATACAGGAGGGCAATTTAGGTCTTATAAAAGCCGTTGAGAAATTCGATTATAGAAAAGGATACAAGTTTTCGACTTACGCGACATGGTGGATACGCCAGGCGATAACAAGAGCCATAGCTGATCAGGCGCGTACGATAAGGATACCCGTCCATATGGTAGAGACGATAAACAAGCTTATAAGGGTATCGAGACAGCTGCTTCAGGAGCTCGGACGCGAACCCACCCCCGAAGAGATCGCCGAGGAAATGGACCTGAGCGTCGACAGGGTAAGAGAGATACTTAAAATATCACAGGAGCCTGTGTCTCTTGAAACGCCTATCGGAAAAGAAGAGGACAGCCATTTAGGAGATTTCATACAGGACGACAACGTTCCGGTGCCTGCTGACGCGGCTGCGTTTACCATGCTCCGCGAACAGCTTGAAGAAGTTTTAAGCACGCTTACGGAAAGAGAGCAGAAGGTTTTGCGTTTGCGTTTCGGACTCGACGACGGCAGGGCAAGGACTCTCGAGGAAGTAGGTAAAGAATTCAAGGTCACAAGGGAGCGTATAAGACAGATAGAAGCCAAAGCGCTCAGAAAGCTTCGCCACCCGAGCAGAAGCAGGAAGCTGCGTGACTATCTTGAGTAATTTGGAAAGAGAGTATGCGGTGAAAAAGCTTCCGGAGCTTTCGGAACGCATGAAAGCTGTAGCCGGTATGGTCTCCAAAGGAAGCCGTATAGCCGATATAGGCTGCGATCACGGATATGTTTCGATATATCTTTATAATTCGGGGATAAGCCAAAGGTGTATAGCGGCAGACGTAAAAGAAGGGCCGTTAAGAGCCGCGAAGAAAAATATCGGGCTGTTCGGCGCGTCGGACGGAGTTGAAGCAAGGCTGTCCGACGGACTTAAAAGTATTTCCCGCGGAGAGTTTGACTGCATACTTATCTCGGGAATGGGAGGCGGCCTGATAACGGAAATACTGGCGTATGACAAAGAAAAGACCGCGTCGGCAAAAGAACTGATACTTGAGCCGCAGTCGGACGCGGATAAGGTCCGGAAGTATCTTTACGGGAACGGTTTTTCAATCTCAAAAGAGATTCTTGTCACGGAGAGAGGAAAATATTATCCTGTGATAAAAGCCGTACATTCAACTGTCAGAAAGTGTTTGAGTGAAGAGGAGTATGTTTACGGCCCGTGTCTGATAAAAGAAAAAACCGAGTTGTTTGTGAAGTACTTAAATAAGGAACAAAAACGTATTGAGTCTGTTATATCGAAGCTTGAAGTATCAGACAGCAAAAATGCCGATGAAAGACTCTGTTGCCTGAGAAAAGAATTGAGGTCAATAAAAAAAATATGGAAGGATATGAAAGAATAATATTGGCGTCAGGATCACCGAGAAGGCGTGAACTTTTGGCGCAGATAGGTATCAAGACAGAAGTTATACCGAGCTGGGCGGATGAAAATACAGATATTGCCGACCCAGAAAAGCGGGTAGAGGAACTTGCGCGAAGAAAATGTGTGGATGTGGCAAGAGACCTGCCGTCAGGGATATTTTTAGGAGCCGATACAGTTGTAAGCATAGACGGTGTCATATTGGGAAAACCTGCCGATACTGAAGAAGCAAAAGAAATGCTAAGAAAGCTTTCAGGAAAAACACATCAGGTTTATACCGGAGTTGCGCTTATGCAGAAGGCGGCGGGAGATGTAATAAGGAAAGCTGTTTTTTCGGAAAAAACTGATGTTACGGTAGCTGAACTTGATGAATATGATATAGAAGAATATGTAGCTACCGGCGAACCTATGGATAAAGCCGGGGCGTATGGCATACAGGGAAGCTTCGCGAAATTTGTAAAACGTATCGACGGTGAGTATTCAAATGTCGTAGGACTGCCTCTTGCGGCGGTATACGCAAGGCTGAAGAAAGTGCGTGATAAAAAATGAAGTGTAAAGAAATAGCAGAGCTTATCGAAAAAGAATATCCGAAAAGCTGCGCGGAGGACTGGGATAACGTAGGACTCCTTGCAGGCGATGAAAATACGGAGGTTGAGGATATCATGGTTTCGCTTGACGCGACTGACGAGGTCGTGGAACAGGCTGTTTCGAATAAGGTGCAGCTGCTTATCACACATCACCCGCTTATATTCGGATCCATAAAGCAGATAAACAATTCTTCGGTCGTAGGAAGAAGACTTTTAAAGCTTATCGGAAACGGGATAGCATATTACGCAATGCATACAAATTTCGATATACGCGGTATGGCGCAGCTGAACGAAGAGCAGATTGGTCTTATAAATACGCAGGTGTTATATGAGACCGGAGAAGAAAACGGTATCCCGGAAGGGATAGGCAGGGTCGGAGAGCTGCCAAACGCGGTAGATTATCTGACTTTGGCGGAGCATGTGAAGAAGTCGCTCGGCATTGATTCGGTCAGATGTTACGGCTGCGGAGCTCCGTACATAAAAAGAGTGGCGATAAGCGGAGGTTCGGGAAAGAGCGTCGTTTCTTCCGCGCTTAAGGCAAAGGCGCAGGTGCTTATAACCGGCGATATAGACTATCACACGGGAATAGACGCCGCGGCCGACGGGCTTTATATCATCGACGCCGGGCATTTCGGCACGGAATATGTGTTTATGGAATATATGACGCAGAAGCTTAAAAAACTGCTGCCGGAATGCAATATTATCAAGGCGGAGCAGAAACCGCCGTTTGTTGTGGTTTGAGATCGATTTTCCACTTGCATGAAATTGCTAAAGCTTGTAAGATGTGATGTAGTTAAAATATGTGCTGAGTAAGGTGTGTGATCGCGGCTGACCAAGGTCAGGTGAGGAAAGTCCGGGCTTCAAAGGGCAGGATACCGGATAACGTCCGGCGGAGGCGACTCCAGGGAAAGTGCAGCAGAGAATTACCGCCACTGAAAAGTGGTAAGGGTGAAAAGGCAGTGTAAGAGACTACCGCCGCGCTGGTAACAGACGCGGGACAGTGTAAACCCTATCTGAAGCAAGATCAGACAGAAAGCTATGCGGCGGCCCGTCGCGCTTTCGGGTAGATCGCTTGAGGCCGCAGGTAACTGCGGTCCTAGACAGATGATCACACACGACATAACCCGGCTTACAGCCTTACTCAGCGTTGTTAATGAATAAGACTGCGGACAGTTTAAAAACTGTCAGGCTTTTATGGGAGGATATATGTCAGAAAAAAAATTATGCTTTGCTGATTTCGATACGGTAGATCTTGACGAAGAGCGTCAGGCTCTGGCGATAATCGATCAGACAAAACTGCCGTCTAAAATGGAAATGCTCTATCTTACGAAACAGGAGGATATATGGGACGCCATTTATCTTTTAAAGGTCAGAGGGGCTCCGGCTATAGGAGTTGCGGCAGGGATCGGCATATATCTTGCGGCTAAGGATATAAAAGCGGATTCATACGAAGATTTCCTCGCACAGTTCAGGAAAGCGAAGGACTATCTGGATTCGTCAAGACCCACTGCGGTAAATCTTTCGTGGGCGCTTAAGAGACAGGAAAAAGTTGTTCTGGACCATGCGGGAGAGCCGATAGAGGATATTGTAAAAGCGCTTCACGATGAAGCGGTAAAGATCCGTGAAGAGGACATAGCGGTCTGCCGCGCGATCGGAGAGTACGGGCTTACGCTTATAAAGGACGGCGACGGGCTTCTGACACATTGCAACGCAGGACGTCTTGCGGCCGTAAAATACGGGACAGCAACGGCTCCGATGTATGTAGGACATGAAAAAGGATATAAATTTAAAATATTCGCAGATGAAACAAGGCCGCTTCTCCAGGGAGCGAGGCTTACGGCGTTTGAGCTTGCCGAGGCCGGAATGGACGTAACTCTCCAGTGCGACAATATGTCTGCGACTGCGATGAGGAACGGCTGGATACAGGCGGTTTTTGTAGGCTGCGACAGAGTTGCCGCAAACGGCGACGTCGCTAATAAAATAGGAACATCGATGGTGGCGCTCGCGGCCAAGAGATATAACGTACCGTTTTACGTATGTGCGCCGACCTCGACGATAGATATGAATACTCCGTCCGGAAAGGACATCGTGATTGAGCAGAGAAAACCGGAGGAAGTGACCGAGATGTGGTATAAAGAGCGCATGGCTCCGGAAAACATCAATGTTTTCAATCCGGCGTTCGATGTTACCGACAACGACCTTGTCACAGGTATAATCACGGAGTACGGGATCGCGAAAGCTCCGTATAAAGAAGCGTTTGAAGAAATATTCCGGAGGAAAAACGGTTAATGGAAAACAAAGATCTCCAGACTGAAGAGTGGATAGAAAAAGAGGCGGAGGCCTTAAAAAACGCGATGGAGGAGCTGTCCTCGGGCGGCGAAAGCAAGCCTGAGGCAGATGTTTTCGCAGTGGATCCTGAAAGATCCGAAGATCTCAGCGAAGCGGCTGAGAAGATAGCGGAGGAGCTTAATTGGGCGAATGATCAGGAAGAAACGCACGAGGCGAAGAAGGAAACACCAGCTGAGCCTGTGATATTCGAAGAGAAGAAGCCGGAGCCTAAAGTAAAACCCGAACCTGAAGTACGCGTAGAAAAGCAGCCGGAGGTAAAATCTGAACCGGAAATAAAGAAGGTTGAGATAAAGCCCGAACCGGCGGTTAAGAAAGTAACGGAACCGGAAATACGCGTTGAAAAGAGACCAGAAGTAAAGAAAGAACCGGAAATACGCGTTGAAAAAGAACCGGAGATAAAAATAGAGCCGGAGCAGGTAAATTATACCGTTATGCCTGGCAGACTTCCGCTTTCACTTTCGGTAGAATCTGCATGCGGGCTTGCGGTAAAAATAGCCGAAATAGGCGATTCTCTTCCTATAAAAAGAGTAAAAGTCTTTTCTACCGGAATGGATATCCCGGACGCTGTAGGGATAAGACTGTATGCCGGCGAGCGTCCGTTTGCCGCAGATAATATGTTTTTAACAGAGCTTAAGGTAGACGGAATAAAGAAGCTGCCTTACGGAAGACCGGTAATAAGCCTGATAGTCGACGTCGACATGGACTGCAATATCAACGTATCGGTCACGGACGAGGGCAGTTTGAACAGCGATTCAGCCGTTATCTCCCGCGAATGGGTCCCGTCGTCCGATAAGATATTCCAAATGGTAAGGACGGCGCAGGAGAACCAGAAGAGCGACGGCATACGCCAGAATAAAGAGAAGCTGCTGCAGATGGCAAAAGAAAGCCTGTGCAGGTGTGAATTCAAATACAGGGCTATAAAAAAGAAGCTTTCTGCGGATAAGGCAATATCGTACAGAAGGCGTATAAATAACTTAAGATCAAAGCTTAAAAAGGTAAAAGCAAACGAGATGACGGAGCTTGAAGAGAAGTCGATAATAGCGTCGATA
>DVOP01000109.1 GCA_018713465.1 Candidatus Alectryocaccobium stercorigallinarum | reverse complement strand
AAAATATTCAAAGAAAAAGAACCGACGTTCTGGAAGAAGAGCCGGAGGAAAAAAGGCATGACTGATATTAAGTCGCCGATAGGCGTATTTGATTCGGGTATAGGCGGACTTACGGTAGTACGGGAGATAATCAATGACCTGCCGAATGAAAATATAGTATATTTCGGAGATACGGCGCGCGTTCCGTACGGAAATAAATCGAAGAGCACGGTCCTTCGGTACTCAAGACAGATAGTGAATTTTTTAAAGACTAAGGACGTAAAAGCCATCGTTGTGGCGTGCAATACCGCAAGTGCTCTTGCGCTCGACGATCTGGAAAAGGAGATAGACATTCCGATAATCGGAGTTGTAAAGCCCGGCGCATATACGGCGATAAATACTACTAAAAACAACCGTGTCGGCGTTATAGCGACGCAGAGCACAGTGCAAAGCCGGCTATATCAGGAGATAATCGCCCAAAAAGCTCCGAAGATAGAAGTGTTTGCCAAGGCGTGCCCGCTTTTCGTTCCGCTTGTGGAAGAGGGCTGGACGGACGATGTGATAACGCTTGAAGTCGCGAAGAGATATCTTAGCGAGCTTCAGGATAAGGACATAGATACTCTGATACTCGGCTGCACCCATTATCCGCTGCTTTCAAAGCTGCTTTCGGGATATTTGGGAGAGAGTATAAAGCTTGTCAATCCGGCGCTTGAGACTGCGAGGTCGTTAAAAAAACTCCTTACGGAGCTTGATATGATCAACGACAGCGGCAAAGTCGGAGAGCATTATTTTTATGTCAGCGATTCGATAGACAAATACATCGCATTTGCCGAATCGATACTTGAGTGCAGGATCGAAGGGGCGCAGCAGATAGCTATAGAAGCTTATTGAGGAAAAATATGTTAAAAGACGTGATAATTTATATAACCGGACTGCAGTATGCGCAGAGCGAGCGCGGCCCCGAGGACGTGCAGCTCATAGCGCCCGGTGAATATTATTTTAAAAACGGCAGTCACTATCTCGTGTACGACGAGGTAGGCGACAGCCCTGATGAAAAATACAAAAATATAATAAAATTCAAGCCTGAATATTTAGAAGTAACAAAGAAAGGCCAGTATAACACAAAGCTTGTTTTCGAAACGAACAAAAAGACCCTTTCACAGTATGAAACTCCTATGGGACTGATGTACATAGGCATATCGACCAAATCGGTAAAATTAAAGGAAGAGCCGGATCTTATCGAACTTAAAGCGGATTATACGATGGATATAAATAATAATTTCATCGCCGACTGCTCGGTATCGCTTACGGCGAAGTCCAGAGAATCCGGCATAGACCTTACGAATTAAGGAGCATTTCTTCTATAAGCTTTTGCATATAGGCGCCGGGGTGCTTTTTATCCTCGGCAGGAAGCTCTTTTAAAAATACGGGAGCGCCGTATGTTATCGTGACGGTCGTCTTATAAACCCACGGCATATGTGATTCCCAGACGTCCGACGCTGTTTTTATCGAAACAGGGATAACGGGAGCGCCGCTCCTTGAAGCCATCTTAAAGCTTCCGTCGTGGAATTCGTTAAGCGGAAGCCCGGAAGCGCTTTTATTGCGTTTCCCTTCGGGGAAAATATAAACGGAAGTGTCTGTCTTTAAATTATTTGTTCCGTCGACTATCATCTGGACGGAGCTTTTGGCGTCGTTTCTGTCAAAGAACAGGCAGCGCATGAGCTTGCCCCATATGCTGAAAAACGGTATGTTTTGAAGATCCGATTTCGCCACATATGAAGTTGGCAGCTTGCACAAAGGATAAGTGAAGATTATATCAAAGTAGCTCGTGTGGTTGCTTATATAAAGGACCGGAATGTCCGACGGTACGTTTTCAAGCCCTTTTATTATAAGGTTTGTTCCGGCGAGCGCTTTTATGGCTTTGAAAAGCCAGCTTATACATGCGTGTACGCCGCGCTCCGCTTTTTTCGGGCTTTTTTTGCTTATCAGATAAAAGACAAGAAGAGCCGGAAGCATGACGATGACATATACGATTATAAGAAGTATTATAAGAACAGAACGCATGATGATTCTCCGTATTCAACATATTTTAAGATAATGTTCAGTGTAGCATAAATCCATATCAAGGTCAAAACGGATAAAAGGAAAATCTGATGATAATAAACGCGCACGCGAAAATTAATCTGACGCTCGACGTCGTAGGGAAAAGACCCGACGGATATCATGAGCTTAAAACGGTTTTTTACGAAATGCCTCTGCATGACATACTTGAGTTTTCAAGGACAGAAGATAAGGGCATAAAGATAGAATGTTCTGACAGGCAGCTTCCGACTGGAGAAGAAAATCTCGTGTATAAGGCGGCAAAGCTGCTGTTTGACGGATACCGCTTAGATGGCGGACTAAAAGTTTATATTGAAAAAAACATACCTTACGGAGCGGGCTTGGGAGGCGGAAGCTCGGACGCGGCGGCGGCTTTAAAAGCGGTAAATGAGCTGTACGGTCTTAAGCTTTCGGACGAAGAGCTGAAAAAATACGCGGCGTGTATCGGGGCGGATGTTCCGTTTTTTATTTCGGGAGGAGCGGCGTATGCCGGCGGTATCGGTGAAAAGCTTGAGCCGCTTGGAAAGGTAGAGATAAAGCCGGTGGTTCTGGCAAAGCCTGTTTTCGGGGTCTCGACCGTAAGCGCATACCGCGCTGTAGATTCGGAAAGATGTGTTTTCCACCCTGACGTGGACAGCGTCGTGGAGGGCCTTAAAAGCGGACGTTTTGAAGACGTTTATCAGAATATAGGAAATTCATTTGAAATTCCTGTATTCAGGCTTTATCCTGAAATAGGCAAAATAAAAGAAGCTTTTTTGGCTTCGGGTGCGAGGGCGAGCGCTATGACCGGAAGCGGTTCAGCCGTATTCGCTGTTTTTGAGAGTGAAGACGAGGCGTTTGCGGCTGCGCAGAAAATTAAAGCAAGGTTTGACGGCATTGCCGTATTTCTTAATAATGGGGAAAGAATATAATGAAAAAAAAGTTACTTAAAGGAGCTGTTATTTTGTTCTCGATTTCTGCGGCATTAGGCGTTGCCGGCTGTTCAAGCGAGAAAGTACAGATTGATTCGGAAGAGATAGATATAGGTAATGTAGCGGGAGAGTCCGTGGAAACAGAAGAGATAAGCGCGTTGTGTCCCGAGGGCTGGACGAGTATTGCGGTGCAGGACGCGACGGCTGAGGAACCGGATACGGAAGCGACGAACGAACTCAGGTTTGTAAAAGGTGGGAGCGATCAGGAAGCGCTGCTTACAAACCCTTATATAAATATCGTATACTATGGTCCTGACCAGGAAATAATGCAGGTCGATCCAAACGAGTGGTATGATAATGTAGAGAATCTGCAGAGCTTTACGACAGGCGAGTACGAATGGAATGGTTATTCCGGAACGAGCCTTGGAGTGCCGTTTGTGTATTTATATTCCGAGACCGACTCATATACGCTTAAGGTCTGGCTCTATACACGCGAGGGTTCGGAGCTGTCTGCTTCGATTACCGATGCGGACGTATTGGCGATACTCAAAAGCATAGCGTTTACCGAATGATTTAAAGATATAATATGTAAAAAATTTTGTCCTATAAGCCAAAAAAAGAGTTCCGGTTTCCGGAACTCTTTTGAGTTTTGAGCTGTCATTATTTGATCTCGCCGCGGCCCTTTCGGAGAAGCTGTTCGAATTTGCTCTCTTTTTTCTTCTGGGCTTTTTTCTGCTTTTCGCTCAACTCGAGGTTGCCTCTGATACCCTTTACATCGGTTATATAAAGGCCTGCTACTGTAGCTTTGACTTCTTTTTTTATCGGGACCACTTCGAATACGTGCGGGTCAGCGATGAAAGTCATTATCCTCGGTCCCACCTTGGCTTTTACTATCGGGAACTTACGCCATCTTAAGAGCTTTGGCATTTGTTCGTATACCATCTGCGGCATACCTGATTCTTTTATCTTCATTTTCTTTTTATCGATTATCAGCATTGTGACCTGCTGTTTGGACTGGTCTATCTGCTCCTGCTGTTCATCTATTTTCTTCTGTCGTTTTTTGCCGGTAAAATAAAGTACAAGCAAAACTGCGGCTACGGCTGCTGCGATTATTATTAGAATACCCCACCAAGGCATGGCGTTACCTCCAAGAAAATTTCTGAAAACATTCTATCATCAGGCTGAAAAAAAGGCAAGAAAAGAATATAGTATATGACATTACTTGAATTTTTTGACATCTGATAGTAAAGTAAGATATAAGGCAAAAAGGGACTATCGATTTGAATTATAGAGAGGGAAAATGGGAAAGAAAAAAACTGCTTTGTTTTTGGCGATGCTGCTTACGTTTTTCAGTGCTGCGAACGTTTTCGCTGATGAAACACCGGTTCAGGGCAGTACCGGTACGGCGGCAGAGGAAGTCGTTATATATCATACGAATGACAGCCACGGCTATATAGACGGATCCGGAGAGACCGTAGGGTTCGACAAGGTTGCGGCGCTTAAGGCGTCTACGGAAAATTCTATACTTATCGACGCAGGAGACGCCACGCAGGGTCTTCCGATAGCTTCGCTTACAATGGGAGCCGATATTATCGATATAATGAATCTTGCGGGATACGATATGATGGTTGCCGGAAACCATGAATTTGATTTCGGGACTGAGCAGTTTTTAAGCAATGTGCTGCGTGCGGATTTTCCGATAGTTTCCGCGAACGCGTATCAAAACGGCAGCCTGCTGCTTGCCGGAAAGCAGGATGGCAATAACGGCTGTCATGTGATAATTGAACGCGGAGGACTTAAGATAGGATTTTTCGGGCTTACTACAGCCGAGACCGCTACGGCTACTAATCCTGCAGGGCTTCAGCAAGTAGAATTCCGCGATGAAGTAGAAACGGCCAAAACAGAGATAAGCGAGCTTGAAGCGGCGGGAGCTGACGTTATAATTGCTGTTTGCCATATGGGCGACAATGAGTCGGTTCCTTATACAAGCCACGCGCTTGCCGCAGCTTTGACCGGCGAGTATGAGGGTAAGCTTGACGCCATCATAGACGGCCACAGCCACACATTGGAAAATGTGGAAGTAAACGGCGTCCTTATTGCTCAGACAGGCGGCAATATGGCCTCGGTGGGAAAAATGACCGTGTCGGTCGAAAACGGAGAGATTTCGATAAGCGACGAGCTGCTCGACGCGGCAGCTCTTGCTGACGTTCAGGGCGACGCTGCTGTTGCGGCAAAGATACAGGAGGTAAAAGAGTCCCAGAATGAACTTCTTTCCGAACCTGTCGGAGAGATCGATACGACGCTTTGGGCTGGAAGCATAGGCGTACTTGCTATCACCCGAGTTGAAGAGACGAACTATGGAAACCTGGCGGCCGACGCGTTTAAGGCGGCGGGCGAAAGCTTTATAGCTTCGACTGGCACTGCCGTAGAAAGTCAGATCCCTGTGGTGGCGGTTGAAAACGGCGGAGGGATACGTGAAAAAATAAATAACGGAACGGCGACTGTCGGAGATCTGATAACTACGTTCCCGTTTTCAAATACTTTGTATATAAAATCGGTGACGCCGGCGATATTGTACGAGGTAATGGAGGTATCGGGCAGCATGCTTGACGGACAGGATACCGAAACCGGAATGCTTCTTCAGCAGAACAACAGCGGAGGCTTTCTGCAGATATCGGGCTTTAAGGTAGACTTTGACCCGAACGCCGAAACAGGAAGCCGCGTAAGATCTATAACGCTGGACGGAAGCAGCGAGCCGTTAAGCCGCGATGATAATACGACTCAGATATTCATGGTTGGAAATAATTATATAATGAGCGGCGGAAACGATTATACAATGCTTGGGGACTTACCAAAGTATGGGGAAGCCGGCGGCGAAGTAGAGACTATTAAGGCTTATCTTACAGAATGCATAAACAGCGGCTCTATGTATAAATACGCCGGAACATCGGGCAGGATACTTATCCGCGCCGAAGGATTTGAGGCGAACGGCTATACGGCTAAGATAAGGATAACGGACGAGTCCGGAAACGCGCTTGCGAATACGGATCTTTCATACCGCGTCGATGGAGGAGAGCGTGTAAACGGCACAACCGATGAAAATGGTTTTCTGAATATTTCCGTATCAAACGGAGGACATGGAGTGCGATTGGGCGACTCTTTGCAGGAAGCTTATATAAGCAATTATTCGGGAATAGGACTTATAGAAGATGCGTTCAGAAGTATGCCGCAGCTCAGCTTTTTAACTGACGGCAGTTGCGATCCGGTAGAAGAGGAAGGTGAAGGCGGTCAGACCGGCGAAGAGCAGACGCCGCCCAAGGAGACGGGAGATGGCTCCGAAACAGAAGAAACTGCACCGCCTGAAACTGAAGATGGTTCTGAAACAGATACAACGCCGGAGGCAACACAAAAACCAGACAGGGACACTGATGCTGAAAATGGCGGAAAAGCCGGCAATGCAGATTCTCCTGAAACAGGCGACTTTAGATATACCGGCGCAATGATTATATTTGTGTCGGCGGGAGCAGCAGCGGCTATGGCGGCATTCGGTTTAAAGAGGTCATATAAGAAGTAATAAAAGTATGCGGAATCAAGGTATGGGCAGGAAAGACGAAAAAAATAAAAGCAGCAGTACAAAAAAGAAAAAACGTGTTTCCAGGAAAGAGCTTTTGCGAAGAAAGCAGCGCCGGAATAAGATAATTATTCTTGCGGCTGTCGCGGCAGCGGTTATTTTAGCGGTCATGTTTATCCCTAAACTGACCGCTGTGTTTCAGGAAAACTCTCAAAACGTATCAGAGAGAGGAGTAGTCCTTGAAGACGTTGATATTTCGGAACTGAAACATCTTTCATTCGATATCCTTTCGGTTGAAAGCAGCGATACAAGAATGTCAGCAGAAGAATTTTCTGAGGCGCTTATACAGCTTTATAACGATGGCTATGTGCTTGTAGACGTGTATGATATTGTGAATATATCAGAGGACGGGAGCTTTTCATATAAAGATACGATAAGTATTCCGGAGGGGAAAAGGCCGCTTATAATATCACAGTCGGACGTATGTTATCCGATGAATTCACAGGAAAGCGGCGTCGCGGACAAGCTTGTTCTTGACAACGGACAAATAAAGGCGCAGTATACTAATGCTTCGGGAAGTGTACTGACAGGCGATTATGACCTTGTGCCGGTGTTGGAGAGCTTCATAGAAAGTCATGCTGATTTTTCGTTTGAGGGAGCAAGGGCGATACTTGGCGTAAACGGCAGCACAGGCGTATTCGGCTACAGGACCACAAGCTTTTTTTCCGGGACTGAGAATAATCCGTATGCCGACTACGGCACGTTTGATACTGAAAGGGAGACGGAAGACGCGGCAAATATAGCGGATAAGCTTAAGGAACTGGGCTATCATTTCGCGTGTTACGGCTTTTCAGACGAAATAAGCTACGGAGCGGAATATTCGATAGTTGAGTCGGATATAGAACAATGGAAAGAAGAAGTCGTACCTGTCACAGGAGAGACTGATATCATCATATTGCCGAAGCAGACGGATATAGGAAGCTGGAGCGGATATGACAGCGATAACAGAAAATATGAACTTTTGTCGGAGAACGGATTCAAATTTTATTTTGTAGGAAATAATGCGACGCCGAATTTGCTTCAGATAAGAGACGGATATGTACGTCAGACCGTATATGAGGTTCATACGGGCATCGATTTTGAAAATGCTAAAGCATGGCTGTAAAATTTTTATCAGAGGAGAAAATTATTATGAAAAAAAAGGCAATATTGATCACTTTAGGAATATTCTGCTTGTCAGCGTTTGCGGGCTGCTCGGGAGAAACGGCGGATACTTCCGCCGAGTCTTCATCAAGCGTTTCAGGCAGCTCTTCCGTGTCGGAAAGCTCACAGGGCAGTTCGGTGTCGGATTCATCTTCGGAAAGCGCTTCAACCTCCGAAGAAAAGGAATATGAGATAATAAGCGGCGATTTTACGCTTGAGGATTGTATAGTCCTTCCGGAATATAAAGGCCTTGAGCTTACGAATACGGTTTATGTGGCAAGCGAGGATTATGTTGATTCGTATATAGAAACTTTAGCCGAAACTCAGGAGCTTACGGACGCCGACGCTGAAGTGCAGACGGGAGATACCGTAAACATAGCGTTTGAGGGAAAGATAGACGGAGAGACATTTGACGGCGGAAGCAGCGACAGCTATGACCTTACTATTGGCTCGGGCAGATTTATTGACGGCTTTGAAGACGGGCTTATCGGTATGAAAAAAGGCGATGAGACCGACCTCGACCTCGTTTTTCCGGAGGATTACGGTAATGAAGAATTTAACGGAAAGCCGGTAGTTTTCCATGTCGTTATAAATTCGATAAGCAGACCTGTAGAGCAGGACGACGCATGGGTAAATGAATATACAGACGGCGAATTTACGACCATGAAGGATTTCCGCGCAGATATAGAGCAGCAATTAAATGAAAGCCTCGCCGCGAATGCGAAGACCACTCTTTACAACAACGCGTGGGCAGAGGTATATGACAATACCGAGTTCCTTGCGGCTCCGGAGGCGTATATAGCAGAGGGCAAAGAGGTGTTTGTGTCAAACGCTGAGGCCGAGGCGCAGAGCTACGGATTCGCAAGCGCGGAGGAATATTTCGAGGCGGCCGGCCTTACAGGTACAGACCTTTCTGATTATGAGCAGGAGTACGGCGAAAGCTACGCCCTTACGCGTATAATGGCTGAGGCCATACTTGACGCGGAAGGGATATCTACGGACGGCGCCGAGGTGAACGAGGTTTACGAGGGGCTTGCAGACAGCTACGGTATCACTTTGGACGAGCTTATGGAGCAGTACGGAGAGTCGAGGACATATCTCTACGCTATATGCACGGTTGCGAACGAGGTCGTAGTTGATTACGCGAACGTCACCGAAGAAACAGAGGAATATAATGTATAACGATATCCTGAAAAATACACAGGCCGACGCTATATTCGTCACAGATCCGGTAAATATGAGATATATATCCGGCTTTAGCGGCGGCGAGGGGATAGTCTATATATCAGAAAAACGCAGAGCCGTTATCACTGATTCAAGATATACGGAAGCGGCTACAATGGAAAGCAGCTTCGAGGTAATAGAGGAAAGCGCGTCCAGAAGAAGGATCGGGATCTTATCAGAACTGACAAAAGCGGACGGAGCCGGGGCGGTCGGGTATGAAGACAGGTCGATGACATGCAGCGAGTTCAAAAAATATGAGACCGGGCTTGAGCATATAAAAAGCTGGATACCGCTCGAAGACAAGCTCGACAGCTTGAGGATAATAAAATCCGATGAAGAGACCGCATGCATGCAAAAGGCTTCTGATATCGCCGACAGCGCGTTTGAAAAACTTTTCGGGCTTATCAGGCCGGGAATGACCGAGCTTGAGGGCGCGGCGGAGCTGGAATACCAGATGAAGCTGGCAGGGGCGCAGGACGTGAGCTTTCCGACGATTTTCGCTGCGGGGAAACATTCTTCCATGCCGCACGCCGTACCTACCGGTTATAAGATACAGAAGGGCGATTTTATAACGGTAGACTTCGGCTGTAAATATAACGGCTACTGCTCCGATACAACGCGCACCGTTATTGTCGGCAAACCGTCGCAGAGACAAAAGGAAATATACGGTATAGTTTTAAAAGCCCATATGGAGGCGCTGGCGGCAATAAAGCCGGGTGTTACAGGCGAAGAGGTCGACGCAGCGGCGAGGAACGTCATTAAAGCAGCGGGATATGGCGGATTTTTCGGACATGCCACTGGACATGCGGTGGGGCTTTATATACACGAGGAACCTAAGTTCGCGCCGAATGTCAAAACGGTTTACAGCGCAGGAATGACCGGAACTGTAGAACCGGGAATATATCTTCCGGCCGAGTTCGGAGTCAGGATAGAAGACATGATAGTCGTTACGGATAATGGCTGCAGGAGCTTTACGAAGCTTCCTAAAGAATTGATCGAACTGTAATAAAAACAGAAACTAACCTGTCAAGAAAAAATACTTGATAAGTATTTTTGAAAAAGTCCAGTAATTACGGCACTTGTAAGACATTTTTCAAAGTCGTTGTTGAAATTTTGTTGAAATATTGAAAATGCAAAGTTAAATAATGAGAAAATCCCCCTTTTCCGGCGGTGTGTCGGTGAGGGGGATTATTTTATTTATTTTCTAAAAATTGTTTAAATTCATTAATTATAACATCGGATGGTTGAGAGCTATAAAGATTAATATAATAATCTTTCTTTTCGCTGGCATTACTAAGCCATGTGAAAAATTCATCAGGTGTAATTTTTTTGTTGGATCTACGAGCATACATTCTTTTGTATGCTTTATTGTACTCTTTTAAGATTGGGTGTTCTTTCCTTTTTTTGGTGTAATTTCTGTTTGCATATACTTGTTGGCAAGTAAGTCCAGTATCTTTATAAATATTATCACAACATTTTCCGTTATGCTTAGTGAGAATAAAATATTTTTTGCAAACATCACATTT
>DVOP01000012.1 GCA_018713465.1 Candidatus Alectryocaccobium stercorigallinarum | reverse complement strand
GTCTTATTTCGCTTCTGATAGGGATACCGGCTGTTATGGCTGTTATAATGGCTGTTATGCGAAACGAAAAGGTTCGCGGGATAGTCGTGTACATAGGAGCCGGAGCTATGATGGCAGTCACGCTCGCGTTTGTTATTGCATGGGCTGTCAATATCACACAGACGGGAACATATTTTATATATACCGAGGGTATCGACCATGTTATGACGGTGTGCGATATCTTCCTGATGTGCCTTATCGTTTATTTAAGCGCGAAATATAAGCGCTTTTTCCCTGCGCTTCTTTCTATAGTGCAGACGGTAATGCTGCTGTATGTCGAATTCTGCGTTCCTGTCAATGACGGACCGCATATAATGATAGACAATCTTGCTATCCTTATGTGTATAATCGCGGCATTCGTAGGCGGATTTATATGCATTTATACCGTTGGATACATGAAGTGCTACCATGAGCACCACAAAGAATACAAGGACAGACGACCGTTCTTTTTCTCAATGCTTTTCCTTTTCCTTGCAGCCATGTTCGGACTTGTTTTGTCTGAAAATCTCATATGGATATATTTCTTCTGGGAGATAACAAGCGTTATTTCTTTCCTGCTTATCGGATATACAAAAACAGAAGAGGCTGTCGACAACAGCTTTACGGCCTTGTGGATGAACCTGCTTGGAGGCCTCGGATTTTCAATCGCCATATTTTATCTGGCAGTCACACAGGGGTCGCTGCAGCTTACCGACTGCATTGCGAAAGGAAGCTTGCTTCCGCTTGCGTGTCTTGCGCTTGCGGGACTTACGAAATCGGCGCAGATGCCGTTTTCAACATGGCTTTTCGGTGCTATGGTCGCGCCTACGCCTTCGAGCGCGCTTCTGCACAGCGCTACGATGGTAAAGGCAGGAGTATATCTTCTCATAAGACTTGCGCCCGCTATGAGCGGCACCCTCGTCGGAACGATAGTGGCGTTTATCGGCGGACTGACGTTTATACTGACGAGCTTTATGGCTATAGCCCAGAACGACGCTAAAAAAGTGCTCGCGTTTTCGACCATATCGAACCTCGGGCTTATCGTGGCCTGCGCCGGGATAGGAGTGGAGGAGACCGTATGGGCGGCCATATTCCTTATGATATTCCACGCGGTATGCAAATCCATGCTGTTCCAGTCGGTCGGAGCTACTGAAAACAGTATCGGTTCAAGGGATATAGAGGCCATGCACGGCCTGCTTCTCAAGATTCCGAAGCTTGCCTATATAATGGGCATAGGTATCGTCGGAATGTATCTCGCGCCGTTCGGAATGCTCATATCTAAATGGGTCGCGCTCAAGGCGTTCGTCGATTCGGGAAATATCCTTCTCGTTATCTTTATAGCCTACGGCAGCGCTACGACTATGTTCTACTGGACAAAATGGCTGGCGAAGCTCAACTCAAGACACGCCTCGAGGGAAAAAGTAACCGATGTAACGAGAAAAGACGAGTACGCGTCGATGTTCGTTCATGCAGGGATAATGGTCATCATGTGCCTTGCGCTTCCGTTTATCGCGCTTTATGTCGTAGATCCGCTTGTTGCGAGAATGTTCGGAAACGTTCAGGAGGTGCTCTCTATGGGCGCGCTCGCTACAATGGCGTTAATGCTCATATCCATACTGCTCGTTCCGACGATAATGCTCTTTGTGAGCCGGTCGGCGAAGAAGAAGCATGTTCCTATATATATGAACGGTATAAACTGCGGAGACAATACGCATTTTGTCGACAGTTTCGGCGAAGAAAGACATCTGTATTTGAGCAACTGGTATCTGAGGTTCGAATTTGGAAGACGTCATCTGCTCAAGCCGTCGCAGATAATTTCCGCAGCTGTGCTTATCGTTATGTTCTGTATGATAATAGGAGGTATAGCATGAGTATTTTACAGATATGTATAGTTATCGCGTACCTTGTATTTTCACCCTTTGTAGGCATGTTTTTAGACGGCATAGACAGAAAGATAAGCGCCCGCATGCAGAGCAGGAAAGGACCGTCGCTTCTGCAGCCGTTTTATGACCTGCGCAAGCTTTTTTCGAAGGAACTGCTGGCGGTAAACAACGTGCAGCTGCTTTTGAACCTTTGCTATATGATATTTATAGCCGTATCCGGGGCAATGCTTTTCGGCGGCACCGATATACTGATGTGCCTTTTCATCCTGTCTACGGCGGAAATATTCCTTGTCCTCGGGGCTTCGAGTGATTCCTCACCGTATTCTAATATGGGAGCGAGCAGGGAAATGATACAGATGATGGCGTTTGAGCCGCTTACGCTTCTAATAGCGGTAGGCTTTTACCTGTGCACCGATTCGTTCAGGGTCGCGGACATAATAAAATCGCCGGTCAGCGCGATCGTGTTCATGCCCGGTATGTTCGTCGCGCTTGTTATCATAACGACCGTAAAGCTCAGGAAATCGCCGTTTGATATCTCAACGAGCCATCACGCCCACCAGGAAATGGTAAAGGGCATAACGACGGAAATGTCGGGCTCAATGCTCGGTATCGTCAATATCGCGGAATATTATGAGATAATACTTTTATTCGGCATATTCGCGCTGTTCTTTATAAATAGCGTATGGTGGAGCTGGCTTATTGCGATCGCCGTATGCTGCGCCGTTTTCTTTGTAGAGACGCTTATAGACAACGTATGCGCAAGGCTTAAGTGGAAGATAACGTTATACAGCTGCTGGCTCATAACGCTCATAGCGGCCGGATTAAATCTGTTTATTCTTATGATAATTATGTGAGGTGGTGAGCGGTATGAAAAAAAATGTATCTAAATCGCCATGGCTGCTTCATTATGACGCGAGCAGCTGCAACGGCTGTGATATCGAGGTGCTTGACTGCCTTACTCCCCGTTATGACCTTGAAAGATTCGGAATAATAAATACCGGCGATCCGTTTCAGGCCGATATACTGCTTATAACGGGCGGGGTAAATTCACAGACCGGGCCGGTTGTAAAACAGCTTTACAGCCAAATGCCGGATCCGAAGGTCGTCGTCGCGGTAGGCATATGCGCCTGCACGGGCGGAGTTTTCAAAGAGTGCTATAATATAAAGGGCGGTATCGATACCGTTATCCCGGTGGACGTATATGTTCCGGGGTGTGCGGCAAGACCCGAATCCATAATCGACGGTGTGCTCAAAGCGCTTAAGATACTCGATGAAAAGACGGAGGCTATGAATGGAAAATAAAAATACCGTAAGGGAAATACGGCTTGAACAGCTTTTTCCCGAAGTGATAAATAAGAAGATGAACGAATGGCGCTTTGTACAGATGTGCGCGTGCCGCACGCCGGACGGATACGAGCTGAGCTATTCATTCTGCAAGTACTACGATATGGAAACGCTTCGGCTTGTTATCGGTACGGACGACGCGATATCGAGCATTACGCAGGTATATCCGTGCGCGGCCATACAGGAAAACGAAGCGGCCGAGCTTTTCGGCGTGAAGATAGAAAACATGTCGGTCGATTATCATGGCAAGCTTATCAGGATAGATAAGGAAACGCCGTTTAAAGAGAAAGGTTGATAAAATGGCAAAGAGAAGTGTAGTACCTTTCGGGCCGCAGCACCCTGTTCTTCCGGAGCCTATCCATCTGGATCTCGTATTGGAAGATGAAACAGTCGTGGAGGCCATACCGAGCATAGGTTTTGTTCACAGAGGACTTGAGAAATTAGTAGAGAAAAAGGATTTCAAGCAGTACGTATATATCGCCGAGAGAATATGCGGCATATGCAGCTGCGGCCACGGCATGGGCTACTGCGAATCCATAGAGCATATGATGGGTATAGAAGTCCCAAGAAGAGCACAGTACCTTCGTACCATATGGCAGGAGATGAGCCGTATGCACAGCCATCTGCTGTGGCTTGGTCTATTAGCGGACGCCATGGGCTTTGAGAGCCTGTTTATGGAGGCATGGAGGCTTCGTGAAAAGATACTCGATATGTTCGACCTTACGACCGGTGGCAGGATAATTTTTTCGGTAAACTGCGTCGGCGGCTGCTTAAAGGATATGGACAGCGCTATGTTAAAAGCGATATCCGATACGATGGAAACGCTTTACGAAGATATGAGGCCTATGGCAAAAACGTTCTTGAATGATTTTACTGTGCAGAGCAGGCTTAAAGGACTTGGCGTAATGGACAGGCAGACCGCTTTGATGACGGGCGCCGTAGGACCGATGCTAAGGGCAAGCGGCGAACCTTATGACGCGAGACTTTTAGGATACGCGGCGTACAATGACCTTGATGTGCAGCCCGTTACCGAGACTGATGGCGATTCATACGCCCGCTGCAAGGTCAGGATAAAAGAGCTTTTCCAGACGGCTAACCTTATACGCGAGGCGATATCAAAAATACCCGAGGGCGATATAGCCGTTCCGGTAAAGGGAAATCCCGACGGCGAATATTTTATGAGGATAGAGCAGCCGCGCGGTGAGGCTATATATTATACAAAGGGAAACGGGACTAAGAATCTCGACAGGTTCAGGCTCCGCACGCCGACCACGAGCAATATCCCGCCGATGGTCGAAATGCTCAAAGGCTGTCAGCTTGCCGACGTTCCGATACTTATTTTGACTATAGACCCGTGCATAAGCTGTACTGAGAGGTAAGCGTATGAACATCAAAAATTTCAGAAATTTGATAAACAATCAGGATAATCAGGATCTGGAAGACCATAACCATAAATACAGCTTTTGCGTATACGCCGGGCATGTATTGAAAAATCTGTTTTCAAAGCCTGCGACTACGTCTTATCCGTATGAGCCTGCACATTTTTCCGAGAGAATGCGCGGTCACATCGAGATAAATGCGCCCGAATGCATAGGCTGCGGAATGTGCATGCGTATGTGTCCTCCCGGGGCGATACATGTGGACAGGGCGGCTAATACGTGGTCTATAAATCCGTTCGACTGCGTGCAGTGCGGCAGCTGCGTCCATAACTGCCCAAAGAAATGTCTTTCGATGAATCAGGGGTATACAGAACCGGAGAGTGAAAAGGCAGTGTTTACCGTCGTGATACCTGAGAAAAAAATACCGCCGAAAAAACCGGCGGCAGCCCCTGCAGGGGAAAATTAAATTTTATATTCTTTGGAATTTTCGCGGACGTCGGTTATATCCGCATGCGGTCCGCAGACACGGCAGTCTTCAGACCTGTGCGGAAACTGGACGACGCGGCATTTCAGCGTAAGCGAATCAAAGATGAACATTGAACCGGCAAGGAGCTTTCCAGCGCCGGTTATGTATTTTATGGCCTCAAGCGCCTGGACACTTCCGATGACTCCGCAGGCGGCTCCGATAACGCCGGCTTCAGCGCATTTAGGAACGCTTCCGGCTTCTGGTATCTCGCCGAATATGCAGCGCATACACGGCCCTTTATCGGGAACATACGTCATCACCTGCCCGTTAAATCGTATGACTCCGGCGTGGCAGAACGGTTTTTTGGCTATAACGCAGGCGTCGTTTATGAGAAACTTGGTCTCGAAATTATCCGACGCGTCGATTATAAAGTCGTATTCTGATATAATTCCGCTTATGTTTTGCGGAGTAATAAAATACGGATATATGTTTATTTTTATATCGCCGTTTATTTTAAGAAGCGCCTCTTTAGCGGAGAGCGCTTTATTTTTGCCTGCGTTTTCAGACGTATGAAGTATCTGGCGGTGAAGATTTGTAATGCTCACCTCGTCGGCGTCTGCAATGCCGAGCGTTCCGACTCCAGCGCCTGCAAGGTACAAAAGGGCGGGGCAGCCAAGGCCTCCTGCGCCTATGACGAGCACTTTTGAATCTGAAAGTTTTTTCTGGCCGTCTTCGCCTATTTCCGGCATTATCATCTGACGGGCGTAGCGTTCGCTGTCTTGAATCATTTGGACCTCTTCTAAATTTAACAATTTATCAAAAAGCAAATTTATGAAAATGATTCGGAACCATATTGCACAAAGGAGTGCGAAAACATGCGAGACCGCGAAATTGATATATGTGAGTTTTGAGGTAAGGAGGGATCCGCTTGCGGGAGGATTCCTTATCTCCTACGCAGACGCTTCGAATGAAGTTCGAATTTAAATGCGTCTGCTTCAATTGTGTCGAGCGCTATTGTGAAGAACATTTTCAAAATTTGCGTTTAAAAAGTATAAAGTTATAAACAAGCGTAATATGACATCATGCATACTCCGGCGGCGCCGCATTCTATGCACTGCTCAGCGTTAGACGGCTTTACGCCGCCAAGCGCGTACACAGGGATATTGACCGTACCGCAGGTTTCTTTTAGGAATTCAAGGCCGCGGGGCGCAAGCCCTGCCTTGCAGTCCGTAGGAAAAATATGGCTTGCGGTGATATATGAAGCTCCTAAGTTTTCGGCGGCTATCGCCTCGTCGACGCTGTGAATTGAAACGCCGATGTTTTTAAAAAAAGCGCGCGTTTTGCCGTCAAGGTTTTTGAAGCTTTCAAGCGGAAGATGTATATAAGGGTGGTTCAGCCTTATCGCCGTCTCACAGAAGCTGTGAAGGACACAGAGTTTATCGTGGTCTGCGCATATCTTTATCACATTTGACGCGAGCGCTTCATATTCATTTTCCGGCATGTCTTTTTCACGCAGTATTATCATATCAACGTCCGAACGGGCGATCTTTTCGATATTCTCTAAAAAATCACCCGTTACAAGATGTCTGTTCGTTATGCAGATCTTTTTATACATACACATAGTCGTTTAATACGGGCTGCAAGCCCTCGTCTGATATATCCTTATACATCTGGTCGAAGCTTCTCGAATCCGCAATCTCGAACTGTTCATCGCCAGTGTCTTCCTCGTCAGAGCCGCTGTATTTAGCTTCGTGGTCGCCTATGCCTGTTGAAACGCCGGCGGATACCTTTGTTGCCGCAATTTTTACGATCCCGTCCCTGAACTGCTTTGACTCACGAGAAGAAACTGTTATGCCCACGAAAGGCATGAATATCCTGTAGGCGCAGAGCACCTGACAAAGCTCTTTTTCATGCACGTCGAGCGGATTTATCTTATCGTTGTTTATGATAGGACGAAGTCTCGGGCACGAAAGAGAAAATTCGGCATGCGGATATTTTCTCTGCAGGAAATATACGTGCAGGGCGCTGGCAAGAGCGTCTTTTCTGAAATCAGCAAGACCCAAAAGCGCCGAAAATCCTACGCCGCGCATTCCGCCCATAAGAGCGCGTTCCTGTGATTCGAACCTGTACGGCCATACACGCTTGTGTCCCATAAGGTGAAGCGTTTCATATTTTGTGTTGTCGTAAGTCTCCTGGAATACGGTTATGTAATCAGCTCCGCACTCGTGGAGATAGCGGTACTGGTCGGAGTTCATCGGATAAACTTCAAGTCCGACGTTCCTGAAATACTTGCTTGCAAGCTTGCAGGCTTCGCCGATATATTCGACAGGGCTTGCAGAATGGCTTTCGCCTGTAAGGATAAGTATCTCTTCAATACCTGAATCGGCGATGACCTTCATCTCTTTTTCGATCTCTTCGGAATTGAGTTTTTTTCTGTTTATGTCGTTATAGCAGTTAAAGCCGCAGTAAATACAGTAGTTTTCACAGTAATTCGAAATATATAATGGCGTAAAGAAATATACCGTATTTCCGAAATGCTTTCCTGTTTCCTCTTTGGACTTTTTAGCCATTTCTTCAAGGAAAGGAGCGGCAGCCGGAGAGAGAAGCGCCTTAAATTCATTTATACCGCAATGATCTGAGGCAAGAGCGCGTTTTACATCGTCGGCGGTATATTTATTGTAGTCGTATGACTCTACTTCGGCCATGACCCTCTGCATTATATCTGAATCAATGCGCTCCATGCCGTCCATATATTCCATATGGTTCGTTCGTGAAGACGGATCCTGCTCAAGACGGTGTTTTTTCTCAAGAGCTTTTTCGCTCAGTTTATTTGAATCTATAAAGAAACTGTTTTCAGCCATTTCAGGTTTCACCTCCGAATCAATCCCTTAAAAATCCTGTAAGCGGGTCTGAAGCCGATGCGCCTCGTTCGATAACTCTGCCAAGGCCTGAAAGATATGCTTCACGTCCTGCTTCGATAGCTTTTTTAAACGCCGAAGCCATTGCAGGTATATCGCCGGCCGTAGCTATAGCAGTGTTGGACATTACCGCTGCGCAGCCCATTTCCATAGCTTCGCACGCCTGAGACGGTCTGCCTATTCCTGCGTCAACTATTATCGGAAGATCTATTTCATCTATAAGTATCTGTATGAAATCCTTTGATGAAAGGCCTTTGTTTGAGCCGATAGGAGAAGCAAGCGGCATAACTGCTGCAGCGCCGGCCTCCTGAAGAGCTCTTGCGGCGTAGAGATCCGGGAACATATAGGGAAGGACTACGAAGCCTTCCTTAGCGAGTATCTCCGTAGCTTTGATGGTTTCGTTGTTATCCGGAAGCAGATATTTGCTGTCTCTCATTATCTCTATTTTTACAAAATCTCCGCAGCCGAGTTCTCTTGACATTCTTGCGATACGCACCGCCTCGGAAGCGTCTCTTGCGCCTGAAGTATTCGGCAGGAGAGTAACGTTGTCCGGGATATAGTCGATGATATTTTCCGTATCTTTTGTATTCGTGCGGCGAACGGCAAGGGTGATTATCTCGGCGCCCGCGTTTTCAACCGCTGCCTTGATAAGCTCAAGCGAGTATTTTCCTGAACCAAGTATAAAACGGGAAGTAAATTCCCTGCCGCCTAATGTATATGTGTCTTTTTTCATAACGATTCTCCTTTTGCATGTTGCATTATTAATGTTCATTTTTATGTTGAAAATGTTTACATATGTTTACACGGGTAAAAAGTGTTTACTTTTAAAATATAAGCGCTGTATTAAAATCAGCCGCCTCCGACAAGCGTAACTATTTCTACAGTGTCGCCGTCTTTAAGCACGCATGAATCATACTCCGCTTTCGGAACTATCATCTCATTGCGTTCGACCGCTATGCGTTTCGGGTTATAGTTGTTTTCCTCAAGGAATTTTACAAG
>DVOP01000108.1 GCA_018713465.1 Candidatus Alectryocaccobium stercorigallinarum | reverse complement strand
AACAGGAAGATATATGTGATAACATATTGGACTGATAAGGAGTAAGCAAAATGGCTTTTGATTACAAGAAAGAATACAAAGAATATTATATGCCGAAGAACAAGCCCGGAATTATAGAAATTCCGAAAATGAACTATATCGCAGTCAGGGGAAAAGGCAATCCCAACGAGGAAAACGGAGAATACAAAAACTCAATCGGCTTGCTGTACGGCATTGCCTTCACCATAAAGATGAGCTACAAGGGCACTCATAAAATCGAGGGATTTTTCTAAGGTTGAGTTTTTCCCCCTATGATGAAGGGCTGTGCGTTCAGTGTATGCACATCGGCTCTTATGACGATGAGCCTGCTACCGTTGCTTTAATGCACGCCTATATGAAAGAAAATGGGTACGAACTGGATATTACGGACATGAGATACCATCACGAAATCTATCTGAGCGATCCGAGAAAATGCGATGTGAGCCGGCTAAAAACAGTCGTGCGTCACCCGATCCGGAAAGCGGAATAATCGGAGGTCAGTATGCCAAAAGAAGTTGATCCAAAAGATACTACAAGGGCTGATGAATCTGATAAAGGTCAGCAGGAAAAGAAGCTTGAAATTTAATATGCTGCTCGATTACTGTATCGGCAGAGCCGCCGTAAAGGTAAAGGAGTTTTATATCCTTACGGTCAGCGCCGACCGGAGCGGAGCGGAGAAACTCGAACTTTCGAAGAATGGCAGCGCTCCGGTATACAAAAAAGGGCTCTGAGTTTCAGAACCCTTTTTTCGTATATAGAGCGCGAGACGGGACTCGAACCCGCGGCCCCAACCTTGGGAAGGTTGTGCTCCACCAACTGAGCCACTCGCGCAGAATTAAAATAAAGCAGGTGATGGGAATCGAACCCACATATCCAGCTTGGAAGGCTGGTGTTCTACCACTGAACTACACCTGCATTGCTTAACAGCAAGTTATATATTAAGCGATTTTAAGGCTTATGTCAAGAATTTTTAAAGAATACCGTTTCAAATTATTTTAGCAAATTATTTCAAAGTCTCCATCTGAGCGCTCGTACAGGCGAAGGTATGCCTTACAGGCGTCCATTTCACCTTCGCGAAAAGCGCGATCACCGAAATAGGGGCATACATAAGCATAAACAGCGGGAACGCGAACAGGAGTAAAAACGCGCGCCTGGAATTACAGTATATCTTTTTATGCTCGGTAATGAGAACCGACAGTCCCATTATATAAAACATTATGTATGACCCGGCGAGCATTGGCGCGGTCAGTTCTATTATCTCGGGAATAAAATATCCGATGTTCCAGCCGCATTTGCACGACATAAGCAGCGCCGTAAGAGTGCATACAGAGAAAAATATTATTCCTGGCGCGAGAGTTATTATAGTGTCGAAGAAGGTCACAGCTCTTGAGCAGAACAGTCCTTCGGCAAGCTCGCGGCGATTTTTCATAAGGACCTGGCACATGCCTTTGCACCACCGCAGGCGCTGGTTGACCGTGTCCGAAAGGCGCGTCGGCTGCTCGTCGTAAAATATCGCGCTTTCACAGTAGCCTATAGTTTCGCCTTTTATTATACTGTCAACGGAAAATTCGGCGTCCTCGGTAAGCGAAAAGAAGTTCCAGCCGCCGTTTCTGAGGATAATATCGCGGTGCATAACATATCCCGTTCCGGAGACAAGGCAGCTGATATTGAGCAGCATTCGGGCGTGGTTTAGATGTCTGGCTTCGCGTATGAACCACAGTCCGGAGGCAGCGGATATCCAGTTCGCACCGTAGTTTTTGGAGTTCCTGTATGACGTGCATATCTTGTATCCGTTTGAGAACACCTTGTTGATCTCGGTAAGATACGACTCATCAAGAAGATTGTCCGCGTCAAACACGAGATAGCCGTCGAAGCTGTTTAAACCGTGCTCAATAGCTATCTGTTTTAGAAGGTAGTTTAGCGCGTATCCCTTGCCTTTTTGCTCGCCGTTTAAGCGCTCATATACGACTGCGCCGTGTTCCTTCGCGGCGGCAGCGGTTTTGTCGCTGCAGTTGTCCGCGACGACGAATATCTTGAAAAGCTCTTTGGGATAGTCCTGGGACAAAATGCTTTCTATCAGATTGCCTATGACCTTTTCCTCGTTCCTTGCGGCAATGAGAATTGCATAGCTGCACAGCCGCTTGGCGGTAAATTCAGGAGTTTTTTTGAATAAAGCTATTACGGCGTAGATAAGCTGATACGCGAAAAGCAGGCCGCATACGGCGCCGATCGTTGAAATGATGATATCGTATGAAGAAGCGTTCATAAAATCACCCCCTTAATACCTTTAATGATATAAAAATTTATTTAAAATAAAGGTCTGAAAAACTTATAATATTCTTAAGATATTAATATGAGGCATAGAAATAAGCATATAAAAAAGCCACGCGTTCTATAATTTATATGAAACGCCATGGCTTTTAAATTTTATTCGCGCCTCAGCGCTTCTATCGGGTTAAGGTTGGCTGCTTTGACGGACGGCAGAAGGCCGAACACTATGCCGATAAGCATTGAGAATCCGACGCTTACGATTATCGCCGGAACGCTTATGGCTACCGGTATGCCCGACATGCGCGAGATTATCTGGGCGAGTATTATGCCGACTATTATTCCTATTACGCCGCCGCAGCTCGTAAGCACCGCGGATTCAGTAAGGAACTGGGCGAGTATTCTTTTCTTTCTCGCCCCGAGCGCTTTTTTCAGTCCGATCTCGCTTGTGCGCTCCGTTACCGAAACGAGCATGATGTTCATTACGCCGATACCGCCTACGAGCAGCGAAATGCTCGCCACCCATATGAGCAGGTTGTTTGTGCTCGCGCTGAGCTCCTGCTGGTTTCGCGCGCGCTCCAGAAGATCCTCGGCTTTGTATGAAAAATCTCCGTCGGACGTAAATACTGACTGGTTCATTATTTCAGCCGCCTCGCGTCCTGCGGTAGTCATGTCTTCGGGAGACGACGTACGCACCACGGCGTTCTGCGGCTCGTCGTATGAGTATATTATAGGCCAGCAGACGTCGGGCATAAGCAGGGTGCCGTATTCTTCCTGATTATAATTCAGATAATCCTGAAATGAATTTATAACGGGCTGGAAGTTGTCGGCCTTTTTTATAAGTCCTATGACCGTAAATGGCTCGGAGCGGAATTCGATGGTCTGACCGAGCGCACCGCCTGACGGGAAGAGAGAAGCGGCTGCCGCTTCGTCCAGAAGAACGACCTTGTGGCTTTCCGAATAGTCGCTTTCTACAAAATCCCTGCCCTCGTAAACTATATATCCGCATGTGTCGAGATAATTCATATCTACGCCGAGCGCCTTGCCGCTGTTCATCGTATAAAGTCCGTTCGTAACGCCGTCCACATAGCTGCGGTAGTTGTAAAACGACGCGTTTTCCACGTTGTTGAGAGCGAGTATTTCTTCACGCTGCTCCTTGCTTATCTGCGCGACTCCAGAAGGCGCGCCGCCGTCCATCCAGTATTCGGATTCGCCCTGCATGAGCGTTATTTTTACATTGTTGTTTCCGGCTCCTATGAGGTTCTGCATGATCTGCTGGTTTGAGCCCTCTATCGTGGATACGATTCCGATGATAGAGGCTATGCCGATTATCACGCCGAGCATGGTCAGGAAGGAGCGCAGCTTATGCGACCATATGCCCTGAATGGACAGTCTGATATTTTCTAACATAGCGTTCCTCCTTTAGTATCCGTACAATTCATTTACTGTGCCTTCGCGTGTTTCGGCGCCGTCCTTGACGTCGTTCCCGTACGGGAAAGCGAGCCAGTCGTCCCATGTAACGCCTGAGATTATCTCATATCCCGAGCCTGAAAGCTGGCCGACGGTTATGGTCTGTTTCATAAGCCTGCCGTTTTCATCGCGTTTATATACATATTTTTCTCCGGCTTCTTCGCGTATGAACGCTTTCCAGAGATAGAGAGCGCCTGAGCCGGAAGCCTGGTCGATAGAAGGATTTAAAAGCGTGACGCTTACCCATTCCTGACTGGTAAAGCCTTCGGCGCCGGTATCAATATACGCCGTAAACGGATAGTACGAAGTGCTTTCACCATAGCTGAACATGCCGCTTTCATCAGGGTACGGCGAGATATCCTGCACCACGGCCTCGCACATCGCTCCGCTCTGCCATGACATAACGCTTACGGTATCGCCTTCTTTGAGCTCGTTAAGGCGAAGCTCGCTTATGCCGCCTTTAACATAAAGGCCTTCGGTGCTGTTTACCTGTAAGAAAGGCGAACCGTCTGTCGGCGGGTTATGGGGATCGCCGGCTTTTTTTACGATTCCGTTCAGCTTTGCGCGTACGACGCCGTCCTCAACGGCTTTTGCTGCCTGCTGTATCTTCAGGTCCGATTCTTTAAGGTCGAGCTGAAGATTCTTTAATGCCTCTTCCTGTTCTCGTATCGCTGAAGCAAGCTCGTCTTTTGTATACGATACGTCGCCTGTGATTAGTCCTGAGCTTGAAGCCGTAAGGACCGCTTCTGCGCCTGACATTGTAGTGGGAGATACCGTAAGCTTAAGAGCCGCGGCGCTTGCTGTATTTGTGCTGTTTGTCGCACCTGTCTCGGGCGTATCAGTATCAGGGTTTTCTGTACCGGGTTCGTTGCTGCCGGGAGTTTCAGTTCCAGGAGTTTCGGCGTCGGGGTTATCCGTATCAGGATCTTCTGTGTCCGGAGCCTCCACATCAGGATCATTATCATCAGGATCCGTAACTCCTACGTCGATAGTGCCTGAGGCAAGATCGACGGTTCCCTGCCAGTTTTCGGGAAATTCCTGCGTAAGCAGCGTCGCGTCCGATATCCATGCTTTCTGAAGCTTTCCTGCCACGGTATTTCCTTCGTGGACTTCAAACATAAAGTAGTAATGCGCGTCGGGGTTTTCTTTTAAGAGTTCCGTAGCGTTCTTCCTTAAGCTGTTCATGAATTCCGAGGTTATGACCGCCTTATCGGTGCAGAGATAGCGGTATGGGTTAAGCACGGTGCCGATAGCCTCGTCCGAGTCAGGTTCGGGCATATTGTAGGCTAAAGCTTCGGCTGTCAGCTTGTCATAGGCTTTAACTCCGCTGTAATCCGGAGCGGCTTTTGTCCATTTAGCGTAAAGCTGAATATCTTCCGTTATCTTCATTTCCGGGTCGAACGGCACGGTGCATATCTGATCGGTGTACCACCCGCCGAACACGTAGCCTTCTTCTGTTGGAAGAAACGCCTGCTGTTCTTCGGGCTTGAGCTTGTCTATATATTCCTGAAACGTCGAATCCTTTTTCAGAGGTATAGCTTCAGGAGCCTTACCGTGTCCGTTGGAGTGAAATACTATCTTAAATTCACTTACGGGTTCGGGCGTGGGTTCGGGAGTCGGCGTCGGCTCAGCAGGAACGTCGGGAGTAAGACCCGGATCGTCCGGAATAATGAAGCCGGGGTCGTCGGGTATTATAAAGCCGGGGTCGTCTGTGCTGCCGCCGCCTTCAGGAACAGGCTTTGTATTCTGCAGCTTTTTTAAGTTTTCCTGAGCAGCCTGAATGTTTAATTCGATCTGCTGACGGCTCAGCTTTTCGCGTTCGAGATTAAGCGAGGTGAGTGTAGTATCGTATACGAGAAGCACGTCTCCCTCTTTTACGACATCGCCTTCTTTTATTAAAACTTCGGAAACGGTCTGCGTTTCGGTAAGATATACGTCCTGAGACACGTCGGAAGTGATTACGCCCTGCATTTCCGAGGTATTCCAGCCTCCGCCGTAATTCAGTTCCGTCGCTGAAATGACCATGACGGGCTTCTGGTTGGCGGCCTTTACTCCGAGTACTATGCCGCTTACGCCGCATACGGATAAGACGGGAATGAGGATCGCGGCGAGTATTTTATTTCTTTTTATCATATGACCGGTCCCTCCTTATAGTTTAATATTCCGTCCCGTATTTCCACCATGCGCGACGCGTGCGACGCTATGTTTGCGTCATGAGTTATCATCAGTATGCTGACTCCGTTTTCATTCAGTTCTTTAAACAGTTCCATTATCTGCCCGCCCGATTTTGAATCGAGAGCGCCGGTAGGCTCGTCGGCAAGCAGTATTTTGGGATCATTTATCATGGCGCGCGCTATCGCGACGCGCTGCTTCTGACCGCCGGAAAGCTGTGTGGGCTTGAAGTCGGCGCGGTCGGGAAGACCTACGCTTTCAAGCATTTTATACGCGCGGTTCAGCCGTTCTTTTTTCGGAACGCCGGCATATGAGAGCGGGAGAGCGACGTTTTCAAGCGCCGACATTCTCGGCAGCAGCTGAAATGTCTGGAAAACAAAGCCGATCTTTTTAAGCCTTATATCCGACATCTGATTGTCGCTGCAGTTCCTTACGTCTCTGCCGTCAAGAAAGAAGCTTCCGCTTGTAGCCTGGTCGAGGCAGCCGGCGATATTCATAAGAGTCGTTTTGCCGGAGCCGGACGGACCCATTATCGCCACATATTCTCCTTCCTCCATCTGAAAGCATACGTCTTTTAGGGCGGGAACGGTGATATTGCCCTGGACATAATCTTTGCAGATGTTCTGCATATCTATGATCATATGGTAATCCTTTCGTGATATAAAACTTTGTTATCTTGCGACTGTGCTGTCAAAAGCCATACCGCCGTCAACGGATATCCCCTCGTCTATGGAAATGCCGTCGTCGACTGACACGTTGTTGTCCGTATCTGTGCCGTCTACGGCTCCGCCATCAGGATTTTCGGTAACGGCCTGCCCCATCGAGCCGTCGCCGCTTATTACGGTCGTCATTCCTTCTTCGAGACCTTCCTCAGGGAAGGTAACGGCGTCTTCTTCGCTCAGACCTTCAAGTATCTGATACTGCATAAGCTCATCATCGTGCTCGCCTAATTTTACAAGGCGTTTTTCAAGACGTTCGCTTTCGTTTGCCGCCCATACGAACGGGTTCTGCGGATCGCTCATATCTATAAGATACTCGTCGAGCCATACGCCTTCTTTAACTTCGGACTGTCCGTAGTCGGGCTCGATATAAACGTGCTGTCCCATTTTCAGTCCGTCGCTGTTTTCAAGTTCAACATAGAAAGAATAATTGCTGCTGCTTGATACTCCGCTGTCGGAAGAGGAGTAATACATTGAGCTGGAATTGGCTTCCGGATTGTCCCAGTCTATTTTTGATATAGTGCCTTTCCATGTCTGCGCCTCGTCTGTGCGTGAGTGTACGATAACGGCTGTTCCTTCAGAAAGAGAGCCCATGTTCTGTTCATTCATTTTGCCCTTGATACGGAACTGTCCTGTTTTCATTACGGTGATGAACGAGTCGTCGGAGTTTCCGTATACGTCTGTGCCGTTTCCGCTGTTTATTGATTTTATGACTCCGGCTATTTCGCTTGAAACGGTAGCGTTGTTTATGTTTTCGTTGAGCTTGTCGATCTCAAGCTGCTTGCTTTTTACGTCGAATTCCTTCTGCTTTACCTGGAGCTGCTGCTCCTGTATTTGCAGGTTATAAGTCGCCTTGTCTGAAGCGGGAGCTTTGTCTCTTTGCTTTTCAAGCTCGGCTATCGCCGCGTTCATATTGGTTACTTCGTTTTGAAGGCGTTCGAGGTCGATCTGAGCCTGTGCAAGATCCGACTGGAACTGTTCCGTATCGTATGTGAAAAGCGGCGTTCCGGCGGAAACCTCCTGACCGACAGATACCAATATTTCTTTTACCTTTTTGTCGGGATTTTGCTGTACGGACCATGTTTCCTGTGATTCCACGACTCCCTGGAAACGATTTATCATACCATTTCCGCTGCCAAGACCCATAATACGAGATACAGGATTGACGTATACGACGCTGTCGGATGAGCCTGCATGCGGGAACGCAAAAATTTTAAGACATATTATAAGCGCGACTGCAGCGGCTATAACAGTGCAGATGATTCCGATTTTTTTCTTACTCATAATTCCTCCAGAATAATTTAATTATTGTTCAGCAGCGGCGCGAGAGCGTCCATATCCGTTATGGCGCAGTAGGCGTCGATAACGTCTCCGTCCTTGAAGACTATATAGATATAGTTCGGTTCGCAGCCTTCATCGTCTATGTAGTAGCGGCACCGCTCAATACATGAGAGCACCTGATTTATATCGGCTTCGGAAGAAAACAGATATTCCGAATATGACGTATAGCCGGCAGCTTCCTGACTTAGAGACTGTTCCGACGGGTCGATAATGCTTGTGTGTACCGGCTCTTCAGGTATCTGCAGCGATAAAGACGCGATTTCGGCCGCGTCGAGCGGAGTTTCTGTCATTCCGTGCGCTTTAAGGAACTGCAGCGTTTTTTCATGCTGCGGATATATGAAGCATGAAACCTCGGTGCCCGGGTTTTGCCAATATTGAGACTCGCTTACGCTTTCGGTCAGGAATGTCAGACAGGCAACAGGCTGGCTTTTCTCCATATCGGAAAAACTGACTTTGTTTGTCTCATCGGCGTAAAGCTGTTTTAATTCGTCAAGCTCGCTGCCGGACAGATCAAGGACCTGCTGCTTTATGCTGAAGTTTTTCCAGTCTGTCACGCTGACGCCGTCAGACTCCTTTACTTCCGGCCATGCGGACGGATAGTATTTTTCTCTGAATTCGTCGGACAAAGACAGCTCCTCAAGCGTTGCTTTAAGCGCGGCTTCGCTTACCGTGTAATAGCGGTAGTGCTTTGAGCCGTCTTTGAGCGTATAGCATACGTTTAAAGTATCGGTGCGCGATTCTGATGATACCGTTTCCGGATCGTTTATAGTTTCATGAACCAGCTCGTAAACCGGAGCGAAGTCTTTAAGCTCCCGATCGAGGAAAAATACTTCGTTTCCGTACGATGTATAGTATTCGGATAACGGCTCGGTCATGGAGTAGCTGTATATCGACATCGACTGAACGTCGTCGATATCCGGCTGCCAGCGGTCGTATCCGAGCGGGTCGAATATAAGAAGTACGAGGGCAAGCGCCGTTCCGCCTATTGCGATACCGCCTGATATTTTGTGCCTTATTATATTGCGAAGGTCGAAGTTATATACGAACTCGATAACTCCGTTTATAAGGAAGGCTGAGAGCAGCGCAGATACGATGAACCACATGTCGCTGTCGTAGCCTGTGAAAAATTCAGCTACTGAAGCCAAGGCGATCGCGCCGGGTATACATACGGCAACTTTAAAAATACTCTCAAGTTTCGTATGGATAAGCGCGTTCTCCGCCGCTTCCGACGGTCTTTTTTTGTATACGAAGACGCACAGTAAAAGTCCGCCTATTATGAAAGCGACAAGAGCTGCCCATATAGAAACGGGCGAGCTTTCAGAATAACGAAGGCCTTTTCCTATATATGTCATCAGCGAGACGGGAGAAAAATATGTTCCTATATCGCTGTGCCAGTACGGAACGTAGTAGGTGTCGAAAAAGCGGTTCATCATATTTTGCACGAGCTGAACGCATATCGGACCGTACGCGCAGAAAAATATCATGCCGCCAAGCGCTATCAAAAGGCGGCCCGTTATGAGCATGGCAAGGACGCAAAGAGTGTATATCGCGCAAAACGAAAGGCAGAAAAAGCCTGCGGCCGAAAGGACTGCTGTTGTAGTTTCGGCGTTTACGGTACCCGCCGCCGTGCCTATGCCGAAAAACGCTATTAGTATGCACGCTATGTACGGTATGAGCGCGGTAAACAGTCCGCCCAGATAACGTACGGCAAAATGAGTTTCGCGTCTTATTGCGAGACTGTGGTAAAAATCGGTTTTCTCGCGCGAGTGAAGATACGAGAAAAACGCCGCCGCGCATACCGCCGCGGCTATAACGGTCAGTATCATCGTCAGGTCATTGCCCGCGCCTAAAATATCGAGAGTCGCGTTTTGCTTATCCATGCTTATAAGCTCGGCGGCCTCGGCCGGGCTTATATCCGTATATACGGAGTTGGCGATACGGTCGAGCTGAAGCTGATAATTGACAGGGAAAAGCACCGCGCATAAAAATGACGCAAGCGCTATGAGCCAGCCCTGGTTTTTCATTTCAGCCTTAAGCAGTTTAAAGAAGGAGATCTTTGATGTCATATCCTGCCACCTCCGTTTCGCTGATAAATATTTCTTCTAATGAAAGCGGGAGCACCTCCGAAAATACCGGCTGCTTGCGGTTTACGGCTTCCAGTATTTCGTGCCTTGTTCCCCTTGCCACTATCATTATCATCGATCCGCGTTTTTCAAATTTGATGACCGAAAGCTCTTTTAAAAGCTCTTCGACTTTGACCGGATCGGTCAGAACGCACTGTATCTTGTTTACATGGAGCTTTACTTCCTCTAAATTTTCAGAAAACAGCATTCCGCCCTGGTGCAGCAGGCCTACATGGTCGCATATATCCTCAAGCTCCCTTAAGTTGTGCGAAGCGATGACAGGGGTGAACGCGCGGTTCATCACCTCTACCGCGAAAAGACTTTTTACAGCCTGACGGACTGCGGGGTCGAGACCGTCGAACACCTCGTCGCACAGCAGATATTTCGCGCCGGTGCATATGCCTAAAATCACGGCTGTCTGGCGCTTCATGCCCTTTGAAAACGTGCGGAGCTTTCTGCTCTTATCCAGACCGAGCTTGGCAACGAGATCTAAGAATCTCGCCGTGTCAAAATCAGGATAGTATATCTTATAGTAAGCCGCCATCTGTTCCGGGGTAGAGTTCGGAAGGAACCATGTCGTATCTGGCAGAAAGCATACAAGCTTTTTTGTTTCCGGATTTTCGTACACAGGTTCTCCGTCGATAAATATTTCGCCGGAATCGGGCTTTAATACGCCGGCTATCATTCGAAGAAGAGTGCTTTTTCCGGCGCCGTTTGTTCCTATGACGCCGAATACCTCGCCGTCGTGTATGTCGGCGGTAAGGTTTTTAACGGCATGTATGGAACCGAAATTTTTGTTTATATCTTTAAGCTGGATCATATTTATGCCTTTCCGTATACATGTTCTATCATTTTAAGGGATTCTTCGGTGGTGACGCCGTATTCCCTGCATTCGTTTAAAAGTTCCTGCAGCCTTTGCAGACAGTCTTCCTTTTTCTTCTGGTGAAGCGACAGATTGCCGTTCACAAAGTTGCCTTTTCCTTTGACCGGATATATGTAGCCTTCCTGTTCGAGCGCCGCATACGCCTTCTGTATAGTGTTCGGATTTATGGAAAGGTCGGACGCTAACTGCCTGACAGAAGGCATTTGGGAATCCGCTTCCAAAGCTCCCGTCAGTATGAGCTTTTCAAACCGCTCGATTATCTGCTCATATATCGGCCTGCGGTCCTGATAATCAATGAAGATCAAGACAAAACCTCCTTTCCGTAAAATTGGTTATGCGGCGATGTACAGCCGCGTGTTTGACATAGTATTAACTGTACTATCTCACATAATACACTCAATGTCAAGAAAAACGCCGCTATGATTGCAGCGGCGTTTATATATTATTATGAAGCAGTCGCAATAAATATTAAGTAAAATGAATACATCAATAACCATAGAAACGTAATATTATTTCAAGTATTGCCCATAGTATAAGCAAATGCGCCGGATAAAATGCGTAGAAGAAATATTTTCCGAGACGCGAATGCCCTTTTTCTCCGTTGTATAAAGCGACGAAGAATATTGAAGCAAAACAGAATATTTCAAAAATGCCGGCGGATAATGTGGATAATGTCAGTACGGTACATGCAATCGCCATGCCTATAACAGGCTTTGAGCTTAGAAGGTATAATATCACTATTGTAAGGACGCCTGACCAGTCATAATCGCTGTGTATAAAATAGCCTGCTAAGCTGAATCCGGCTATGACAGCAGCGCATATAACGATAAGGGCGATCATATTTTTGCGTTCATGCAAGCTGAAATGATTTATAAGATGATCAAGTATCATGATACATAACAGCCCTAACGATAACGTGAAGAACACATTCTGATATTCCGGGTAAAAAGGCGTTCCCAAATTTGCAAGGTTGAACGGGATTTCTGAAATAAATGCGAAGATCACAAGCCTCATAAGATATTTTTTGCGGCTTCTTGTATAGATAAATCCCTGGACTATCATAAAGCAGAACAGCGGAAAAGCTATGCGGCCGATATATCTCATTATATAATAAAGGTTGAGTAAAGCCAAAGCCGTCGCGGGAATAGGTTCTCCGGCGTTGTGGGCCTGCAGGGCTGGTATGTAGTATAAATAGTAAACAACTACATAAGCTATATGGTCAATGGCCATGAAGATTATGGCAAAATTTTTTAATTGGCTTGAAGTTATACCCTTCTTAAATACTGTAGTTAAAGCTGACATGTATACCTCTTTTGAAATTTTGGATTTAACTGCGTTATTTTTTATTATTATATTGAATCGCAGACGGATGTCAATGGCGCAGCAAGGCAGCAGCATGCTCTTGAGTTGCGTTTATCTGTATTTTACATTTCCGCGGCCTTGTTTATGCAGCTTATGGCGTTAAGGCTTCTGGGATATCCGATATACGGCAGGCACTGTGATACGACGCGCGCAAGAAACTCTTTATCGTTGCCGAGGTTCATATTGCCTTTGGCATGGCTTGTGAGCTGAGGCTCGCAGCCGCCCTGCGCAGCAAGGAAGCAGAAAGTTATCAGCTCGCGCTGCTTAAGGTCGAGACCCGTACGAGTATAGTAGTCGCCGAAGCAGTTCGCGGCAAGCCAGCGGTTTATATGTCCGGCTTTCCATGCTTCAAGCATATGCGGCCCGAAGATCTCCGCCTGAGCCTGCGCGCCCTTTTCGAGACGGTTTTCCATCGTTGTTGTCGACTGGGACGGCAGCGGAAGAGCTATCCTGCGGTTTTCAAAAACTTCGTTAGTGATATCTAAAAAAGGACGCACGCGGCCAATTCCGAGATAATCTACAGCCTGATATACTATTTCTTTTGCCATTACAGAGGTGATTCCGGCGTCAAGGGCGTCGGAAAGCTCTTCTTCGAAAAGCTCTTTGCCTTGGCAGCCTAAAAGCGTCGCCAGTATTGCCATATGGCGTGTAACGGGGTCAAGCTGCTGGCCGGGTTCGTTTACAACTTCATCGAAAGCAAAATGTTCAAATCTTTCCATAAATTCCGGATCTGTTTCTCTTAAATATTCCATCATGATATTGATAACTCCTTTAAAAATAACTGTGCTTTTTTATTGCAGCGCTGAGTATTGCCCGTCACCGACGGGTTCGAGCCATTCATTTGATGTTTCCTCGCCGGGCACCTCTACTATAATTTTATTTTTTTGAGTGTTGAATGTCTAATGCCTATGTTAAATTATATATTATGCTTAAAATGTATTTATATATTCGATAAAAGCAGCGGAAGCGGGCGAAAATGCCTGAGTTTTTTTCCACGCCAGTACGGTTTCTGATTCAATGGTTGGAAACAGAGGAATAAAACGCATACCGGCATAATTACATTCCATATCTAAGGTTATTACACAGCTGCCCGTTTCGTTGGCAAGGATCGCCATGTTATACTGCAGATTACCGTTTGCGATGATCCGTATATCTTTTTCATACTGACCGAGCCAATTACGAAGCTCGTTTTGTATAAGCTTTCTTTCCGGCATGATGACGGACATTCCCAAAAGGTCTTTTGGCGAAATAAATTTTTTGTTTGCAATAGGAGAATCTTCTCTTAAAAGTATTCCCCATTGTTCCTTGACCGGTGTATAAACATAGCTGTATTTTGTTACGTCGACAGGCTTTTGCAGAAGTCCGATATCCAAAAGGCCGCGTTCAATGCG
>DVOP01000011.1 GCA_018713465.1 Candidatus Alectryocaccobium stercorigallinarum | reverse complement strand
AAGAACGCGTATTAACGATAGTCAGACCGGAGAAAAGAATGTCATCAGTAAACAGAAGAAGACGCGAGCGCGAATTAAAGCGCAGGCGCAAACGCAGAAGAATACTTATAATAGAGATAATAGTTCTCATACTGCTTGCGATAGTTTTGATAGCAGCTATATGGTTTACTAATAAGTTTGGGCTGATAAACCGATATCAGACCGACGACGACAAGCTCATAACGGCGAGCGAGGAGAACCAACAATACCAGGATCAGAACAGTGCAGATACCTCGCAGGGAACACAAAGCGATACGGAAAATACAAGCCAGCAGAGCGGTTACGAGGTGATAGCGCTTGTCGGGCTCGACACAAGGTCTGCGTCGGACGACCCCGACGATATTTCGTACAACAGCGATACGATGATAATCTGTGTTATCGATCATAACAACAAGGCAATAAGGCTCTGCTCGGTATACAGGGATTCGTATCTCAACATAGGCAAGGATTATTACGGAAATCCGGATTACTATACAAAGGCGAACTCGGCATATAATTTCGGAGGGCCGGAGCAGTTCATGTCCATGCTGAACCTGAATCTTGACCTTAACATCACCGAATTCATAACGGTCGATTTTTCGGCTCTCACAAAGTGCATAGACCTGCTCGGCGGTATAGATATAAATATGACCCGAGAAGAGGCCGTACATGTAAACAATTACAATGTTGAAACGGCAGCTAACGCAAGAGTTAAGTATGAAGAGCTTGAAATACCGGACGATCCGAACTTCGACGGCGAAGTAAGGATTCCTTTCCACTGCAACGGATCACAGGCCGTATCGTACGCCCGAATAAGATATACGGCGGGAAGCGATTACAGAAGGGCGTCGAGACAAAGAGAGGTGCTTTCGCTTATAAAGGAAAAGGCGGCTTCGGCTGATATTTTCACGCTCAATTCGGTGCTTGACGCGGTGCTTCCGAATGTGACTACGAATATGGATCTGGGCTCTTTGGTTTCGCTTGCTCTCAATATCGTTTCATACGATATGAGCGACGAAAATATGAGCGCGTTCCCGTCCGTTCACGCGGAGGATCCGGGCGGCGAAAGGACAGGGCTTGACTGCGTTATTCCGGTAACTCTTGAATACAATGTCGAGAAACTGCATGAGTTCCTGTTCCCGGGAGAGGCGTACTCGCCGTCGTACACTGTACAGCAATACAGCGACCAGATCGTTTCAGATTCGGGATATTCAAGCGATGATATTGAATATTTCTCGCAGATAAATTACGGCGAAGCTTTAGGCGGAATAAGCATGGAGGAATTTTTGGAGTCGCAGGAGTCTGAGAATGGAACATCTTGATATAATAATACCTACATTTAAGCCAGACGCGGGGTTTGCAAAGCTGCTCCGCAGTCTGGCTTTGCAGGTTATACAGGCAGATAATATTTTTATAATAAATACGGAAGAACAATACTGGAATAAGGAGTGGGAAGAGGAATTCCCGAAATTAAAAGTATTCCACATAAAGCAGGACGAGTTCGACCACGGCGCGGTAAGACATGCCGCCGCTAAGCTCTCGAACGCCGACATACTTGTTTTTATGACGCAGGACGCGCTTCCGGCAGATGAAAATACCATAGGGAATTTGATACAGCCGCTGCTTGAGAAAAAGGCGGAAATATCATACTGCAGGCAGATACCGGCTCCCGACGCCGATATGATAGAGGCGTTCACAAGAAACTTCAACTATCCGGCGTCGAGCCGCATAAAGAGCAAAAAAGATCTTAAGGAACTTGGAATAAAGACTTTTTTCTGCACAAACGTGTGCTGCGCGTATGTAAAGAGTATCTATGACAGCTTAGGCGGATTTCCGCGCCCTGTCATACTCAACGAAGACGCCATACTTGCGGGAAGGGCCGTTGAAAAAGGCTACAGGATATCGTACACGGCCGAAGCGCAGGTAATACACTCGCACAATTATTCCGGCATAAAACAGTTCCACAGGAATTTCGATATAGGCGTTTCGCATGCGATGTATCCGGAGATATTTTTAGATTATCCGTCAGAGAACGAGGGCATAAAGCTCGTTAAGCAGACGATGAGCTATGTATGCAAGAAAAAGAAATTCTGGCTTGTATTTAAAGTCGTCTGGTTAAGCGCCTGGAAATATCTTGGATATTCCCTCGGGAAAAGATACAGGAGGCTGTCCGGTAAGGCGATACTAAGATATACGATGAATCCGTTCTTCTGGGAGCATTTATCAAAAAAGCGGGCGGCGAATAAAGACCGTCAGGTCATCGGAGGTAATGATGTTTAACGCATATGAGATCATAAAAGAAGAAAATATAGCGGATATAGCCTCTAAGGGCGTTTTGCTGAAGCATAAAAAGAGCGGCGCGCATGTAGCGCTGCTTATCAACGACGACGACAATAAGGTGTTCGATATAGCTTTCAGGACGCCGCCTAAGGATTCAACGGGAGTGGCGCATATCATAGAGCATACCGTCCTGTGCGGCTCTAAGAAATTCCCGCTTAAAGATCCGTTCGTCGAGCTGGCGAAGGGGTCTTTGAACACGTTTTTGAACGCTATGACATATCCGGACAAGACGATGTATCCGGTGGCGAGCTGCAACGACGCGGATTTTAAAAATCTGATGGAGGTATATCTCGATTCTGTCTTTTATCCGAACATCTATAATACGAAAAAGATATTCGAACAGGAGGGCTGGCACTATCATCTCGAAAATAAAGACGACGCGCTTATGTATAACGGAGTCGTTTATAACGAGATGAAAGGAGTCTATTCGTCCGCGGATTCGATATTGGAGAGCATGGTGCTTTCAAACCTGTTTCCTGATACGACGTACGGGCTTGAGTCCGGAGGAGCCCCAGAGGTAATACCGCAGCTTACATATGAACAGTATCTGGATTTCCACAGGACATACTACCACCCGTCCAACAGCTATATCTTCTTATATGGGAACATGGACATGGAGGAGAGGCTGGACTGGATAGACAAAGAGTATTTAAGCCGTTTTGACAAAAAAGAGATAGATTCGGCGATAGCGTACCAGAAGCCGTTTGAAAGAATGAAGACCGTCAGGGGAGTTTATCCGGTTTTGGATAACGAGCCTTTGAGGGAAAACACATATCTTAACATGAGTATCGTGACCGGAGATTACAGCGACATACTGACGAGCTCGGCGATGGAGATACTGGAATATGTCCTGCTCGACGCTCCGGGAGCGCCTCTTAAAAAAGCGCTGATAGACGCCGGAGTAGGCAAGGACGTTTCAGGAAGCTATAACGACGGCATATTCCAGCCGTATTTTTCGATAGACGTCAAATACGCGAAAGCCGGCGACGCGGTGAAATTCAAACGCGTTATACGCGAGACACTTACAAAGCTTGCCGACGAGGGGCTTGACGAAAAGGCTCTGAAGGCCGCGATACATTATTATGAATTCCGTTTCAGGGAAGCGGATTATTCCGTATATCCGAAAGGACTTATCTACATAATAAGCGCGTTTGACGGCTGGCTTTATGATGAAAACAGGCCGTTTGATTACCTCAGGGAGCTTTCGGTGTTCGAACAGCTTAAAGAAAAGATAGGGACTGGATATTATGAGGAGCTTATACGCGAACGGCTCCTGAAAAATAACCACAAGGTCGTTACCGTCCTGCGCCCGAAAAGAAAGCTGGCGGCTGAAAGAGAAGCAGCGCTTGCCGCTAAGCTTGAAGAATACAAAGCGTCTCTTTCAAAGGCTGAGATAGAGGCTATAATAGACGAGACAAAGGCTCTTGAGGAATATCAGAAGAGAAAAGACACTCCGGAGGCGCTGGAAAAGCTGCCCGTATTGTCGGTCTCGGATATAGACAAAAAGACGCCGGTAAGACTAAGTACGGCGGAAAAGACGGCTGACGGTATAAAGATGCTCCATCACAAATACGATACGCGAGGGATAAGCTATCTTACGCTGCTGTTTGCAGTGGACGACGTGCCGTCGGAGCTTGTGCCGTATATGGGGCTTTTAAGCTCTGTGCTCGGATATGTGAACACCGAAAAATACAGTTATTCGGAGCTTTCAAACGAGATAAACGCAAAAACCGGAGGGATCGAATGCGGCTTAAGCGTATATGCGGCTAAGGACGGAAGCGCGCTTAAGTTTTTCGGTATAAGGTCGAAATACCTCGATCCGGAATGCGGCTTCGCGCTTGATATGATAAGGGAAATACTGTTCACGTCGAAACTTGACGATAAGAAGCGCTTAAAAGAGATAATAACGAGCAAAAAGGCTTATCTTCAGGAGTTCATACCGGCGGCCGGGCATTTGAGTGCGGTATCGAAAGCGTCTTCGGGTATCTCGGATATGGACGACTGGCAGGAAAAAATATCCGGAGTCACATATTACAGATTCATAGAAAAGCTTTTTGACGGCTTTGAGGCGAGAAGCGAAGAGGCGATAAGCAAGCTTAAAGAGCTTATGGCGCATATCTTCAGCAAGGACAGGCTTATCGTATCGATAACCGCGGGAGATGAAGGCGTTAAATTGATAGAACAGGAGCTTCCGGCTATAGCAGATAAGCTTCCGGACAGATCCGAAAGCTTTGATCCTGATAAATTCAAAGCTTATGACGTAAAAGCGGCCGTGATGACCGCCGGACAGGTGCAGTATGTGGCTTCGGCCGGAAATTTCAGGAAAGCAGGATATAAATATACGGGAGTCCTGAACGTACTGCGCACAATGCTGAATTACGACTATCTTTGGAAGAGGCTTCGTGAAAAAGGCGGAGCTTACGGCTGTATGAGCGCGTTCAAGCGTACCGGCGACTCGTATTTAGTGTCGTACAGGGATCCGCATTTGGCGGGAACGCTCAAGGTTTATGAAGAACTCGCGGCTTATCTTGAAAAATATGAGGCTGACGAAAAGACGATGACGAAATATATCATCGGAACGATAAGCTCGCTTGATACGCCGATGAACGCGAGGGCAAAGGGAGCTATGGCGCTTACCGCGCATTTCGGCGGCCTTACGGAAGAAGATTTCCAAAGGGAAAGAAACGAGATATTAAACGCTTCGGCGGAGGATATAAGAAAGCTTTCGGCCCTTATCAGGGACAGCTTTGACGGAAAGCATATCTGTGTTTTCGGAAGCGAGGCGGCGATACGAAAGCACGAAGAACTGTTCGATGATACGGAAGCGTTTATTCAGGCTTAGGATAATATGAATTATGGATAACTTAAGTACAAAATCAGGGTTTGCGGCGCTCATAGGGCGGCCGAATGTGGGTAAATCTACGCTGGTAAACCACCTTACGGGGCAAAAGATAGCGATAACGTCAAGAAAGCCGCAGACGACGAGAAACAAAATACAGTGTATATACACAAGCGAGCAGGGGCAGATAATATTCCAGGATACGCCGGGTATACATATAGCAAAGAACAAGCTTGGCGAATACATGGTAAGGTCCGCCGAGGGCGCTTTAAGGGATTCTGACGTCGCCGTCTGGCTCGTGGAACCGCAAAGCCGCATATCAGGGGGCGAGAAGCATATCGCAGGGCTTCTTTCAAAGGCAGGCATACCGGTGATACTTGCCGTAAACAAGTGCGACAAGGTCAAAAAGACGGAGCTGGCGGAGGTTTTCGAAGCTTATAAAAAAATAGGTCATTTTGACGACATGCTCGCGATATCGGCAAAGCACGGGATAAATTTAAGCGAGCTTGTATCGGCCGTGTTCAAATATCTGCCGTACGGTCCGATGTATTTTGACGAGGATACGATAACCGATCAGCCGGTCCGCCAGATAGCTTCTGAGATAATACGTGAGAAAGCCCTGCGCAGTTTGGGCGAGGAGATACCGCACGGAATAGCGGTAATGATAGAAAAAATGCGTCGGCGCGACAAAGGCGGAATAACCGATATCGACGCCGTTATCGTATGCGAGAGGAATTCCCATAAGGGGATAATAATCGGAAAGAACGGCGAAATGCTGAAGCGCATAGGCAGCGAAGCGCGTCAGGATATAGAAAGGCTTGTGGACGGAAGGGTCAATTTAAAGCTCTGGGTAAAAGTGAGGAGCCAGTGGCGTGACAGCGAGCTTTTGCTCAAGAATTACGGATATGATAAAAGTGAGCTTTGACGTATGAGTGACATTATTAAGGTGAACGGAACTGTGCTGTCGGCTTCACCGATAGGAGAGCAGGATAAAAGAGTCGTCCTTGAGACATGCGAGCTCGGCAGGATAACCGTTTTTGCGAGAGGCTGCCGGCGTTCGGGAAGTCCGCTTCAGGCGGCGGCAAATCCGTTCGTTACCGGGCAGTTCAGCGTTATATCGGGAAGCAGCGCATACAGAATGGCGGACGCTTCGATAATAGAGTATTTCAGGGAAATCGCCGCGCTGCAGCCGGGAGTCTATATGGGATTTTATTTTTTAGATCTCGTAGACTATTACGGGCGCGAGGGAATAGACGGGACCGATATGCTCAATCTGCTGTTCGTCTCCCTTAAGGCGCTGTTGAATGAAAAACTTCCCGACAGGCTTGTCAGGAGGATATTTGAAATGAAGCTGCTGGCGCTGAACGGAGAGTATTTCCCGGAGCCCGATAAAATGCCGGAGCGTATTTATCCGGTATGCAGGTACATAACCGATTCGCCGGCCGGCAAGGTATATTCGTTCAATGTAGATGAAGATATACTTTCCGGTCTTGAGAATGTCTGCGACAAAGCGCTTAAAAGGACTATAGATAAAGAGCTGAAAAGCAAGAAAATAATGGAAATGTTTTATAAATAACAGTGATAAGGGCCGGAAACAATGGCCGGCAAAACGGAGGCGGAATTATGGCAAGGATATATACGTCGGCGGATCAGCTTATCGGCGGGACCCCTTTGATAGAACTGACAAAAATAGAAAAAGCAGAGGATTTAAAGGCTAAGATAATCGCAAAACTTGAATATTTCAATCCGGCGGGCTCCGTTAAGGACCGCGTGGCGGCAAAAATGATAGAAGAAGCCGAAAAGCGCGGTGAACTCAAGCCGGATTCCGTAATAATCGAACCTACGAGCGGCAACACCGGTATCGGACTGGCTTCGGTAGCGGCCGCTAAAGGTTACAGGCTTATAATAGTAATGCCCGATACGATGTCTGTTGAAAGACGTCAGATAATGGCCGCGCTCGGAGCCGAACTCGTGCTTTCAGACGGAACTAAGGGAATGAGCGGAGCCATAGAAAAAGCCGAGGAGCTTGCGGGCAGTATCCCTAAAAGCTTTATAGCGGGACAGTTCGTAAACCCGGACAACGCGAAGGCGCATTATGAAACTACCGGACCCGAGATATGGAACGATACCGACGGAAATATAGACATCTTTGTGGCTTCAGTAGGCACGGGCGGAACCATAACCGGAACAGGCAGATATCTTAAAGAGAAAAAGCCGGATATCAAAATAGCTGCGGTGGAGCCTGCCGGCTCGCCGGTGCTTTCAAAAGGGATAAGCGGCGCCCATAAGATACAAGGTATCGGCGCGGGATTTATACCAGAGGTGCTTGATACATCGGTGTACGACGAGGTCATCGCCGTAACTGATGAGGACGCGTTCAGATATGGAAAAATGGTTGGAAGAAAAGAGGGCGTTCTCGTCGGTATCTCTTCGGGGGCTGTCCTTGCGGCCGCCGTTGAGCTTGCAAAAAGAGAAGAGAACGCCGGAAAGAACATCGTTATGCTGTTTCCGGATACGGGCGACAGATATCTGTCTACGCCGATGTTCAGCGAATGAAATTCCCAAATAAAATCATCGCGAAATCGTAACAGGATAATAACAGAATCGTAATAAACTTGCGGTAAAGCTAAAAAAATGGTATTATACATCAGCTTAACTTTGTTGACAAAAGATATTCTGTAAAAGATTCTTAAAAAGTTTCTGTATAAAGAGGATTTTGTTTTGAAGATCAGCCGTACAAAGCTCGCAAGCTTGATATTGCTGCTTGCGCTCATTATCCTGACGCTTATCGCGCTCCTTAACGGGCACGACCTTGACGACCTGCTTAAGGCAATGGAAAATGCCGACGCGTCATATCTGATACTTGCAGTGGCGTGTATAGTGGCATTTTTGTTCGGGCAGGGTTTTATTTTCAGATACCTGTTCGCAGTTTTGGGGCAGAATACCGATTTGATAAAGTGCGCGGGATATTCTTTTAAAGGTTACTTTTTCTGCAGCGTGACTCCGTTTGCGATAGGGGGACCGCCGGCGCAGATAGTATATATGAAGAAAGACAATATCCCGGTCCCGGTAGCTTCAATGGTGGTTTTTATAGTAGCTACTTTTTATAAGTTCGTGCTTGTTATACTCGGCGCTGTGCTTATAATATTCGGACAGGGATTTTTGGCAAAATATGTCGGCTCGGCCATCGTATGGTTCGGAGTCGGAATGTTCCTGACATGCGGCTTTTGTTTTATTCTTTTCATGTTTATGTTTCACCCGAGGCTCGCAAAAAAAGCTATCTTTAAATTTTTCAGATGGCTTGAGAGGCACCATTTAATGAAGCATAAGTATGGCAGGGAGGAAAATATAGAGGCGGGCATGTCGAAGTACACGCAGACGGCCGATTTTTTAAGAAATCACCCGGCGTCGATGAGCGTTTTGCTGCTGCTTACGGCAATTCAGAGGTTTTGTCTTTTTGCCGTGACATACTGCGTATACAGGGCGCTTGGTTTCCACGATGAATCAGTGTTCACTGTCGTCGTGCTCCAGGCTACTATATCGATATGCGTGGATATGCTTCCTATACCGGGAGGCATGGGCATAAGCGAGGCGCTGTTTACCATGCTGTTCGCGCACATATTTACTTCCACGGCGCTGCTTCCGGCGCTCGCCCTAAGCAGGGGAATAAGCTACTATGCGGAGCTTATCATATGTGCCGCGGTCATATTTGTAACACAGTATGCGTTTAAGGGCAGGAGGCAGAGGATACATGCCGAACAAACGTAATTACCAGAAAGAACTGGAAGCTGTTATAAACAACATAAAAGATAGAGGATTTCCGAGACTGCTTTTACATAGCTGCTGTGCTCCGTGCAGCAGCTATTGCATGGAGTATCTCTCGGAATTTTTTGATATCACAGTGTTTTATTTCAACCCGAACATATACCCTGTAGAAGAGTATTTAAACAGGGTATCGGAGCAGAAGAGGCTTATAGAAGAAATGTCCTTTAAAAGGCCTGTAAGTTTTTTGGCAGGAGAGTATGAGCCGGAACGTTTTTATGAAGCGGCAAAGGGATTGGAAAACGAGCCCGAGGGCGGCGCGAGGTGCGAAAAATGCTTCATTTTGCGGCTTGAGGAGACAGCAGCGTTGGCAAAAAAAGAAAAATTTGACTGTTTTACGACTACTTTATCGATAAGCCCCTTGAAATCTGCGGAGAAATTAAATAATATTGGAGAGAAACTTGCAGAAAAATACGGAGTAAAATTTCTTAATTCTGATTTCAAGAAGCGCGGCGGATATCAGCGTTCCATAGAATTGTCAAAAGAGTACGGGCTGTACAGACAGGATTACTGCGGGTGCGTATTCAGCCGCCGTGAACAGCAGTAAGCATATATACATATTGAAAGAGGTGCAATATGGCTCAGTTATGGGGAGGAAGATTTACAAAGGAGACCGATAAGGAAGTCTTTGATTTTAACGAATCGGTTTCTTTTGATAAGAGACTGTACCGCCAGGATATACGCGGCAGCAAGGCCCACGCCACAATGCTTGCCGAAAAAGGCATAATAACAAAGGACGAGGCCGAAAAGATACTGCGCGGACTGGATACAATATTGGAAGATGTCGAAAAGGGCAGCCTTAAGATAACGGACAAATACGAGGACATACACAGCTTCGTGGAAGCAAACCTGATCGCGCGGATAGGCGACGCGGGCAAGAAGCTCCATACGGGCAGGAGCCGCAACGACCAGGTCGCGCTTGATATGAAGCTCTATGTAAGAGACGAGATAGCCGTTATAGACGAAGATATATACGAGCTTCTTAAAGTCCTGGAAAACATAATGGAAAATAACCTGCATACATATATGCCGGGATTTACACATATGCAGAAAGCGCAGCCGGTAACGCTCGCGCACCATATGGGAGCGTATTTTGAAATGTTCAGACGCGACAGGAGCAGGCTTGCGGATACAAGGGCAAGGCTCAATACATGTCCTTTGGGCAGCGGCGCGCTTGCCGGAACAACATATCCCCTGGACAGGGAAATGACGGCAAGGCTTCTCGAGTTTGACGCCCCTACGATGAACAGCATGGATTCGGTTTCGGACAGGGATTATCTGATAGAATTATTATCGGCGCTCTCGACTATAATGATGCATTTGAGCCGTTTCTGCGAAGAGATCATTATATGGAACAGCGACGAGTACCGTTTTATCGAACTGGACGACGCGTACAGTACCGGAAGCTCTATAATGCCGCAGAAAAAGAATCCTGATATCGCGGAGCTTGTAAGAGGAAAGACCGGCAGGGTCTACGGCGCGCTCATGTCCATACTTACGCTTATGAAGGGGATTCCGCTCGCGTATGATAAGGATATGCAGGAGGACAAGGAAGTAACCTTTGACGCAATAGATACGACGCACAGCTGCTTAAGGCTTTTTACGGGAATGCTGGCTACGGCGAGCTTCAATAATAAGACTATGGAAGCTTCGGCTAAAAACGGATTCACGAACGCTACGGACCTTGCGGACTATCTTGTAGTTAAAGGCATACCGTTCAGGGACGCGCACGGAATTTCCGGACGGCTCGTTTTATATTGTATAGACCATGAATGTTCGCTTGACGATCTTTCGCTTGACGAATTCAAACAGTTCTGCGAAATTATAGAGGAAGATATATACGAAGCCATAAATATGAAAACGTGCGTGGAAAGAAGAAATACTGACGGAGCTCCGGGAAGCAAGGCCATGGAGAAAGTCATAGCTGCAAACAGGGAATACTTAAAAAGAAGATAAACACTTATCGTTAGGAGGATATTATGAAAAATAAATTAAGAGTCGGGATACTCGGCGCAACAGGAATGGTAGGACAGAGATTTATATCGCTTCTTGAGAACCACCCGTGGTTTGAGGTGGTTACGGTAGCGGCAAGCGAAAGAAGCGCGGGAAAGACATATGAAGAGGCTGTCGGCGGACGCTGGAAAATGTCGACTCCTATGCCGGAAGCCGTTAAAAAGCTCGTTGTGCTCAACGTAAACGAGGTTGAAAAAGTAGCGTCTACGGTCGATTTTGTTTTCTCGGCTGTAGATATGACAAAGGAAGAGATCAGGGCTATCGAGGATGCGTACGCAAAGACGGAGACTCCGGTAGTTTCAAACAACAGCGCTCACCGCTGGACTCCGGACGTACCGATGGTAATACCGGAGATCAACGTTGATCATTATGAGGTCATCAAACACCAGAGAGAACGTCTCGGTACAAAGAAAGGATTCGTTGCAGTTAAGCCGAACTGTTCGATACAGAGCTATGCGCCGGTGCTTACGGCGTGGATGCCTTTTGAACCGTACGAGGTAGTGGCTACGACATATCAGGCTATTTCAGGCGCTGGAAAGACATTCAAGGACTGGCCGGAGATGATAGAGAACGTTATCCCGTATATCGGCGGGGAAGAGGAAAAGAGCGAGCAGGAGCCGCTTCGTATATGGGGCCATATCGAAAACGGCGAGATAGTAAAAGCACAGGAGCCGAAGATAACATGCCAGTGCGTGCGTGTTCCGGTGCTTGACGGACATACGGCGGCGGTATTCGTAAAATTCCGCAAGAACCCGACGAAAGAGCAGCTTATCGAAGCTATCGAGAACTATAAAGGTTTCCCGCAGGAGCATAATCTCCCGAGCGCGCCGAAGCAGTTCATAAAATACATGACGGAAGACAACCGTCCGCAGGTCAAGCTCGACGTTGACTATGAGAACGGAATGGGAATCACTGTCGGAAGGATCCGCGAGGACAGCATTTACGACTGGAAGTTCATCGGACTTTCACACAATACGGTCCGCGGCGCGGCCGGCGGCGGAATCTTAAGTGCCGAAGCATTAGTTGAGCTGGGATATATAGAGGCGAAATAAATATATTAAGTAAGCAATGATGTTTTTCGGAGGGAACATACGCAGCGTCAGTACTTAGTGAAAGCAAGCGTAAGCACAGCTTGAGCTTAGTACTGTTACGCTAAGTCCTAAGCGAGAGCGGTTCCCGAAGAAAATACATCAGAGCTTTTATGTATAATATATGGAGCGAAACTAATTGGAAAAATCTTTATTTATAGCTGAAAAACCCAGCGTAGCCCGCGAGTTTGCAGCTGCATTAAAGGAAAAAATGACGTCAAAGGACGGCTATATGGAGTCCGGCAGCTATGTAGTTACATGGTGTGTCGGACATCTTGTTACCATGAGCTATCCCGACGCGTATGATGAAAAATATAAAAAATGGTCTTTTGATACCATACCCTTTATTCCGGATACGTTTAAATACGAGATAATACCCGCCGTAAAAAAGCAGTTTGATATCGTAAGCGGCCTTCTTAACCGTGAAGATGTCACAACGATATATGTCTGCACCGACTCCGGGCGCGAGGGAGAATATATATACCGTCTCGTCGCTATGATGGCGCATGTCGGTGAAAAGAAACAAAAGCGTGTTTGGATAGATTCGCAGACCGAGGAAGAAATACTCCGCGGCATAAGGGAAGCGAAAGATTTAAGCGAATACGACAATCTTTCTGCTTCGGCATATCTGCGCGCCAAAGAAGATTATCTTATGGGCATAAACTTCTCCAGGGCGCTTTCACTCAAGTACGGATATGCGGTATCAAATTTTTTAGGAGGCAAATACCAGGCGATATCCGTAGGGCGCGTTATGACATGCGTGCTCGGAATGGTCGTAAAACGCGAGCGTGAGATAAGAAATTTTAAAAAGACAGCGTTTTACAGAGTGTTGTCGTCGCTTGGATTGAATGACAGAACGATATCGGCGGAGTGGAAATGCACGGAAAAAAGCAGATATTATAATTCGCCGCTTTTATATAAAGATAACGGCTTCCTGAAAAAAGAAGAAGCGGAGCGATTTGTCGGAGAACTTAAATCGGCCGAACCGCAGGAAATGAGGATAGAGTCCGTTTCAAATAAAAAAGAAACTAAAAATCCTCCGCTCCTTTTTAATCTTGCGGAGCTGCAGAATGAGTGTTCAAAGCGGTTTAAGATCAGCCCCGATCAGACGCTGCAGGTCGTTCAGGAGCTGTACGAAAAGAAGCTTGTGACATATCCGAGGACCGACGCGAGGGTACTTTCAAGCGCAGTCGCGAAAGAAATATATAAAAACATAAAAGGCCTGCAGAATGTCGGAAGCGTTTCCGATTTCGCCTCTGAGATACTTGAAAAAGGAACATATAAAAATATCGCGAAAACAAAATATACAAACGATAAGCAAATAACGGATCATTATGCTATAATACCTACGGGACAGGGCGCCGGAGGTCTTGCGAAGCTGCCGAAGCTTTCGGCGGATATTTATGAACTTATAGCAAGGCGTTTCTTAAGTATTTTTTATCCTCCGGCTGTTTACAGAAAAATTTCAATAACGGCGGTAATGGACGGCGAGTCGTTTTTCGCGAATTTTAAGGCGCTCGAAGACGCCGGATATCTCAAGGTTTACGGACAGGCGGGCGCTGATAAAGATAAGGAGGCGGACAAGGACGGCGATGTAATGGACGCGTCGCTGCTTGACAGCGCTGCGGCGCTGAAAAAAGGAATGTCTCTTCCGGTAAAAGGCTTTGAGATAAAAGAGGGCGAAACATCGCCCCCTAAAAGATATACGTCCGGTTCTATGATACTTGCCATGGAGAACGCCGGACAGCTCATTGAAGACGAGGACTTGAGGGAACAGATAAAGGGCAGCGGAATAGGAACTTCGGCGACAAGAGCCGAGATCTTGAAGAAGCTGTTCGCGATATCTTATCTGTCGCTCAATAAAAAGACTCAGGTCATAACGCCGACGCTGCTTGGGGAGATGATAACTGACGTTGTGGCTTCTTCAATACGGTCTCTTTTGAATCCCGAGCTTACGGCGAGCTGGGAAAAAGGACTGACGTATGTAGCGGACGGCGAAGTTTCGCCGGACGAATACATGGATAAGCTTGGCAGCTTTGTGTCTAAGTATACGGAGTATGTAAAAGGACAGAATAATACGGCGGTCTTGAACAGGGCGTTCGGCACTGCCGCAAAATACTATAAGAAATAGGGGAAAAAAGATGAAATACGCAACGATAAAAGAAATTTTTTTGGAAATGAATACGATAGCGGCTCCGCTTTTTGAGGGAAAGACGTATCCGTGGGAAGTGCTTGCCGAGATAGGAGATTTTATCAAAAAGATAGGGCCGACGCTTCCGAAAGATGAATTTGACAACCCGAAAGAGGGAGTATGGATAGCAAAGGACGCCAATGTTTTTGAAAGCGCGTACATAGCGGCTCCGTGCATAATAGACCATGAAGCCGAAGTGCGTCACTGCGCGTTCATACGCGGCAACGCCATTGTCGGAAAGGGCGCAGTGGTAGGAAACTCTACAGAGCTTAAAAATGTTATCCTTTTCGATAAAGTCCAGGCTCCGCATTATAATTATGTCGGCGATTCCATACTCGGATATCGTTCGCATATGGGCGCAGGTTCTATTACGTCAAACGTTAAATCCGATAAGCTGCTCGTAAAAGTTAAATACAAAGGAGAAGAGATAGAGACCGGACGTAAAAAAGTCGGCGCTATGCTCGGAGACTGTGTGGAGATAGGCTGCGGAAGTATACTTAACCCAGGCAGCATTATAGGACCGAACACGAACGTTTATCCGCTTTCGAGCGTAAGGGGAGTAGTACCGCCGGAGAGCATTTATAAGAACGCTGGAGAAGTGGTTTCAAAAGAGTAATATTGATATTTCAATTAAATGTGATATAATTCGCATAAGAGCAATCGTGTTACTTAGGTGGTTGACCTCTATTCTTGTATAGAATGGAGGTGATGCTTATGAAAAACTTCGATTTCAAAGACTTATTAGCCTTTGCGATGTTTGTTCTTGCATTGCTGACGTTCATCTTTACGTTTAGTAGCTAAATGCATTAACACATAAGGAAACCACCCAGACATTGGCCTATGACGGGTGGTTTTCTTAATTACCTTTCAAATGAGGTCAACCCCTTGTGGGCGGTTGCTCTTTTTTCTATTAACAATATATCATAATGAGTAATGATATTCAAGCCTATATCAGAACTTTCCGTTCTTAGCAGCTTCTTCGATTGCAACTGCAACTGCAACAGTCATGCCGACCATCGGGTTGTTTCCTGCGCCGATAAGTCCCATCATCTCAACGTGAGCCGGAACCGATGAAGAGCCGGCGAACTGAGCGTCTGAATGCATACGTCCCATTGTATCTGTCATACCGTAGGAAGCCGGACCTGCAGCCATGTTGTCGGGGTGGAGAGTACGTCCCGTACCGCCGCCTGAAGCAACTGAGAAATATTTCTTTCCTGCAAGGATACGTTCCTTCTTATATGTACCTGCAACAGGGTGCTGGAAACGTGTCGGGTTCGTTGAGTTTCCTGTGATAGAAACGTCTACGTTTTCTTTCCACATGATCGCAACGCCTTCCTGAACGTCGTTAGCGCCGTAGCAGTTTACTTTTGCTCTCGGGTTTGACGGATCCTTTGAGTAGCATTTTCTGAACACTTCTTTTAATTCGCCTGTATGATAGTCATATTCTGTCTCAACATATGTAAATCCGTTGATACGTGAAATGATCTGAGCAGCGTCTTTTCCAAGTCCGTTGAGGATAACGCGAAGCGGTTTTTTGCGGACTTTGTTAGCCTTCTCAGCGATACCGATAGCACCCTCGGCAGCTGCGAATGACTCGTGTCCTGCAAGGAAAGCGAAGCATTCTGTATCTTCTTCAAGAAGCATTTTGCCAAGGTTTCCGTGTCCGAGACCAACTTTTCTCTGGTCGGCAACAGATCCCGGGATACAGAAAGCCTGAAGGCCTTCGCCGATAGCAGCGGCAGCTTCAGAAGCTTTTTTGCAGCCTTTTTTGATCGCGATAGCAGCGCCTACAGTGTAAGCCCATTTAGCGTTTTCAAAACAGATAGGCTGAATAGACTCAACCATTTTATATACGTCTAAGCCTGCCGCTTTTGTGACTTCGGCAGCGCCTTCGATAGAATCGATCCCGTATTCAGCAAGTTTAGCGAGGATCTGTTTTTCTCTTCTTTCATATGATTCAAATAAAGCCATTCTCAAATCCTCCTTTACTCTTTCCTCGGGTCAACGATCTTAACAGCGTCGGCAACACGTCCGTACTGGCCTTTTGCCTTGTCGTAAGCTGTTGCTGCGTCATCGCCGTTTTTCATGAAGTCCATCATCTTTCCGAAGTTTACATACTGATATCCGATGATCTCGTCGTCTTCGTCAAGAGCGATACCTGTAACATAGCCCTCAGCCATTTCAAGATAACGCGGACCTTTCTTTAATGTTCCATACATTGTACCAACCTGTGAACGAAGTCCCTTTCCGAGGTCTTCAAGACCTGCTCCGATCGGAAGTCCGTCCTCTGAGAACGCGCTCTGTGAACGTCCGTAAACGATCTGGAGGAATAACTCTCTCATAGCTGTGTTGATAGCGTCGCAAACGAGGTCAGTGTTGAGAGCTTCCATAACAGTAAGTCCCGGAAGGATCTCAGAAGCCATTGCAGCCGAATGCGTCATTCCCGAGCAGCCAAGCGTCTCAACGAGACATTCCTGAATTATGCCTTCTTTCACGTTCAGCGTGATCTTGCAGGCACCCTGCTGCGGAGCGCACCAGCCAACTCCGTGTGTAAGACCTGAGATGTCTTCTACATTTTTAACCTTTACCCATTCTGCCTGTTCCGGAATAGGAGCCGCACCGTGATGTACGCCCTGATGTACCGGACACATCAATTCTACTTCTTTGGTATAGATCATTGATATACTCCTTTCGTTTAATACCACCCTAAAAAGCAGAATAATTTTCTCATATCCTTGAAAATAAATCAAGTCGTAACACTATAATTTGGGGTAAAACAGTTAAATTTTTATCAAGCGAAAAAAGGAAAGCAAGTTAAAAAAATAAAGGAAAATATGGGAATTAAAAGATCGGGTCTGATCGAAAAATCATATATTATTATCAGGAGGAATATCTAATGGGAACAGTATTTGGCTATATACGCGTATCGACTAAAGAGCAGTGCGAGGAACGGCAGATTATCGCTTTACAAAATTTTCCTGTGCCGGAAAATAAAATTTTTATTGATAAATTAAGCGGAAAGGATTTCAACCGGCCTCAGTACAAAAAGCTGATACGCAGATTAAAATGCGGAGATACCCTGGTTGTAAAATCTATAGACCGTCTTGGGCGTAACTATGATGAAATATTGAACCAGTGGAGATTTATAACTAAGGTA
>DVOP01000107.1 GCA_018713465.1 Candidatus Alectryocaccobium stercorigallinarum | reverse complement strand
GCACATTATATAAGTAATATTATATAAAAACAATCATTAATATTTGTAAGACGTTTTTATTGGGCATTCCTCTTTTTTATTCATACTTTTTATCTAAAACATAGAACGTAAACGTAGCGTGCACAAGCAGTGTTCCGGTTTCGTCATGGATATTTATATCCTCTATTATAAGTGATTTTCCGGCTTTTATTTCGCTGCTCTCGGCAATAAGATGCTTGCTGTTTACGGCCGCCCTTAAGTAATTTATTTCGGCGTTTACAGTCGTTACCCATTTTCCATGCGAGCTCGCCGCCGCGCCGGCGCATGTATCGGCCATCGTAAACAGACAGCCGCCGTGCACGGTTCCTATCGGGTTTTTCTTTTTGCTGTCCACGTCCATTTCAGCGATAGCGTGGCCTTTGCTAACCCTTGTTATGCTTATGCCGTTATTTTTCGCGAATTCATTTTTTTCGTTGCGTTCTTTTCTTATTTTTTCATAATCTAATTCCATTATTTCTTTCCCGCCATAGCCTCTCTTTTTCTAAGTCTCGGATCCAACTGTCTCTTTCTTATCCTAAGGCTTTCCGGAGTCACCTCTAAAAGCTCGTCGCTGTCTATAAAATCAAGCGCCTGTTCAAGACTCAATTTTTTAGGCGGCGTAAGTATAAGCGCCTCGTCCGCTGATGATGAACGGGTATTCGTGAGGTGTTTTGTCTTGCATACGTTAAGCTCTATATCCTCGGCCTTTCCGTTCTGTCCGATGACCATTCCGCCGTACACCTTTTCGCCCGGCTCTATAAAAAGCGTGCCCCTTTGCTGAGCCTGAAACAGTCCGTATGTTACGGCCTCGCCTGTTTCAAACGCGATAAGCGAGCCCTGCTTTCTGAATGAAATATCGCCTTTGTACGGAGCGTATCCGTCAAATTCGGTATTCATTATACCTGTTCCCTTGGTAAGCGTAAGGAAGCTTCCCCTAAAGCCTATAAGCCCCCTTGCCGGTATTGAAAATTCAAGTTTCGTCGTACCGTCGCTTGCAAGGCTCATTCCATTCAGCTCGCCCTTGCGCTCGCTTAAGCGCTGGATAATAGCCCCCGAAAACTCCTCCGGAACGTCTACATACGCTATCTCCATCGGTTCAAGCCTGCCGCCGCGTTCATCTGTTTTATATATTACCTCAGCCTTACTGACAGCAAATTCATATCCCTCTCTGCGCATATTTTCGATAAGGACCGAAAGATGAAGCTCTCCCCTTCCGGAAACCTTAAAGCTGTCAGGAGAATCCGTTTCTTCGACTCTTAAGCTAACGTCAGTATTTAGCTCTCTGAACAGCCTGTCCCTTATGTGGCGCGACGTAACGTATTTTCCCTCATGTCCGGCGAACGGAGAATCGTTTACGCAGAAATTCATCGATATCGTAGGCTCCGATATCTTCTGGAAAGGTATCGGGACCGGATATTCAACGTCGCACAACGTATCGCCGATATGGATATCCGGGATACCGGAAACCGCAACGATAGAGCCTATCCCTGCTTCTTTTACCTCGACCTTGTTAAGTCCGTCAAACTCATACAGCTTGCTCACTTTGACTTTTTTCTTCTTTGACGGATCGTGGTGGTTCATCAGCATAACTTCCTGATTCACCGCGATCTTTCCGTTATCGACCTTTCCTACGCCGATACGTCCGACATATTCATTGTAGTCTATCGTGCTTATTAACACCTGAGTGCCGGCGTCGGGGTCTCCCTCCGGAGCCGGAATATGCTCGAGTATGGCCTCAAAAAGAGGCGTCATATCCTTAGGCGTATCGCTTAAATCCGAAACGGCGTAGCCTTTTTTAGCCGAAGCATATAAAAACGGGCAGTCGAGCTGTTCATCCGTAGCGTCCAGATCCATCAAAAGCTCAAGGACCTCATCGACTACCTCCTCCGGTCTAGCCTCGGGTCTGTCTATCTTGTTTATGCAGACAATGACCTTCAGATCCAGCTCGAGCGCTTTTCTTAAAACAAATTTCGTCTGGGGCATGGCGCCCTCAAAAGCGTCTACAAGCAATATAACGCCGTTTACCATTTTGAGCACGCGCTCGACTTCGCCTCCGAAATCAGCGTGTCCGGGCGTATCTACTATATTTATTTTTGTATCCTTATATAATACCGCCGTGTTTTTGGAAAGAATGGTTATCCCGCGTTCTCTTTCTATATCGTTGGAATCCATTACTCTTTCCTGTATTTCCTGATTCTCGCGGAATACTCCGCTCTGTTTTAAAAGCTCGTCTACAAGCGTCGTTTTGCCGTGGTCTACGTGCGCTATTATCGCAACGTTACGAATATCTTCTCTCTTGATCTTCATTCTCTTCTCCCGGAAATCCAAGGGCATATTCCTTAAGCCCTTTAATTATTTCAACTTCTTTAAATAATCCGCGAAAAGTATATCACACTTTGCCTATTTTTCAAGTTTGAATTATTTAAATAATGCCCATCAAATCCCGTATCTCGCGTACCGGTACAAGCTTTATCCCGTCCGGAACATCTTTCTTTACCGCTCTCATACAGCTTGACGGAAGTATGACCGTTTCAAATCCCAGCTTAGCCGCTTCCTTTATACGCTGGACAGCCATGCTCACCGAACGTATCTCGCCGCTTAAGCCCACTTCTCCGAAAACAACTGTTTTGGAATCTACCGGGATATCTTTATAGCTTGAGATTATCGCCATGATTATCCCAAGATCCACCGCCGGCTCCGTCATACGTATTCCGCCGGTTATATTTATATACGCGTCGCACTGCGAAAGGTTCATTCTGCCGCGTTTTTCAAGCACCGCCATCAGCAGGTTGACCCTGTTGTAATCCGTTCCATTGGCAGTCCTCCTCGGATATCCGAAATTCGTCTTGCTGACAAGCGCCTGTATTTCTATCATGACCGGGCGCGACCCCTCCATCGAGCACGCGACGACCGAACCCGACGCCTCGGTAGGCCGTCCCTCGAGCATATATTCAGAGGGGTTCAAAACTTCGGCAAGTCCGTCCGAGCGCATTTCAAAAACCCCTATCTCGTTTGCCGGACCGAAACGGTTCTTCACTGCCCTTAATATCCTGTATGAAGCATGCCCGTCGCCCTCGAAATACAGGACCGTGTCGACCATATGCTCAAGGACGCGCGGACCAGCCACCGTGCCCTCTTTAGTCACATGTCCTATGATAAATACCGGGATCTGCGACGTTTTGGCAAGCTTCAGAAGCTTTCCCGTCGTCTCCCTTACCTGAGAAACGCTTCCGGGCGACGATGAAACCTCCTGCGTGAACATGGTCTGAATAGAATCTATTATAAGCAAAGACGGCTGTTCTTTTTCTACGTCCGAAATTATATGGTCGATATCCGTTTCGCACATCAGCTTAAGCGAATCCGAAAAGCGCCCGATACGCTCGGCGCGCATTTTTATCTGTCTTAAGGATTCTTCTCCAGATACGTATAATACGTTCATACCCGTCTCGCTTATCTTGCGGCACAGCTGAAGCATAAGCGTCGACTTTCCTATTCCGGGGTCTCCTCCTACGAGCATGAGCGCACCTTTTACTATACCGCCTCCAAGCACCCTGTCCAACTCCCCTATTCCGGTGGACAGCCTGTTGTCCTCCTCGAAAGAAACCTCCGACAGAGATACCGGCCTGCTCGTCCTTGCTGTTTTGCCTCCCGCAGATTTTCCGGTGCTGACCTGTTCTTCGACCATTGTATTCCAGCTTCTGCACTGCGGACACTGTCCCATCCATTTTGGCGACTCATATCCGCATTCCTGACAGAAAAATACGCTTTTTTTATCCTTTGCCATTGCTCTCCTTTTTGTCTGACTAAATATGCTTTTACCGTCAGATAAATTTTCCGGTTCAGATAAAACGGGAACTGTGAAATATCACGGTCCCCGATCATCGTTTTTATTTAACTGTAAACTGAATCAAATCTGCCTTATGTTCACCTGAACAGGAGTTTCATTTTCGAGTTCAATTCCGAATGACAGCTTGCCGGAGATATTCGTCTTCATCATGCCCATCGTCTCGTTGTTGACTTCTATCTCGTACTCCGCGTCCTCGTTCAGATCGAGCGTGATCTGCACGTCCTCAGATCCCTCAAGTGAAAACTGCACGCCGTCGT
>DVOP01000106.1 GCA_018713465.1 Candidatus Alectryocaccobium stercorigallinarum | reverse complement strand
AATTTGCACTTGGCTTTTTTCCGGATTTTTTATCGGCCGAAGACAGCGAAACGCTGCAGTATCAGGCCGAATATATCATAAGCGGCAAAGCAGATGACTCCGCAAACTTAAAGGCGGTAATGAACAGGCTTTTATTTATAAGGCTTGGGCTTAATTATATATATCTTTTATCAAGCACGGATAAGTCGGCTGAAATATATGAGATAGCTTCGATAGTAAGCGCCATACTGCTCATGCCGGAGGGGATAGAAGCCGTGGCGCAGATCACAAGAATTATGTGGGCATATGCGGAGAGTATGATGGACGTCAAAAGTCTGTTGTCAGGCGGCAAGGTTCCGATTTTCAAGGATAATTCCACGTGGCAGGTCTCGCTTTCGCTTTTCTCGTTTATGAATTCCGGAACGCAGCCGCAGGAAAATCAGAAGGGACTGACCTATCAGGAATATTTGCGGATATTAATGTATATGACGCCAAACGACGATTTGATAGAAAGGACTGCGGATATGATCGAATACAACAGAAGAGCGCAGGACGTCGGATTTTGCCTTGATATGTGTATGAGCGGTCTGAAGATAGAGATCCACGGATATATAAGCGGAAAGCCAATGAGCATAAACAGAGGATACAGTTATAACGTTTAAATGAGGTGTGAAAGGATGCCCTTTTTAAAGGACTTGTCTCTAATGCAAAGATCTTGCAAAAATCAAAAAAAATACTCTCTGTCTGAACCAGATCAAATAAAACAAAACCTCACTTCCCCCGATAATGAGGTTGGATATGCCGGAAAAAAGGGCATCCTTTTGCGCCTCAAAAAAGCAAGCCTGACAGTAGAAGCGGCTTTTGTGCTGCCGCTGTTTATTATGGTGACCATATGTATGGCAAGCGTTATGGGAGTATATTCCAAGACGCTTGATAAAATGGCGGAGCTCAGAAGCGCTGCGGAAACGGCAGCGGCAGCGGCGGGAGTATCCGATGACGAGATGTGGATAGAGCTTCCGGAAAAAATCAATTATACACCGCTGTTTCTGCCTGACGGTTTAAAAATGTTCGGCGTATGGTGCAGCGGAAGCGCAAGGGCGTGGACCGGAAGGAACGGGGAATATGCCGGCGGCGCGCCTTCTGAGGCTGAGCAGTATGTTTATGTTGCGGAAAACGGTACGGTATATCATACATCGTCATGCTGCACACATATAAATCTAAGCATTTCAAAGACCGATATATCGTCTGTGGGGTCGATGAGAAATGAAAACGGTGGAAAGTATACGGAATGTGAGAAATGCGGAGATAATACAGAGGCTGGAACAGACGTATATATCACCAGCTACGGAGACAGATATCACAGTGATTTGTCATGCAGCGGACTGAAAAGATCTGTGCGCATGGTGGAAATATCAAGAGTAAACGGGCTTCAGGAGTGTGAAAGATGTGCGCTGCAGAGATAGCGACGATCCTTATAACAGGTATAAACGGGATAAATGATATACGAAAAAGAGAGATATTTTTCCTGCCTACAGTTTTGGCAGGAATTGCGGGAATGCTCTATTCAATATCATGCGGCGCGGAGCTCTTAAAGATACTTGGCGGTTTGCTTCCGGGTCTTGTTGTTCTTGCGTTGGCTATATTATTTAATGGACAGATGGGCTTAGGCGACGCGGTAGTCGTTATGGCTTTGGGTACATGGAGAGACATGACAGCTGTATTTATCATTTTGATATCCGGCCTTATGGCTGCGGCTGTCGTGGGAGGAATTTATCTGATGAAAGGCAGACATAAAAAAGAACTTCCGTTTATCATCTTTTTGTTTATAGGAAGTTTAGTAGAGATATTGATTTGATGAAGAGATTTAAAAGGGCGGTTTTTACCGTAGAAGCAGCTTTTATAATACCGGTTGCGGCGATAATTATCGTATCGCTTATCGGATATATATATTTTATGCATGAAAATGTGTGGAGCAAGGCCGCAGCGTATGAAGCGGGGTTTTACGGGATACAAAAAACGGAAAATGAAAAAACGGCAAAGGAGCTGGCCTCTGAAAGGCTTAATGAGAGATACGAGGAGAATATATTCGGGTTCATGGAAGAAATGTCGGAAGTGACGGGCAGCAGGGAAAGTATAAAAATAAAATGGAGCTACGGTATCTTGCCGGAAACATTCGGGGAACTGTTTGTGCTGGATAAAGGGATAGAGATAAATTCGGTCGATCCGGTAGAGGTAAAGCGGCTGATGTGGGCGGCTGACAGGATAATGAATTAAATGGAGAAGAAATGCAGAGCGAATTCAGGAGAGATACGAGAAATCAATATTTAGTAATAAACTCGCTTCACGGCGAAGAAGAAAAAGATTACAGGCTGAAAATGCTGACGGGAAATAAGATAGAAATGTTTGCTTCGTGCAGCGGTGAGCTGGTGAACGGGAAAGAGCTTTTATATTATGATGTCACCGGGAAAATACAGCTTTCAGCATATTTGAATACATATCAGGCGGACGAAAGCTTTTTTGGTGCGCTTTTTATTTCAATGGCGGAAGCGCTTGAAAGACTGCAGGAATTTCTCCTTGATCCCGACGGCGTACTGCTGGATCCGGAATATATGTTTATTAATACGGATAGCCGAAAAGTAAGCTTTGTGTATTATCCGTATTCAGAAAAGAAGTTTGCCGAAAATTGTAAGCTGCTTAGTGAAAAACTGCTTGGAAGTATAAAACAGGACGATATAAAAGCAGTAAAACTCGGATATGGATTTTATAAAAACTGCGTGCTCGGGAAGATCACGCCCGTATCACTGCGCGATATGGCAATGGAAAACGATTTGCGGAGTTCGCCGACTGCTAACGTCGGTAATACTGATGTAAATGCTTTTGGAGGCAAAATGGCAGATAACGGCGGCAGGGGACTGAATCAAAGCAATGCAGGCCGCATCGGTAATTACGATTTTTTGTTTTCCGCGGAAGAAAGAGAAAATGAGAAAAAGAAGAGCAGGGGTTTTTTGGATAAGATATTTAAAGTAAAAGAAAAAGAGGGTAAATATGAAGCGGCGGCCAATAGCGCTGTGATAAGAGACAGGCATGAACCGTTTTTTGCGAATTCCGGACAAGGCGAGCCTGTGAAAGCATGGCTTATGCCGGATAAAGGGTTTGCGCAAGACGGGATAATGCTTGTTAAGGAAAACTATCTTGTAGGAAAGAAAGCGGCCGGAGCGGATATAGCTTTTGAATCAAAGACCGTAAGCCGCGCGCATGCAAAGCTTATATGGCAGAGAAGCTTTTACTGCATAGTAGATTTAAGCTCAAGAAACGGGACAAGAGTTAACGGAGTCAAGTTGGAAAGCGGAGAAAAAATTTCTTTAAAAGACGGGGACAAAATCGTGTTCGCGGATACTAGCTGTGTTTACAGGCAATTTAATAGGTGAAATAGATTGATTTGTTGATTACCACCGGACATTTACAAAAGTCTGGTGGTGTTTTTTTGTCTTTTTATAAAATAAACAGCATATAACACTTTAC
>DVOP01000105.1 GCA_018713465.1 Candidatus Alectryocaccobium stercorigallinarum | reverse complement strand
AGCATTACTCACCATAGCAGTCGTCGTGCTCAACCATAACCGCTCGACCTGCTCACATATAAGAATTTCGCGGTCTCGCATGTTTTCGCACTCCTTTGTGCAATATGGTTCATAATTGCTTTCAACAATTTGCTTACTTAAACGGCATTGGAATAATTTCTAAGTCCATGTAGAAATTATTCAATGCATATGAATTTTTAAAAGTATACTCCTTAAATTTTATGTATAAATAGTCCGCTGCGGAGCTTAGGCTCAAACCATGTGGACTTCGGAGGCATAAGCTCTCCGGCGTCGGCTACCGCGAAAAGCTCGTGGATATCCGTCGGATACATCGCAAACGCAGCCTTTGCGTCAAGCGAACACCTTCTCTCAAGCTCTCCCAAGCCTCTGATACCGCCGACAAAATCTATACGTTTGTCAGTAGCAGGATCCTTGATCCCAAGAACAGGGGCAAGGACTTCCCTCTGCAGATATGCAACGTCCAAATTTCCTACCGGATCGTTCTTTACAAACTCATCTTTAACAGTGAGCTTATACCATTTGCCGTCTAAATAAAGGCCCATTTCACCCTTCTTTTCAGGACGGTATTGCTCGCAGCCGTTCTCTATAATATCAAACTTTGTTGAAATCTGCATTAAAAAGCTTTCCGGAGTATTTCCGTTCAGATCTTTTATTACCCTGTTATAGTCCATGATCTTAAGCTCATCTGCGTCGAAAAGGACTGAAAGGAAATAATTAAATTCCTCATCTCCGGTATATCCCGGATTTTCCTCACGTCTTTTTTTGGAAACCGCTACTGCGGACGCCGCCCTGTGATGACCGTCGGCTATATATGTATTCGGCATATCCCCAAACAGCGTGACAAGAGCGTCGATCTTCTCTTTATCGCTTATTACCCATGTCTTATGCCCTATTCCATCGTCTGAAACGAAATCCGAATCCGGCTCTCCTTTCTTCACCTCGTCTAATATGGCCTTGATCCGGGCATTTGAATTATAAGCTAAAAATATAGGACCGGTCTGCGCGCTGCACACGTCGACATGATTTATCCTGTCGAGCTCCTTTTCCTTGCGCGTATTCTCATGCTTTTTTATCACGCCGTTTATGTAGTCGTCGACCGAAGACGCCGCCACAAGTCCGGTCTGCGAGCGTCCGTCCATTGTCAGCTCATAAATATAAAGGCATGGCTCGCCGTCTTGAACGAATTTGCCCTCATTCTCCATTTCCTTTAACATCTGCGAAGCCTTTTCATAAACCTCCGGCGCATACATATCATGCGACGGCTCAAACTGTGTCTCCGGGCGGTCTATGCGCAGGAATGTAAGCTCGTCTCCCTTAACTATTTCCGCCGCTTCCTCTCTGCTGTATACGTCATACGGCAAAGCCGCTATTTTTTCCGCAAGTCCTTTTGCCGGTCTTAATGCTTTAAATGGTCTTATAACTGCCATGAGTTTTCCCCTTTCGCACAAATTGACACAATCATTCCTCGCTGTATGTTCAGAATTGATTGTGTCAAATTAATCTAAGCTTAAATCACTTAACTTTTCTGACTTTAATAACTCCGCTGAGTTCCCTCAAGTCTTTTATAACCGCGTCTGTGACCGGCGTCTCGACGTCGATAAGAGTATAAGCGTATCCGCCCTTGCTCTTATTAGTCATATCGCAGATATTGATTCCTTCTGCCCCGAAAACGCCAGTAAAGCTGCTTATCATATTCGCGGTATTGGTATGGCATATCGCTATCCTTCCGACCGCATTGCAAACGCCCATATCGCAGTTCGGATAGTTTACTGAATTGCGGATATTTCCGTTTTCTATAAAGTTCATTACTTCTTTGACCGCCATGACCGCGCAGTTGTCTTCCGACTCCTGTGTAGAAGCTCCGATATGCGGAGTGATTATTACATTTGGCGCTTCCGCGACTGTAGTATTCGCAAAATCAGTAACATATTTTCTGATCTTTCCTGCCCTGAGTGCGCTTACAAGCGCTTTTTCATCAACTAAAAGATCTCTCGCAAAATTGAGCAGTACCGCATTGCTCTTCATTTTATCTATGGCTTCCGCGTTTATCATTTCTTTTGTGCTGTCAAGAAGCGGGACATGAATAGTGATATAGTCGCAGTTTTCATAGATCTCATTTACGTCTTTTATGTGCTTTATCGACCTTGAAAGGTTCCACGCTCCGTCGATAGATATATACGGATCATATCCGTATACTTCCATTCCAAGGTGTGTAGCCGCGTTTCCGACTAACTGTCCGATAGCGCCAAGACCGATTATACCAAGCTTTTTGCCGCTTATCTCGCTTCCGGCAAACTGCTTTTTCTGCTTCTCGACTTCCTTTGCGATATCAGGGTTATCCAGGTTTCCCTTGACCCATTCAACGCCGCCGATTATATCTCTTGCCGCCAGAAGCATTCCTGCCAGAACAAGCTCTTTAACGCCGTTCGCGTTTGCTCCCGGGGTGTTGAAAACAACGATACCGCGTTTAGCGCATTCATCGAGCGGGATATTATTTACGCCTGCACCTGCCCGTGCTATAACGAGAAGATCATCCGAGAAAACCATGTCGTGCATTTTCGCGCTGCGCACCAGAATAGCTTCGGCTTCATCTACGTTGTCTGTCTTTACATAATTTCCGGCAAACTTCTCAAGTCCTACTTTTGCTATAGGATTGAGGCAAGCATATTTGACCATTACAGATTTTCCTCCTCGAACTTCTTCATGAACTCAACTAATTTTACGACTCCTTCATACGGCATAGCATTGTATATACTTGCGCGCATACCTCCGACAGATCTGTGTCCTTTAAGGCTCTTAAGTCCCGCTGCATCGGCTTCTTTTACGAATTTAGCTTCCTTTTCCGCGTCTCCGATGATGAACGGCACGTTCATAAGCGACCTGTCTTCTTTTCTTACAGTTCCTTTGAACAGCTTGCTCGAATCAAGATAATCATAAAGCAGAGCGGCTTTTTTCTCATTGCGCTTCTTCATCTCTTCAAGTCCGCCCATCTTTTTGAGCCATTTGAAGACCTTCCCGCACATGTATATGCAGAAGCAGTTAGGCGTATTATAGAGCGAATGAGCGTCTGCCTGTGTTTTATATTTCATTATCGTAGGCGTACCCTCGAGCACATCGTCCGTTATAAGATCTTTTCTGATTATAACTATGCACATTCCGGCCGGTCCGATATTCTTCTGTACTCCGCCGAACAACAGGCCGTATTTTGTAACGTCTACCGGTTCGGAAAGGAAGCATGACGAAACGTCGGCAACAAGCAGTTTTCCTTTTGTATTCGGAAGAGTTTTATATTTTGTTCCGTAGATAGTATTATTTTCACAGATGTATACATAATCAGCGTCCGGAGATACCGGAAGATCACTGCAGTCCGGAATATAAGAAAACGTCTTGTCTTCAGAAGAAGCTATCTTATTGGCTTTTCCGTATATAGCCGCTTCCTGATATGCTTTCTTAGCCCACTGTCCGGTAACGATATAGTCAGCGACGCGGTTTTTCATAAGGTTCATTGGAACCTGCGCGAACTGAAGCGTAGCGCCTCCCGCTATAAAAAGCACTTCGTAATCGTCCGGAATATTCATCAGCTCTCTTAAGTCCGCTTCCGCTCCCTCGATAATGCTGTCGAATACCTTTGTACGGTGGCTCATCTCCATTACCGACATTCCGCAGCCCTGATAATCCAAAAGCTCTGCCTGAGCTTCTAAGAGTACTTCCTCCGGAAGCACTGCCGGTCCTGCTGAAAAATTATATACTCTGCTCATCTTCTATTTTCTCCTGTCCCATACTTTGTTAATAAATAAACAATATAACAATACAACTTTGAACGTCGCGTGTCAATCTGCATTAGTGCTAAATAACTGTATTTTTGCAGTCTGATTTTAGTTTTCCTGCAAAAATTTACGCTTATTCGATATCAGAGCCGTCAAAAACCTCTGCGTTTGCAGCTCCCGCCGGTATCATCGGGAATACCTTATCGTCTTTTTCAATAACGCACTCTATCACTGCCGGAGCGTTTGACTCAACCGCTTTCTTCATAGCGTCTTTGAATTCCTGAAGTGTAGTGACCTTAACCGCAGGAACTCCAAGACCTTCAGATACTTTCACAAAATCTACCTTATCGTCAAGTATGGTATTTGAATATCTTCCGCCGTAGAACAGCGTCTGCCACTGGCGGACCATTCCAAGCACATGGTTATTTATGACTATCTCTATTACCGGAATATCGTTCCTCGATACGGTCGCAAGCTCGTTTAAATTCATTCTGAAGCAGCCGTCGCCGCTTATATTAACTACGATGTCCTCCGGCCTGCCGATCTTCGCGCCTATAGCTGCTCCGAGACCGTATCCCATCGTACCTAATCCGCCCGAAGTAACAAGCTGCCTCGGTTTTTTATATTTAAAATACTGAGCGGCCCACATCTGGTGCTGTCCAACGTCGGTAACTACCGTTGCTTCCCCGTTTGTTATCTCATACACCGCGTTTACAATGGCCGGTCCCGTAAGAGATTTCATGTCATACTGAAGCGGGAATTTGTCTTTAAGCTCCCTTATTTTTTCAGCCCATTCTTTATTTGAATGCTGCTCCATATGCGGAAGAAGCTTCTGGAGCACTTCCTTAACGTCTCCGATAATGCTGTGGTCAACCTGAACGTTTTTATTTATCTCGGCATTATCTATATCGATGTGGAGCACTTTAGCGGTTTTCGGGAATGACTTCGGACTTCCGAAACATCTGTCCGAAAAACGCGCCCCGAGAGCTATAAACAGATCGCAGGAATAAAGCCCGAGATTCGACACTTTTGTCCCGTGCATTCCTATCATTCCTGTATATTTTATATCAGTACCCGGAAATACGCCCTTGCCCATAAGAGTATCGCACACAGGAGCGTCCAGCTTTGCCGCAAACTCCCTTACTTCCTCCTGAGCTTCAGACGCCGCTGCACCGCCGCCAACTAATATATACGGTTTTTTCGACGCGTTTATCATCTCGATCGCGCGCGCTATATCCTCTTCAGATATTTTAGACGCGTCAGGCGTAGTATCCGCAGGCTTTTGATATTCGTATTCACATTCCGCCGCTGTAACGTCCTTTGTAATATCCACGAGAACAGGGCCGCGCCTTCCGCTCATTGCGATACGGAACGCCTTACGGAGAGTATCCGCAAGCTCGTTTACATCTTTTACGATCATGCTGTGCTTTGTTATCGGAACGCATACGCCGGCAATATCTATCTCCTGGAACGAATCCTTGCCGAGTATCGACGTTCCTACATTGACAGTAATAGCTACAAGCGGGATAGAGTCCATATACGCCGTGGCAATGCCCGTTACAAGATTTGTTGCCCCCGGGCCGCTGGTTGCCATGCAGACCCCGACTTTTCCGGTCGCTCTTGCGTATCCGTCAGCCGCATGCGCCGCTCCCTGCTCGTGCGATGTTAAAATATGCTTTATATTCTCGGTCTGATACAGTGCGTCATAAATATTTAAGATAGCGCCTCCCGGATATCCGAAAACCGTATCTACGCCCTGTTCTTTAAGACATTCCATTACTATCTGTGAACCGTTTAATTTCATTATATCCTCTCCGCTATAAGTTCTCCCATCTCACTCGTAGTTACTTTTTTCGCTCCGTCCGAATAAATATCCGGAGTACGGAAGCCCTCGCTCAATGTCTGCTGTACTGCGGCTTCTATTTTATCTGCCGCCTCATCGAGATTAAGCGAAAATCTTAACATCATTGCCGCCGAAAGAATCGTCGCTATCGGATTTGCCATCTCTTTTCCGGCAATATCCGGCGCCGAACCGTGGCTCGGCTCATAAAGTCCGAATTTCGTTTCGTTAAGGCTTGCCGACGACAGCATTCCGATAGAGCCTGTTATCATACTTGCCTCGTCGGACAGTATGTCGCCGAACATGTTCTCCGTAAGTATAACATCAAACTGCGACGGATCCATAACAAGCTGCATAGCGCAGTTGTCGACAAACATATGATTAAGCTCGACCTCCGGATAGTCTTTTGCGACTTCCTCAACTACCGCGCGCCACAGTCTCGATGAATCAAGTACGTTTGCCTTGTCAACGCTTGTGACTTTTTTCGAACGCTTTGAAGCTATATCAAAAGCTTTAACAGCTATCCGCCTGATTTCATTTTCATCATACTTCAGAGTATCTACCGCGGTACGCACTCCGTCAACGACATCGGTATGTCTCTCTCCGAAATATAATCCGCCCGTAAGCTCCCGCACTATTATCATATTAAAGCCGCCGCCCTTTATCTCATCTTTGAGCGGACACGCGTCCTTAAGCTCAGTATAAAGATACGCCGGTCTTAAATTTGCAAACAGTCCGAGCTCTTTTCTTATCTTAAGGAGTCCTGCTTCAGGTCTTTTCGACGGTTCAAGCTTATACCATGGAGACGTGTTGGCGTCTCCGCCTATAGAGCCCATCAAGACCGCGTCGCATTTTTTAGCCGCCGCTATCGTTTCATCTGTAAGCGGAACTCCATATTTATCTATAGACTCGCCGCCCAAAAGCAGTCTTTCATATTCAAATTCAAACCCGTATTTTGAAGCCGCGGAATCTAAAACCTTTTTCGCTTCTCTTACTATTTCCGGTCCTATACCGTCTCCGTATATCAGTCCTATTTTATATCCCATATTTTTTCTCCATAAGCAAGACAAAGACAATCTGCTGTTTTCGCAAAACAACAGATTGTCTTTTTAAATTTTTTATTTAGTTCCCTCTTTTTTCTCGCCGTCTTTTTTAGCGATAGCATCCGCAGGCTTTTCAACCTGTATGATAGCTTCTTTTTTCATCGGGATCCTGCAATTCTTGTTGTTTCCGAACTCAACGATAACATCGTCTTCCGTCATATCTATTACAACTCCGTAAAATCCGGCATTTGTGACGACAGCGTCTCCCGGCTCCAACGATGAAAGCATATTCTGCATTCTCTTTTTCTCTTTATTCTGCGGACGTATCATTAAAAAATACATGATAGCGATAAGAGCAACTACCATTATTATCATTGAAAAACCGCCGCCGCTTGCTGACGAAGCTGAATCTGCCAAAAACATTAAATCATTTCCTCCTTATATAAAAGCTGTTTAAACTTTTATGTTTTCTCAAAAAACATTAACATTCTATATATTACACAATTAACAGGGCATTTACAAGATGTTTTTCTTAATTAAAGCGCTTCATCTCGCACATTTTTTCCGTTTTACTGTCCCTGCCTTAGGTTGTATATCTTCTCTTCCTTATAAGCCTTATACCGGCCCTCTTCTATGGCCAGACGTATTTCCGCCATAAGCTTATTATAATAATACAGATTGTGCAGCACGCAAAGCCTCATTCCGAGCATTTCTCCCGCCTTTAGAAGATGTCTTATATACGCTCTTGAATACCTCCTGCACGCCGGGCAGCCGCAGCTTTCATCTATAGGTCTGTCGTCCAGCTCGTACTGCGCGTTCTTAAGATTCAGCCTGCCGGTATTGGTATACACATGCCCGTGGCGTCCGTTACGGCTCGGATATACGCAGTCGAAAAAATCCACTCCGCGGTCAACGGCTTCAAGGATATTTTCCGGAGTTCCGACACCCATCAGATATGTAGGCTTTTCTTTCGGTAAAAACGGAACGGTTTCCTCTATGATGTGATACATTTCTTCATGAGTCTCGCCTACCGCAAGCCCGCCAATCGCATAACCGTCAAGCTCCATATCCGAAATTGCCTGCGCGTGGCCGCGCCTTATATCTTCAAATATAGCGCCCTGGTTTATTCCAAACAGGAGCTGCTCTTTGTTTATCGTATCTTCTGCAGCATTGAGCTCCGCCATCTTTTTTTTGCAGCGCTCAAGCCATCTCGTTGTACGAGCGACAGAAGCTTCGACATAGCCTCTTTCCGCCTTAGCCGACGGACACTCGTCAAAAGCCATTGCTATCGTCGACGCAAGGTTCGACTGTATCTGCATACTTTCCTCCGGCCCCATGAATATCTTTCTGCCGTCTATATGAGAATTAAAATAAACTCCCTCTTCCTTTATCCTGCGCATTGACGCAAGCGAAAAGACCTGAAAACCGCCGGAGTCAGTAAGCACCGGCCTGTTCCAGTCCATAAACTTGCGTATGCCGCCGAGTTTTTTTATTACCTCGTCGCCGGGACGCACATGCAGATGATATGTATTCGACAGCTCGACCTGCGTTCCGATCGCTTCAAGGTCCTCAGTAGAAACCGCGCCTTTGATGGCCGCGGCCGTGCCGACGTTCATAAAAACCGGAGTCTCTATAACGCCGTGGACCGTTTCCATATGGGCGCGCTTCGCCGCGCCGTCCTTCGCAATTATTTCATATTTCATAATTTTCTATATTTATTAACAATATTCTAAATTCAACAATCTATCGAAGAGCAAATTGTTGAAAGCAATTTTGAACCATATTGCACCAAGGAGTCCGAAGACATGCTCGACGGCGAAATAGATATATGTGAGCACGTCGAGCGGTTATGGCTGAGGAGGACGACTGCTATGGTTAGAAATGCTTTCAAAATTTGCGATTCAAAAATTATACTTTTATAGGTTTTTCTTCGCAGTCGAAAGCATTAACTTAATACGGTTCAGCTGATTGACCTCGCTCGCGCCCGGATCATAATCCACGGCTACGATGTTAGCCTTCGGATAATGCTTCCTTATAGCCTTTATAACGCCCTTTCCGACGATGTGGTTCGGCAGGCATGCAAACGGCTGAATACATACAATGTTCATTACACCGCCATGGATAAGCTCCATCATCTCGCCCGTAAGGAACCAGCCCTCTCCGGTCTGATTTCCGACCGAAACTATAGGCTGCGCATATCTCGCAAGATCGCGTATGTTTGCCGGCGGCTCAAAATGCCTGCTCTTTTTGAATTCCTTCGTCGCCGCGCTGCGCAGGAAGTTTATCGCTTTAATACCGAGATTACTCATCACCGCGGTCTTTTTGCTTCCTCCCAAATGCTCCTTCTTAAAGTTATTGTTATAGAAGCTATACATAAAGAAGTCTATAAGGTCCGGACATACGGCTTCAGCGCCTTCGCTTTCAAGCAGGTCTACAAGGTGGTTGTTCGCAGCCGGCAGGAATTTTACAAGTATCTCTCCTACTATGCCGACGCGCGGCTTTTTCTCGTCCGTTATCGGAAGATTATCAAAATCGTGTATTATGCTGCGGCAAAGCCTGTTAAAGCTGCCGAGCGAAACCTTCTCTCCGCTTACAAAATCAATGCACCGTCTTTCCCACTTCCTGTGCATTTTATTCGCGCTGCCCCTGACCTTTTCATAAGGACGCATTCTGTACAGGCACTTCATAAGTATATCGCCGAGTATAACCGCGTAAACGGCTTTAACGGCTATTTTCATCGTGATCTTAAAGCCCGGGTTGTCCTCAAGCCCGCTTAGGTTGAGCGATATTACCGGTATCTGCTCATATCCCGCTTTCTTAAGCGCGCGCCTTATAAATCCTATATAGTTTGAAGCGCGGCAGCCTCCGCCTGTCTGCGTGATTATTATAGCAGTCCTGTCCGGATCATATTTTCCGGTGGCGAGCGCCTCCATAAACTGTCCTACTACCATAAGCGACGGATAGCACGCGTCGTTGTTTACATATTTAAGACCCATATCCACGGCCTGTTTATTGTCGTTCGGAAGTATCTCAAGATTATATCCCTCGGACGCAAACGCCGGTCCCAATATATTGAAATGTATAGGCGACATCTGCGGCGCGAGGATAGTATAATCCTTACGCATTTCCTCTGTAAAAATTTCTTTTTTAAACGCCGACGGGAATATTTTCCTCTTGCGCTCCTTGTTTTTCTTATCCTGTACCCTGATGGCCGCGAGCAGCGATCTTACCCTTATCCTTGCGGCTCCTAAGTTGTTTACCTCGTCTATCTTAAGACATGTATAAATCTTGTCGCTTGCCGAAAGGATCTCGTATACCTGATCCGTCGTTACCGCGTCAAGACCGCAGCCGAAGCTGTTGAGCTGTATGAGCTCGAGGTCGTCGCGCGTCTTTACATAGTTGGCCGCGGCGTAAAGCCTCGTGTGATATACCCACTGGTCGGTCACGCGAAGCGGCCTTTCAAGCGGAGCAAGCTCCGAAACAGAGTCCTCCGTAAGCACCGCCATATTATACGAGGTTATCATCTCCGGTATTCCGTGATGTATCTCGGGATCGATGTGGTATGGACGTCCCGCGAGCACGATGCCCTTGTGTCCGGTCTTTTCCATCCATTTGATGGTTTCACGGCCTTTTTTCTCGATATCTTTCCTTGCCCTTGCCATCTCGACCCAGCCGGCGTGACATGCCTCGCGTATCTCCTTGGCCGGAATATCCGGAAAATCTTTTATAAGCTCGTCGCAGAGGACCTTTTCGCTCGAAAGCGCGAGGAACGGATTCTGAAAACGTATCTCCGGATCGTTCAGCTCGTCCACGTTGTTCTTTATATTTTCGGCATACGATGTAACTATCGGGCAGTTATAGTGGTTTACCGCGTCCGGGAATTCCTCCCTCTCATACGGAATGCACGGATAAAATATATATTTTACTCCCTGCCTTATAAGCCACGTTACATGTCCGTGCGCCAGTTTCGCAGGATAACATTCGGATTCGCTCGGTATCGACTCAATGCCAAGCTCATATATCTTCCTCGTCGAAACCGGAGAGAGCACGACCCTGTATCCCAGCTTCGTAAAGAAAGTAAACCAAAGCGGATAGTTCTCATACATATTGAGGACCCTCGGTATCCCGACCGAGCCTCGTTTCGCCTCTTCTTCCTTAAGCGGCTCATATCCGAATATCCTCTGCATTTTATACTCGAAAAGGTTCGGTATGTTATTCGCGTTCTTTTCCTTGCCTATGCCCTTTTCACAGCGGTTTCCGCTTATATATCTCCTGCCGCCGGAAAACTTGTTGATAGTAAGGCGGCATTTATTAGTACAGCCGTTGCAGTGCGCCATCGACGTAGTGTACTCGAATTTGTCTATGTCTTCTATCGAAAGCATAGTGGTCCTGCGCCCCTCGCACCTGTCGCGCGCTATAAGAGCAGCACCGAAAGCGCCCATTATACCGGCTATATCAGGTCTTACGGCTTCGCACTGCGCAATGCGCTCAAAGCTTCTCAATACTCCGTCGTTATAGAACGTTCCTCCCTGAACGACGATATGCTTTCCGAGCTCTGTTGCGTCGGAAACCTTTATTACCTTATAAAGCGCGTTCTTTATTACTGAATAAGCAAGACCCGCTGAAATGTCGGCGACCGTAGCGCCCTCTTTCTGCGCCTGCTTTACTTTCGAGTTCATAAATACGGTACATCTCGTACCGAGATCTATCGGGTTTTTCGCGAACAGCGCCTCTTTAGCGAAATCCTGTACGGAATAATTAAGAGACTGCGCGAAATTTTCTATAAACGAACCGCAGCCCGAAGAGCATGCCTCGTTAAGAAGCACGTTGTCTACGGTATGGTTCTTTATTTTTATGCACTTCATATCCTGGCCGCCGATATCAAGGATACAGTCGACCTCCGGATCGAAGAAAGCCGCCGCGGTATAATGCGCGATCGTCTCTACCTCTCCCTCGTCCATCATAAGCGCGGCCTTAATAAGCGCTTCACCGTATCCGGTGGAACACGAATATGCGATCCTTGCCGTTTCCGGCATTTTAGAATAAATGTCCTTTATGGCTCTGATCGACGTAGCGAGCGGGCTTCCGTTGTTATTGCTGTAAAACGAATACAGCAACGAACCGTCCTCGCCTACGACGGCGGCCTTTGTAGTCGTCGAACCGGCGTCGATACCCAAATAGCAGTTTCCCTTATATGTAGAAAAATCAGCCGTCCTGACTTTATATCTGCTCTGCCTTTCAAGGAAGTCCTGATAGTCCCCGTCGCTTGCGAAAAGCGGCTCCATACGTTCTACTTCGAATTCCATTTTTATGCCGTGCTCAAGACGGTTTTTCATGTCCGAAAAAAGAACGAGATCCTGCTTTTCGGAATTCATCGCCGCGCCTATAGCGGCAAACAAATGCGAATTTTCGGGCATTATAGCATGCTCTTCGTCCAGCTTAAGCGTACGTATAAACGCCTCTCTGAGCTCCGAAAGGAAGTGCAGCGGTCCTCCTAAGAAAGCCACATGTCCTCTTATTGGCTTGCCGCACGCAAGGCCAGATATCGTCTGGTTTACGACAGCCTGAAATATAGACGCAGCCAGATCTTCTTTTTTTGCTCCGTCGTTTATGAGCGGCTGTATATCTGTCTTCGCAAAAACGCCGCAGCGCGCCGCTATCGGATAAATATCCTGATAATTTTTCGCATACTCATTAAGACCGGTAGCGTCGGTCTTCAAAAGGCTTGCCATCTGGTCTATAAAAGAGCCGGTGCCTCCGGCGCATATGCCGTTCATTCTCTGCTCGACGTTGCCGCCCTCAAAATATATTATTTTCGCGTCTTCGCCGCCAAGCTCGATGGCAACATCGGTCTGCGGCGCGTATTTTTCAAGCGCCGTCGAAACCGCGACTACCTCCTGAACAAACGGAACGTCCAAATGCTTAGCAAGCGTAAGTCCGCCGCTTCCGGTAATGACTGCAGACGCTTCAGTTTCGCCTATCGCGTCAAGCGCCCTGCCCAAAAGCAGCGCAAGCGTTTCCTGTATGTTGGCATAATGCCTTTCATAATCCGAAAAAAGTATCTCCCCCGCTTCATTAAGTACAGCGATCTTTACTGTTGTAGATCCTATATCAATTCCAAGCGTACATTTTTCGTTTTTCATATCTTACCTGAATTTCTCTTTTCTTTCTAAAAAAATGTGTGTCTGTATTTTTCATCTGTATATATGTAAAGTCCTCATTACCTTTACAAGTATACGTCCTGCCGGATATCTGCGCAGCTCGTCTTCTTTTATCTTACTTACAAGAACATAAAATACAATATAAGATAATACGCCGACGATTATAGCTATCACAAGCGATATAAACGGCCTCCTCGTCACATTGAACAGCAGATAATATACGGCTGCCGCCGCCGCTCCCATGAATGCGGAAGTCATTACCGGCTGTACATATGTCTTCTTAAATTCATTTCTGAATCCAAGATATTTCCGCATAGAAACCGCGTTTAAAACGCAGTATACAACAGAAAATATTATTCCCGCAAGCATGACTGCATATATATCAAGCTGCGGAAACAGAAGCAGCATAACGGCCAGCGCCGCTATGTTCACCCCAAGCGCTATGCCCGCGTTTATCATCGCCAACTGCTGCTTGCCAATAGCCTGAAGCGCGCAGCCGGTCACCGTGCACAGTGCCGTAAATATAACATAGATCGCGCCCGTCATCAACAGTTTTGAAGCGAGCTCGGACGCCGCCGGGAACAATACGCCCATGACAGGATAAGCCAGGACAGTAAGTCCAACCGTAGCCGGAATGCAGATAAACATCGTCATTCTTATAGTCTTCAATATCTGTCCGTTTGCTGTATCGTATTTTTTCACGGCATACGCCGCCGAAACCTCCGGCATCATCGCTGAAGAGCTTGCCGACGCAAGTGCCAGCGGTATATTTATGACCGGCATATAATAATTGCTGAATTCGCCGTAAGCCGCCGAAATACTGTCGGCGTTTACGCCCTTCATGCCGAGTATCCCGGCGTAAAGATAACTGTCCACATACGCACTCGCGTTGTTTATGAACGTCGTGAGGATTATCGGCGTCATCATAAAAAATATCATCTTGAATACGTCGCCGTACGAATCCTCGTATCTGTGAGTATCTCTTAAACATCTCTTTTTAACGGTGCCTTTATTTACACCGTATACAAACAGCATAAAAACCAGCGCCGTAACGACTCCGGCCGCCGTTCCCAATGTGCCGCCGGCAGAACCGTATATGGCGGCCGCCGTTCCTCCGTCCGGAGCGAATGTGCCGATAAGTATCCACGCCGCCAAAATGCTGACTACGGCGTTCATTATCTGCTCGAGTATCTGTGAGACGGACGTAGGCGTCATATTGTGATGGGCCTGGAAATATCCCCTTAATACCCCGAGTATAGCCGAAAGGAAAATCGCCGGTGCAAGCACCTGCAGCGCCGGGACCGCGTTCTGCTGGTTGGCCGGGAGAAGTATCCCGCCTCCGAAAAACGCGATAAGCGCGGCGGCCGCTCCCGCTATGACCGCATATATGAGCGCTCCCTTGAATATCTTCTGGGTATTTTTATATTCTTTTCTGGCAAGCTTTTCCGAAATTATCTTAGATATAGCCATAGGTATGCTGTAAGATGATATGAGCAGCAATATGGAATAAAGATTGCTGGCGTAGCCATAATAGCCAAGTCCGACCGAACCGAGGATAGCGCCTAACGGTCTCCTGTATATGAGGCCTATGATCCTCGATACAAGAGTTGCTATCATAAGTATTGATGCGTTTTTGACCATTGAGTTTCTCTTTGCCATAAAAACCTGCCTGATTATTTCTTAAGATCCTCTATCTGCCAGTCTATAGGTTCTATACCATGCGCCTCAAGATAAGCGTTTGCCTTTGAAAAATGCCTGCACCCGAAAAATCCTCTGTATGCCGAAAGCGGACTTGGGTGCGGCGCTTCAAGCACAAGATGTTTAGGGTTGTGCAGCAGAGCTTTTTTCATCTGCGCCGGCTTGCCCCACAGCATAAACACGACCGGCCTGTCCTCTTTATCAACGGCGCTTATCACGGCGTCTGTAAACTGCTCCCAACCGATGTCCTTATGCGAATGGGCTCTGTGCGCCCTGACGGTAAGCACCGTGTTGAGCAGCAGCACTCCCTGTCTCGCCCATTTTTCAAGATATCCGTTGTCCGGGATATATGTCCCGATATCGTCGTGCAGCTCTTTATATATGTTCTGCAGCGACGGAGGTATCTCAACGTCCGGCTTTACGGAAAAGCAAAGTCCGTGCGCCTGACCCTCTTCATGGTACGGATCCTGCCCTAATATCACCACTTTTACTTTTTCAAGCGGCGTAAAGTGAAATGCGTTGAACAGGTCGTTCGCCGGCGGGAATATCCTGTATGTACGGTATTCCTGATTCACTTTATAATACAATTCTTTATAATAATCCTGTCTGAATTCATTTTGCAGGACCTTTGCCCAATTTCCGGTGATAGGCGGCATGGCTTCCTCCAAATTCGATATTGCATAATACGTACAGCCTCACAGCCTTACGCTTATTCCTCTTTTTTTCAGTTCTTCCTTAAGCGTCTTTATTTCAAGCTCTTTATAATGAAACAGCGAAGCGGCAAGCACCGCGTCCGCGCCGCCCTCGGTAAGGGCTTCATAAAAATGCTCTATGGTACCGGCTCCGCCTGAAGCTATTACCGGTATGCCGACAAGCGACGACACCGCTTTTGTCAGCGGTATGTCATATCCTGCTTTTGTACCGTCGCAGTCCATGCTCGTAAGCAGTATTTCGCCCGCGCCTAAGCTTTCGGCCTTTTTCGCCCACTCAAGGGCGTCTATTCCGGTATCTACACGCCCGCCGTGCGAGAATATGTTCCAGCCGCTTTTATCCTCTCTTCTTCTTGCGTCTATCGCAACTACAACGCACTGGCTTCCGAATATATCCGCCGCTTCCGAAATAAGAGACGGGTTCGCGATGGCGGCTGAGTTTATCGAAACCTTATCCGCTCCCTCTCTGAGTATGTTCCTTATATCGTCGACGGTCCGTATGCCTCCGCCGACTGTGAACGGTATAAAAACCTGTCTCGCCACGTCGCGCACAAGGTCGACGACCGTGCCGCGTCTGTCGCTTGAAGCAGTTATATCCAAAAACGTCAGTTCATCCGCTCCCGCTTTATCATACGCCTTCGCTATCTCTACCGGATCGCCTGCGTCTTTAAGGTCAACGAAATTAACGCCCTTTACAACTCTGCCGTTTGTAACATCAAGGCAGGGAATTATCCTTTTTGTATGCATTCCATTCCCTCCTTTTGTTATTTTATATCAAGAAATTTTTGAAGTATCGAAAGCCCCGTATCCGAGCTTTTTTCCGGGTGGAACTGCGTAGCGAAAACATTTCCCGACTCAACGGCCGCGTGTATGGCAACTCCGTAATCCGTCACAGCCGAAACGATCTTAGGGTCGTCAGCCTGCAGATAATAGGAATGAACAAAGTAAACATACGGCTCCTCACCGAGATGTCCGAGTATCCTGCTGTCCTTTGATACTTTAATGGAATTCCAGCCCATGTGCGGTATCTTAAGTCCGCCGCCGGCCGGTATCCTGACTATTTTCCCCTTTAAAACTGAAAGTCCCTGTACGCCCTCGGATTCCTCACTCGTTTCAAACAAAAGCTGAAGCCCAAGGCATATGCCAAGGAACGGCGTTCCATTTTTCACCGTCTCGCGTATAGCGTCGGACATTCCCAGTTTATTAAGATTATCCATAGCGGCTCCGAAGCTTCCGACTCCCGGAAGTATGACCTTATCCGCTTTTATGATCATTTCAGGATCACTGCTCACGACCGGAGCCTCTCCAAGCATTATAAGCGCTTTTTCAACACTTTTTATGTTGCCCGCGCCGTAGTCGATTATAGCTAACATATCTGTTCTTTCCGCCCTGTCTGGCAAATCCTAAACATGTGTTTATGCGCTGTTCGCATTAAATATCTCCCAGCCAATAATTAGATTATTTTAACATAACTTATACTCTCTTGCAATCGCCGTGGAAACTGTATAAAATAAAAGCCGGCAGTGTGAAAAGCTTTTTCCCGCCGGATAAAATCGAATCTTATCCGTTTGTCAAGCGTTGATTTATTTTTGCTATATTACACAAAACATTT
>DVOP01000104.1 GCA_018713465.1 Candidatus Alectryocaccobium stercorigallinarum | reverse complement strand
TGTCATATTGACGGATAATCTTGTATTTATACCTCGATTTTTTGTACTTTTTGTCAGAACCGTATCAGAATATTTGTTTGCTTTTTCCTGTGTCTGTGTTATTATTATATAGAATAAACATGACGATTTTTACTGATATGGTTTATATAAGGAGTTCGCAAATGCGTGACAAAACAAAACTCACTGCAAAGCAGTCTGAAATTTTAGAATTTTTAAAAGCTTCGATACTCGAAAAAGGGTATCCGCCGAGCATTAGAGAGATCTGCGCGGCAGTAAACCTTAAATCAACTTCCTCAGTGCACGCTTATCTCGAAGCGCTTGAAAACAAGGGTTATATATCTAAGGACAGCCATAACTCACGTTCCATAAAAATACTCGACAGCAGCTTTAACAACGGTTCGTCCTTTGCGGAAGATATGCCATCTCCCGAGCCTTCGGGAAATGAAAATACCGAAATGGTGATGGTACCGATAGTCGGAACTGTAGCCGCAGGCGTTCCCATCCTCGCGGCCGAACAGATAGAATCATATTTTCCTGTTCCTGCCGACAGGCTTCCGAACAGACAAACCTTTTTCTTACGTGTAAAAGGCGACAGTATGGTAAACGCCGGTATCCTTGACAAAGATCTCGTCCTTGTCGAGCAGAAAAACGACGCCGAAAACGGCGATATCGTAGTCGCGCTCATCGACGATTCTGCGACTGTAAAAACTTTTTACAAAGAAAACGGATATGTGCGCTTACAGCCGCAAAACGACTATATGGAGCCTATAATCGTTAAAGACAAGCTCACCATACTCGGAAAAGTCATCGGAGATATGAGATTTTTCAATTGACAGTGCTTGCTAATTAAGAAATCCTAAAATCATTTATGCAAAAAACACCTGTTGAATTTAAGCCGCCTTAAACGGTCGATTCATACAGGTGTTTCTTTTACACTTCACTCGCTCAGTTCTTCTTTGCTTATCGTCTTTCCGTCGCGCCATATTCTTTCAAGGTCGTAGAAAAGACGGTTTTCTTCATCAAAAATATGGATAACTATGTCGCCGTAGTCCAAAAGTATCCAGTTAGCTGTGTTGTATCCCTCGACATGCTTCGTTTCAAAGCCCGCTCTTCCGAGCTTGTCAAGCACCTCGTCGGTCATTGCCTGGACCTGGTTTTTATTATTTCCGCTCGCAATTATAAAATAATCCGCGATCGTAGTTATCTTCTCGATATCAAGGATAGTTACCGAATTTGCTTTTTTATCTTCAAGGGCTTCCACCGCTAAAGCGGCCATCTTTTTTGCATTACTCATAGAATTTCTCCTGTACTTCTATAAATCCAAACCACAGTCATCTTTCAGGTTTTCCTGCTTTATTACGCTTTCTGCCTTTCGCATATAAGGTTATGATAATATTCAAACGCTTCGTTTGTTTCGGTATCTATCGGCCGACCGGACTCTTTAAGATGTTCAAGCGTGTCGTACATTATCATTTCCGTACACATATCGATATCGGTAAACGCGGCTTTCCTAACCTCCGGAAGCCTTGGCATTTCATCTCTGTCCGGCTCTATATAATCCGCAATAAAAATGATCTGCTCAAGAAGCGTCATATCAGGCTTTCCGGTAGTATGATAAGCTATTGCGCTGCATATTTCATCATCTTTCACTCCGTACTTATGCTTTGCAAAATACGCCCCGAGTTTCCCGTGAAGAAGGTGCGGATTATTTCTTTCAAATTCCGAGATCTTTATCCCGTATGAATCGCACGCCTCAGCCTTTTTGCTGTTCGGGATAGAGCTTTTCGCGCAGTCGTGCAGAAGACCCGCGAGCTTTGCCCTTTCTATATCAATGCCGTAAACCATCGCAAGAGCCGCCGCCGTATACATTACTCCCTGAGTATGATGAAAACGTTCCGCGTCCTGCTTTTTTTTAACTTTTTCCTCAAGTTCGATCCAATCGATATAATTCAATCCTTCTGCTCCTTATAAATACCGTTATTCATTATATAATCATAGACCCTGTCCGGAATAAAATATTTTACGAATCTGTTTTCACGTATCTTCTGCCTTATCTCACGCGAAGAGATCTCAAGCGCCGGACTCTTTATATGTATATAATCGCCGCCGACCGCTTTCTTTGTCTTTTCGATTATTTCTTCTATCTTCTCGTCGGTAGAACCCGGACGTATCCCGGCGACTATATGGCAGTATTTAACTATTTCCTTTGGATTTTTCCATGACGTAAAATCCACAAGCGAATCCTCTCCTATTATAAAATAATAGTCGTTTTCCGGATTCTCCTCTGAAAGCTTCTTCAAAGTGAGATATGAATATGTCGGCTCGTCCGAATCCATCTCCATATCGCTCAATTCAAACGCGCTGTTTCCCTCTATCGCAAGCCGCGTCATCTCAAGCCTTTCGCCGTCAGACGCGCCGTCAGCTCTGTTCAGCTTGTGCGGAGGCTTTCCCGACGGAATAAATATAACTTTTTCAAGCCCCAGCTGCTCGTACGCCGACTGCGCAAGTATCAAATGCCCGATGTGCACAGGGTCGAACGTACCGCCGAGTATCCCGATTTTATGCTTTCTTTCAGTCATTATCTGCCTTTTTTCCCGCTTTCGGAAGTATTATCTTCTTCTTTTCGCCCTTGCCTTCTTTGTACAGAACTATCTTCTTTCCGATGACCTGAACGACCTGCGAGCCTGTCCTTTCCGCAAGCATTTCAGCCATCTCCTTCGGCGATTCCATACAGTTCTGCAGGACTGATATCTTTATAAGCTCCTTTGTATTATACGCCTCTTCTACAGATTTCGTTATATCAGGAGTGAGTCCCGATTTTCCTATCTGTATCGTCGGCACGATATTCATCGCAAGGCTTTTTAAATAAGCTCTTTGTTTACTCGTCATTTTATACCTCATTATTTATGGTAATCAAATAAAAATCCGTATATACGGACGGTATCGCCCTCCTGTATGCCGGCCTCCTCAAGAGAATTGAGTATGCCGCTGTCTTTAAGGAACTTCTGGAAAAACGCAAATCCCTTTTCGGATTCAAGATTGGTATAGCCAAGCATTTTTTCTACCTTTGGTCCCTCTACGACATATTCCTTTTCGTCTTTATCATATTCAACTGTATACGGAAGATCCTCATTTATAAGCGCTTCCTCAGGGAAGAATTCCTGCTCGAATACGGCCGTATCCTTCGGCAGCTTGTCAAGCTCCTGCTGAACATAATACAAAAGATCTTTTACGCCTTTACCGGTCGCCGCCGATATTTCAAAAACACGTATGCCCTGAGGTTCAAATTCTTTCTTTAATCTGCTTACGGGGTCGTCTTCTTCACTGTCTTTGAAAATAAGATCGGCCTTGTTGGCGGCAATGACCTGCGGCCTGTCCGCAAGCTCCTTAAGATAGCTTCTAAGCTCGTTGTTTATTTTATAAACATCGTCTACAACGTCGCGTCCCTCTATCTGAGCCGCGTCAACGATATGTATAAAAAGCCTCGTCCTTTCAATATGTCTCAAAAACTGATATCCAAGGCCGGCGCCTTCAGACGCTCCCTCGATAAGTCCAGGGATATCGGCTATTACAAAGCCGCTGCAGCCTTCCACGTCTACTACTCCAAGATTCGGCTGTAAAGTCGTAAAGTGATAATCCGCTATCTTCGGTCTCGCGTTGCTGACTCTTGATAAAAACGTCGATTTTCCGACATTCGGGAAACCTATAAGCCCTACGTCCGCGATCATTTTAAGCTCAAGGATAACTTCTATTTCCATTCCTGGCTGGCCTGGCTTAGCGTATTTTGGCGCCTGCATAGTCGGCGTCGCAAAATTCATATTTCCAAGTCCGCCTTTTCCGCCTTTTAAGATTATCTCACGAGTGTTTCTGCCCGACATATCGGCAATGACTTTTCCGCTTTCCGCGTCTTTTATGACCGTTCCTTCCGGCACCTTAAGAACGATATCTTCACCGTCTTTTCCATGACACCTGCGCTTTTTACCCTCTTCGCCGTTTCCGGCGGCAAACTTACGTTTATGCCTGTAATCATAAAGCGTATTCAGACCCTCGTCTACCTGAAAAATGACGTCGCCGCCTTTTCCACCATCGCCGCCGTCCGGCCCGCCATTCGGGACGTACTTTTCACGGCGAAAGCTTATATGTCCGTCGCCGCCTTTTCCGGATTTAATTATTATCTTCGCTCTGTCGGCAAACATCATTCCTCCAAAACATTTTACTGTAAAACAAAGGGCTATCACAATAAATGCAACAGCCCCGCTTTTCTTAGTTTTCTACCGGAAGAACAGAAACCTGCTTCTTGTCTCTTCCTTTTCTTTCAAAATGAACAACACCGTCTGCAGTTGCAAACAAGGTATCATCTCTTCCACGTCCGACATTTACGCCCGGGTGGATACGTGTTCCACGCTGTCTGTAAAGGATATTTCCTGCCTTAACAAACTGCCCGTCCGCTCTTTTTGCTCCTAATCTCTTGGATTCGGAATCACGTCCGTTCTTTGTTGAGCCAACTCCCTTTTTATGTGCGAAGAACTGAAGGTTCATTTTTAACATGTCCTTACCTCCTCAAAAATTACATCAATAAATTCAGTTACGGCTTCATCGTCTTCCATATTCGTAAGACCTAAAGCTAAGGATTTAAGAAGCAGCTGCGCTTCTTTACCGGGAGCATCGAAAAACGAAGCGTCTATATATCCCTCGTCTTCATCGATATCAACGTCCATTTCATCTTCCGTCAGTTCATTTATGGAATTTATCGTGTTTATAACTAGCGCTGAAATAGCGGCACACACAATATCTTCTCCCTGATCCGCATATCCAGAATGTCCCTCGGATCTGAATCCGATTATATCTCCCGTTTCGGTCTGATAAAAAGTGATTTCCGTCATTTTAGCTTAAGCCTGAATTGAATCGATCTTAACTTCCGTGTACTGCTGTCTGTGACCGTTCTTCTTGTGGTAGCCGGTTTTTCTCTTATACTTGTAAACAATGACCTTTTTGGCTTTTCCGTTGTCAACAACTGTAGCTGAAACCTTAGCTGAAGCCGCGTCGTTTCCCGCAACTAAAGCGTCGTCATTCCTTACTGCAAGCACCTGATCAAAAACCACTGTTTCACCGGCTTCTTTACCGAGCTTCTCAACTCTTATAACGTCGCCTTCGGAAACCTTATACTGTTTTCCACCTGTTGCAATAATAGCGTACATAGGGCACCTCCTATTACATTACTCGCCAGATGCGGTGACACGCAAAAGCGCATACTTCTACCCCTCTGAGCGGCATACAAATGTATCTTATCATCATGTCCATACATTGTCAAACAATTTCTGGCCTATTTTGCAAATTACTTTTTGAAAATTCACCATTTCGTTTTCAGGGTATTTACGTCCCCTGAACATCAGACAGGCATGGTCCATTCTTTTACACTGTCAAAGAACGGAGCCTGCTTTCTGACTCTGTAGTCGTCCTGATCTATCTTTGTCCAGTCATAAAAGCCCTGCTCTCCGGCGCGTCCGTTATTTCCTGAAGCAATGCCGTTTAATACAGTGCTTTGTATCTCCTTAGTTCCGCAAAGGTCCGGATATATATTTTCCGCTATGGCCTTTTCCAGCTCGAATCCAACGTCGTCAAAATACTCCATAAGCCCGATGGACGCATAACGCATTCCGACCGCGTATTTGACCGCTTTATCTATATCCGCCGCCGTCGTCACTCCTTGTTCAATAAGGTATATGCATTCCCTGAAAAGCGCCTGCGCCAGCCTGTTGACTAAGAATCCCGGCACGCTTTTGTTAAGATATACCGTTTGCCTGTGCAGCACGTTAAGAACTTCCATCGTGCGGCTTACTGTCTGCTTGGAAGTTTTTGCATTCGGTACGACTTCTACGAGCGGCAGCATATGCGCCGGCTGGAACGGGTGAGCTATGATAAGCTGCTCCGGCCTGTCCGTAAGCGACGCAAGCACCGAAGCGTCAAGCGAAGAAGTACATGACGCGATTATCGCCGATTCGTCGGCGTATTTACAAATATTTTCATATACCTCTTTCTTAACCGAAACGTCCTCTGACGCCGCCTCGAAAACAAACGTACAGCCATCGAGCTGCTCAGGTTTGTTTGTAATTGTAAGAAGTTTTAAAGCTGCAGCCTTATTCTCTTTTGAAGCATATCCCTTTTCTATAAGGTCGTCCCAGTTCTGCTCGAACGTTCTTTTACATCTTTTGAGTCCTTTTTCAGAATGACCTATCACAGTACATTCAAAGCCGTTGCCTGTTATCAGCGTCGCTTCACAAGCCCCTATCGTACCCGAGCCGTAAACCGCTATCTTTTCATTTATCATTTTGTATTATCTCCTGCCATTTGATTTTGTCACATCATAGCCCAACCGTGCGTAAGCCTCAGCGACTGGCCTGTAAGCGCTCCTTTATCTTTAGCTAAAAACGCGAGCATATCCGCAACGTCTTCAACAGTCGTAAAAACTCCGTCAACAGTGTCGCGCAGCATAATGTTTTTAACAACTTCATCTTCCGTTATTCCAAGAGACTCCGCCTGCTCAGGTATCTGCTTTTCTACGAGCGGCGTCTTTATAAAACTCGGACATATGGTATATGTATAAATACCATACTCAGCGCCCTCTCTTGCTATAGCCTTTGCCAAGCCAGCTACGCCGTGCTTCGCGAAATTATACGGTTCTTTAAGCTTTGAGCCAACAAACGACTGAACCGATCCTGTAAAAACTATCCTGCCGCCCTTTCCGGATGCTTTCATTCGCCTGTACGCTGCACGTGAAACAAGAAACGCTCCGTCCGCATGTATCGCCATCATCTTCTTCCAGTCCTCAAAAGGATATTCCTCAAAAGGATGAACTATCTGAACACCCGCATTTGACATCACAAGATCGCATGAACCGAACTTATCCGTCATCATATCAAAACCGGCTTCCACCTCATTTTCATTTGAAACATCCATTTTAACAGCAACAGCGCTGCCGCCTTTCGCGATGATCGCATCGGCCACTTTCTCAGCGGCGTCTAAATTAATATCTGCAACGACAACTCCATAGCCTTCTTCTGCCATCTTTAAAGCGCACGCTTTTCCTATGCCCGACGCCGCGCCTGTGATAAGAGCGGATTTCATACAGCTCACCTCCGATATATACTTATTATTTTAATATTTTACTTTAGTTTAAGGATATATTCAATTTGTGTTCAAAAAGATCCGTCATGTCCCATTTTATAATTTGTCAACCAGTTATTCAATAATCCAGTCAATTAGATTGATGGATTTGATCCC